>CAZXRG010000049.1:7840-17373 GCA_964642935.1 uncultured Rhodobacterales bacterium | reverse complement strand
CGGTCTCCCAAGATTGCATGGCCGAGTGCGTTCATATGGACCCGCAACTGGTGGGAGCGTCCGGTTTTGGGATAGAGTGCGACGCGGGCGAAATCTGGCTGTCGGTCCAGAACCTTCCAAGCGGTTTCAGAGGGTTTTCCGGTCTCATGGCACACCTTCTGGAGCGGTCTGTTTGGCCAATCGGCTATGAGCGGGAGGTCCACAATGCCCTCGTCCATGGGCTGTCCCCAGACCAGAGCCTCGTAGGTTTTTTCCAGATGCCGCCGCTCAAATTGCAATCCCAGATGCCTTTGGGCCGCACTATTGGCCGCAAAGATCATCACGCCTGAGGTATCCATATCGAGCCGATGGACCAAAAGGGCGGGTGGGAAAGCGGCCTTCACCCGTGCCTCCATGCAATCGGAATGTTTGGGATCTTTCCCCGGAACCGACAACAGCCCGGAGGGTTTGGACACAAGGATCAGGTCGTCATCTTGGTGCAAAACGACCAGCGGGTCTTGGGGGGGCGCGTATTCAAAAGGCGTCATGGGACTTGCTCTTAGAGCATCTCAGGGTAGGTTGCACCCATGAAGGACCTTCCGCCCGAGACCTATTTTAAAGCAATCGATGCCACTTGGGCACCGGCGCGCTTTGTTAAGCAGGGTCCGTTCACGCTTCGGGTCGGGAATGGCGGGGGGAAGCGGGTCTCTGCGGCGACCCTAAACGGGATTGATGCCTCCATAGCTGAGATTGAAACGGCGTCACGCGCTATGATCGAAATGGCGCAGACCCCTTTGTTCATGCTCAAACCGGGGCAAGATGCGCTTGATGCCACTCTTGAAACACTCGGCTTTGAGGTGATTGATCCGGTGATTCTTTATGCTTGTCCGGCGGAGGATTTGGCCCAACATGCCGAGATGTGGATGAAGGTGATCCCGTGTGATGCGCCCCTCGCGGTGCAGCGTGAGATTTGGGCCAGTGATGATATTGGGCCGGAGCGTATTGAGGTGATGGAGCGCTCCTCTGATCCCAAGTCGTTTCTGCTGGCGCGCCATGAGGACAAAGCAAGCGGCGCTGTTTTTGTAGCCAATCATGGAGAGATTGCCATGCTTCATGCGCTCACCATAAGCGGTCATGCACGACGTCTTGGGGTGGGTCGAAACCTGACCTGTGGCTGTGCCAAATGGGCGATGGATCAGGGCGCAAAGACCTTCGCGCTTTTGACCACAGAGGCCAATGCGCCCGCCAGAGCGCTTTACGAGGGGCTCGGCATGACGGCGGTCTCGCGCTATCATTACCGGATTAAATCTCCGTGATTGCCCGCAAGACAAACCCGCGCTAGGCTTATTGTCATTAAGCTGAAGTAAAAAGTTCAAACAAAGAACGATATTATATGAATTGGTCCGTTTTCAAAGGCACCCAAATTGATAGCCCCCGCGTGGCGGTTGCCTTGATTCTGACGGCCCTTCTCTTTCTCAGTCTACAAGATGGTCTGGTTAAGTTTGCATCGGGAACGAGCTCTTTATGGCAGTTCCAGATCATTCGTTCGCTTATAAATCTGGCCATTATTTTTGTAGGTCTTGCCATGGCCGGAGGCTGGTCTTTGATTTGGCCAAAGAACCCGAAAATGGTCATGGCGCGTACTGCGGCGATCATGGGGACGATGATTTTCTTCTTTTCAGGCGCACCTTTTTTGACCCTCCCTGAGATGGGGGCAGGCCTTTACACCTACCCTATTTTCATGACGCTTTTGTCCATGGTGTTTTTGCGTGAGCGGATCGGAGCTTGGCGTCTGTCGGCCATCGTTATGGCCGCGACGGGAGCGGTTTTGATCATCCGGCCAAGTGGTCAAAGCTTTCATGCCGCGCAAATCTTGCCGATATTTTCGGGCTTCTTCTACTCGATCAATGCGATCATTTTGCGGAAATATTGTCGTGATGAAAGCCCCGTGACCATGGCCGCTTGGGCCAGTTTCGGCTTTCTGGTGATATGCTCTATTGGTGCTGTTCTGATTGGCTTGTCGCCGATCTCTCCGGCGATGGTATCGGAGTGGCCGTTTCTGCTGAATGCATGGCCTCATCTCACCACAACCGTTCTGGGGATCGCCGCCTTTTGTGCGGTCTGCAATGTCACGGGCAATGTGTTGATCGTGAAGGCCTATCAGAGTGCCGAGTTAAGTGGCCTTGCGCCTGTGGATTACAGCTATCTGATCTTTGCGACTTTCTGGGGCTATATCTTCTTTAGCGGACTGCCCAATATGCCGACCATTCTGGGCATGATCCTGATTGCTGCTGCCGGAATACTGACCGCTTGGCGGCAACGGCAGGAGGCTGCGCCTTTGTCGTTTACCAATCCATAGGGCCGCGCCCCTTGAAAGCGTCGACCATGAAATCAATGAAGGCACGGGTTTTGGGCTGGGTATAAAGCCCGGACGGATAAACCACATGTATCGCTATGGGGGGTTGTGGGTGGTCCTCCAACAGCTCAATGAGCGCACCGGATTTCAGTTGCTCACCGACAATGAAGGACGGCGTAAGTCCGATCCCCAGACCATCAATCATCCCCAGAGCCAGCACGTCACCATTGTTGGCCGTCAAGCAGCCTCCGGTTCTCACCTGCCGTTCCTCTCCGGAGCGCGACATGATCCGCCATACACTCCCGCTTGATAGCATCGAATAGTGCAGGAGTTTATGGTCGGAGAGATCATCGATACTTTGGGGCGCTCCATGGGTGGCAATGTAATCGGGCGAGGCCACCAGAACCGCTTTGGTCTCTGCGATCTTGCGTGCTTTTAAGGAGCTGTCTGGCAGGATCCCGATCCGGATGGCCACATCATATCCTTCCTTTACAATATCAACGAAACGATCATCCAGAACCAGATCAACGGAGACGTCAGGGTAGGCTTTCAAGAAGCTGGAAATCGCCTTACCCCCTGATCTCAACCCGAAGCTGACAGGAAGGGACACCTTGAGCTTTCCCCGTGGCCGCGCCTGCATGGCGGTGACCATATCGTCCGCGTCAGAGGTGTCGGCCAGCACTTTCTTGACCCGGTCATAGTAACTCAAGCCAATATCAGTGGGGTTCACGCGCCGTGTGGTACGGTCCAGAAGGCGCACGCCTAGGCGGCTTTCCAGAGCGGAGATGTGCTTGGAGACCGCTGATTTCGAGAGGCCCAGATGGTTGGCGGCCCCTGTAAAACCGCCTCTGTCAACGACACTGACAAAGGCTTCCATCTCTGACAAACGGTCCATGATAGCTCTCCATAGAGGAAACAATTCTTAAGGTTTTTGCGCTATTGTCTCACAAACTACAACCGGGCTTCTGAGGTTGGTCCTTAGGATGCTTGGACGTGGAACTGAGGGGAATCGCCTGATTTTGCGTCTTTTTCGCCTCCGTTTAGGTCAAATCATTAATCATACCGTAACTTTTGCGCAAAGCTGCATAGACAGCGAAAGGTTTGGCCCGTAAGACGAAAGCTTGTTCTTTAACGCGATGCTGAGGCCGTTCGATCTCTTTCGCCGCAAGAGTTCAATGGCTTCAAAAGTGTCCGGTTTTTATCCGGGTGAACGCGTGAAGGTGATGGGTATGTTGAAAGCACAGGCGAAGTTCGCAATTGGTCAGGTGGTTCGCCATCGGGTTCATCCGTTTCGCGGTGTGATTTTTGATATCGACCCAACGTTCGACAACACCGAGGAGTGGTGGCAGTCGATCCCGGAGGAGCACCGTCCCAAGAAGGACCAGCCATTTTACCATCTGTTGGCGGAGAACGAGACGTCTTATTACACGGCCTATGTGTCCGAGCAGAATCTGGTGACAGACAACAGCGGTGATCCGGTGGAGCATCCGGAAGTGGAAGTGCTCTTTGGCGCTTTATCGGGTGATCAGTATAAATTTGGCAGCGTGATGCACTAAGGGCGTTTCGCCTTTCGTTACGCTTTGCCGCTTAATACCCCAACGCGCAGCCGTCTTTGCGTGGGTCTGAACCGCCTACCAAAACCTCGTCATCAATTCGGATTGCCTGAGCGCCTCCGATTGCAACGTCTGGAATGCGCACTTTGTGGCCGAGATCAGATAGCTCCTGTTTGACCGCTTCCGAATAGCCGCGCTCCAGATCGAGGAAGCCGTCTTGCGGGAAGGATCGCGGCGCATCAATGGCGTCCTGCGGGTCCATTCCGAAGTCCGCGACATTCGAGATGAACCGGGCATGTCCGGCGGATTGATACTGACCGCCCATAACCCCGAACGGCATGATCACTTTGCCAGCCTTGCGGATCATACCCGGAATGATGGTGTGCATGGGGCGCTTGCCGCCTGCTGCTTCATTGGGGTGGCCTTCCTCAAGGGAGAAGCCAGCGGCGCGGTTCTGGAAGAGTACGCCGTATTTAGACGATGCAATGCGTGAGCCAAAGCCGTGGAAGACCGAGTAGATCAGCGAGACGGCCATGCGATCCTTGTCCACAACGGTGATATAAATGGTCTCCTTATGCACCGCCTCCGAAAGGGCGCTGGCAGAGGCCATCACTTCACTTGGATCGATTAGAGCCGCCAGTTCGTCAGCTGTCTTTTGGGACAACATATGATCCAGTCTGGGTGTCGGGTCGGCAATGAAGCGGTTGCGGGCATCATAGGCCAGCTTGGCCGCCTCTGCTTCCAAATGGGCACGCAAAGCTCCCTTTGGATCCATGGAGGCGATGTCGAAGTTGGACAGAATATTCGCCATCAGGATCGCTGTGGCGCCCTGTCCATTGGGCGGCAGCTCTACCAGCTCGATATCGCGGTAGGTGCCGGAGATGGGCTCCACATAATCGCATTTGGCGGCGGCGAAATCATCCAGAGTATGAACACCTCCAAGAGCGTTCAGGGATGCGACCATATCCTCGGCCACCTCGCCCTCATAAAAACCCGCACGCCCTTCTTTGGCGATTTTGCGCAGAACTTCCGCCTGACCGGGGGCGCGAAAGATGTCGCCTGCCTTTGGGGCTTTGCCGTTGTGTAAAAAGTAACGCGCCGCATCCCCTGACATTTCAGACGGCATATCGGCCCAATCAAACGCCACGCGGGGGGCGACGGGAATGCCCTCGTCGGCATAGCGGATCGCCGGGGCGAGAATCTCGGCAATATCTTTTCTGCCATGATCCGCCGCCATGGTCAGCATTGCGTCAATGGCACCTGGCACCGACACGGCTGCCGCATCATAGGTCGGCATGACTGAATGGCCTTTTGCCCGAAGCGCGGATGCATCCAAAGCGGCGGGTGCACGACCCGATCCGTTCAACCCGATCAGGTCTTCCGAGCCTGCAGGTTTGACCAAAAAGAAACAGTCCCCACCGATCCCTGTCATGGCAGGTTCGGCTATTCCCAGCACCAAAGCGGCAGCAATCGCCGAATCAACCGCGTTGCCTCCTGATTCCATCATATCCACCGCGACCTTGGCCGCGATGGGGTGGGAGGTTGCGCACATGCCGTTTTGAGCAATGACGCCGGACCGGCCGGGAAGATGGAAATCGCGCATGGAAGTCTCCAGAATAATTTCAACAGAGACTAGCGATTGAGCGGCGGATTGGAAGCGAAGTTATGGGAGGAAGGAAGACCGCTCGGCGTCATGTTGGGGTGGGGGCTGAAACACATGACGCCGAGCCAGCTCTTCGCTACAGGACAAGGTATGCTGGGGATTCGGGGCAAGTCTTGGGCTGAAATGTGACCAGACAGTGATGATTTGCACCGAAAAACTACATTAAATCAGTGTGTTATTAGGAGCGATCTACAAAGATACATCACTCTGTGACATGAAGAGCGCTGTTCAGATTGCTGGTTAATTTGGGGGAAAGAAGGAAGACCGCTCGGCGTCATGTTGGGGTGGGGGCTGAAACACATGACGCCGAGCCAGCTCTTCGCTACAGGACAATGTATGCTGGGACTTGAAGGCAGACTTTGGACCCAAATGTGTTCCAAAAATGATATTTCTTTTCATCTTTCAGAAAATTATCTGCGGATTTTTGGAAGGTAGCGAGACCGCTCGGTGCCGAATGTGGGGGGCTGTTTAGCAACGGCACCGAGCCAGCTCTTCGCTACAAGAAAACTTATGCACAATAATGTGATCGATTACTAGCTGAAAAATAACGATAAATTGATTTTTTTCACATTTTAACAACAGAGGGCGTAAATTTGCTCGGCATTAACCACTCGTTAACAGGTAGGAAGCGCGCGCCAAACGGGCTCATAACCAACCTAATTGAACAGTTTTTATTGTTATTTCTGAAAAAGTAATGCTCAGCGAGACGCTTTTCGGTGGGGGCCGCACAAGGTCTCACTGAGCACTGTAGTCCAATCGAGGGTTCCGCGCCTGTGTGCTGCGCGTTGACTCTCTTATGCGCCGAAAGATGTGTTTCCACAAACGGTCAATGTAATTATCGTTTTTCTTGCAATAATCCGCCGATATGGGTCTAATGTAACACATGTCCAACGGCGTACTCACCAAGTTCCCAGTCAATGCTCCGGCCGTTTCGCTTCACCGCACGGAGCTAAACCCCATCCTCGATCTATACGGTCGTATGGTCGCTGCCGGTGAATGGCGAGACTACGGGATTTCGATGCTTAAGGATGTGGCCATATTCTCGATCTTTCGACGCGCCGCGGAGCATCCGATTTACCGGATTGAAAAGCGCCCCAAGCTTAAAGGGCGTCAGGGCCAATATAGTGTCATCGCCATGGACGGGCAAATCTTGAAGCGCGGAGATGATCTCAGGATTGTATTGCGCGTACTTGAGAAAAAGATGATCCGGGCGGTCACCTAGGCTGGCCTCTTAAAGCCGCTTATGGGCTGTGACCGGACCATCGGCTTTGGCAATCCGCGCGATCGCATCAGACAGGTTTTCGAATGCTACGCACATGTGATGGACGTTCGCGTGGAGCAAAGTGGCCTGATCAAATACGATCCCCACATGGCCCTTCCAGAACAGCAAGTCGCCTCGCTCATAGGCTCCGTCAGTGTGCTTCCCCAGCGTCTCCATCTGCATATCGCTATCGCGCGGGCAAGGTTTACCGACGGCCATCAAGGCCAATTGCACCAGAGCTGAACAATCCAACCCGAGCGGAGAGCGCCCGCCCCAAAGGTAGGGGGCACCCACAAGTCGCGCAGCCTCGGCCACGAAATCAGTGGTCTTTTGGTCGAGGTGGCGTTTGGAAATATACCCGTCTGGCGTTTGATGAAAGCCATCGGCTTCACTGGTAAGCAATACGCTGGCTCCGAATGGTAGCCTTAGAGTGGGCGTACTTTTGAAGTTCGGATTGGGATAAACATGAGCCAGAGTCGCTGTGATCCGAGAATTAACCTCTGCCATCTCTCCCAGACCCGAGCGCTTAACATAGCCCACATATCCATCGGTCCGGTTTTGACCCCATGCCAGATCATCCTTGACGTCATAGACGTCAAAAACCTCACCAAAGAGCAGTTGAGACGCCAAAGCACTCGCATCTGGCGCGGCCAAGAGATCGAGAACGGGTACTTTGGCCTGCATCGGATCAGGTGCCACAAAACGGGCGGACTGGACCTGCCCTTTTAGCGAGGCCGCTGCGATATCATCTCGAAAGGCAAACAGCCGTCGATCAAGATCAGCTGCCATATTGAGCGCTCAAGGCTTCGAATATGGCGCGCGCGCCCTGGCAGGCTCCGCCCTTTGGACGTCCCGGTTTTGCAACAGGCGTCCAGCCGTAGATGTCGAAATGTGCGAAATGGGAGGCGTTCTCAACGAACCGTTTTAAGAAGAGTGCGGCAGTTATGGACCCTGCAAATCCGCCAGCAGGGGCGTTATCGATATCCGCAATTCCAGGCTCAATCATGGCCTCATAAGGGGTCCAAAACGGCATCCGCCACAATGGATCGGCCACTTTGCGAGACGCGCGGTCGATGGCGTCGGCCATCTCATCGCTGTCCGTATAATAGGGCGGCAAATCAGGGCCGAGCGCGACCCTTGCAGCGCCTGTTAGGGTCGCCATGCAATAAAGCTGCTCCGGGCTTTCTTCATCCGCCAGGGTAAGGGCGTCACCCAAAACCAGCCGACCTTCGGCATCTGTGTTGTTGATTTCTACGGTGAGACCTTTGCGGGAGGTCAGAATATCGCCGGGGCGAAACGCGCCCGCTGAAACGGAGTTTTCCACCGCTGGCACCAACAAACGCAGCCGGACCTTCAGTTTTTGCGCCATGATCATTTGCGCCAAAGCCA
This sequence comes from uncultured Rhodobacterales bacterium, assembly GCA_964642935.1. Lineage (GTDB taxonomy): Bacteria > Pseudomonadota > Alphaproteobacteria > Rhodobacterales > Rhodobacteraceae > CAKZTM01. Next base: position 9,172 of record CAZXRG010000049.1, on the reverse strand, counting down.
TGGTGTTTGCCGCACCTCCCATGTCCTTTTTCATCAAGCCCATGGAATTCCCCGGCTTGAGGTTGAGACCGCCGGTGTCGAAACACACGCCTTTGCCCACAAGCGTGATCTTTGGTGCATCTTTCGGGCCCCAAGTGAGGTCCAGTAAGCGCGGTGCTTGGTCAGAGGCACGTCCGACAGCATGGATCATGGGGAAGTTCTTTTTGAGAAGATCGTCTCCTGAAATAACCGTTACTTTTGCCTTATGGGCCTTTCCCAAAGCTCGGAAAGCGGCCTCAAGAGCATCTGGCCCCATGTCGGATGCTGGCGTGTTGATCAGGTCTTGGGCAAGGGCCGCTCCATTTGCGATCGCTTCAAGCTTCGCCCCGTCAACTGATTTGGGCGTAAAAAGCCGTGCCTGAGCGCCTTTGTTTGAAGCATAACGGTCAAAGGCATAGCCCGCTAAAAGCCAGCCGAGCGCAGCTTCGTCGGGGTCGCCATAGTCGCCGTCCAGTTGGTAATCTCCTTCGGGGAGACCTTTTGCCAAATGCGCCAAATGGAATCGGCCACGTGCGCGGGCTTCCTCGGTTCCAAATCCATACAAGACCTGCCCGATCTCGCCCTTTTCATTGGGTAGCTTACAGATCTGTCCGAGCCCGCCTTCAAATCCGTTGGCTTTGGCCCAAGCCTTTGATGTTGCATCCAGACCTTTTTGCACAGCTTTCCAGCCGTCAGACGGAACCACTGTTGCGAGAACCGGTTTCTTCTTTGTTTCTGAAAATGAAAGCGTCACAGAGCATGTCCCAAATTGATGATTTGGGGGCCAGTCTACCTGTCGCGAAGCCCATTGCAACGCACCTAGGTTTCGGGCGGCGGCAACGTCAAATAGGCCGCGTCATTTCGAGTTTGGGCTGGGTCAGCCCAAGGCCTTAGATGATGGATTTGTTTGTAAACTCGATCAAAGAGAATAGGCTGTCTTCGCCCAAGCGGATCAATCTATGGGACACCGCTGCGACGGACACCCAGTGTTCCGCCCGGATGCACTCCTTTAGGTCCATGGCGACATCAGTGAGACACACCAAACCCAAGTCACCACTTACATCAGCGATTTGATCCAAAAGCTGGCTGACGGAATCAAAGTCACCTTCGGCAATCAGCCGTTCCATTTTACAAAGCCCGTCCGTCACGTCGAAGATCATGCCGTCCACAAGGGCGCGACATCTCTTTTCTCCAAGCTCACGCTTGAGCCGTTGTATCGGATCTGTATCGATCGCAGACGGCTCGGTTGTGTTGAATGCAACCACATTCGCCATAACACCACTCCAAATATATACCCAACTCTTGGATATTCCA
>CAZXRG010000049.1:0-7740 GCA_964642935.1 uncultured Rhodobacterales bacterium | reverse complement strand
AACCACATTCGCCATAACACCACTCCAAATATATACCCAACTCTTGGATATTCCACGTCGCTGAATAATAGGTTATTCTGACGCGAATAATGGCGATGTTGGGGGAGTTTCTACCCCCAATTTTAGCTAAACAAAGAGTTAGCATGAGGCGACAGCATTATGAAATTTGCGAAACCAATTCCCGCATATCTCGTAAAACGATACCATGGCTGGAAGGCTACGGATTATGACGAGAACCAAGCTTGGTATCGCCGTCTTGCGGTCGAGGGCCAACGCCCCCGCGCCATGGTCATTTCATGTTGCGATAGCCGCGTTCATATTACCTCGATTTTCGGAGCTGAAACCGGTGAGTTTTTCATTCATCGCAACATTGCCAATCTGGTTCCTCCCTATAGTCCGGACGAAGCTTTTCACGGCACATCCGCTGCAATTGAATATGCGGTTCAGCACCTAAAGGTTTCCAATATTCTACTGGTCGGCCATTCGATTTGTGGTGGTGTTCAAGGCTGCTATGACATGTGCACCGGCGCCGCTCCCGAGCTTGAAGAGAAAACCAGCTTCATTGGGCGCTGGATGGACATCCTTCGTCCTGGCTTTGATAAAATCCATAACCCAGATGAGTCTCGCGATGATCAACTGAGAGCGCTTGAAAAAGAATCTGTCATCCTTGGCTTGGAAAACTTGATGACTTTTCCGTTTGTGGAAGAGGCCATCACGACAGGCAAGCTGGACATTCATGGGCTATGGAACGACATCCACACTGGTGGTTTAGAATGTTACGATCCTAAAAGCGGGACGTTCCTAGAGGTGTAGAAAGACGAGACGGTTTAACCAACCTCTCCCTCATCAAAGAGATCATTCACTTTATCGCGAAACTCCGGATCGGAAATAACGATCTCACGGAGCATCATGTTGCGTAAAGCACCACCAAGTGTCTCCTCCCGATCCCGACAGGTTCTCCAAAATTTCTGCGATAATTGCTTCGGGCAGTTAAATCTTAATTCATCCATTGGAACCTCCGACTTCAATTGAACTGATGCCGGTTAAGAACAGGTTAGGAGCGGAAGGATTTATGTGGATTTGACAGATTCACAAAAAATTACAACTATTGCGGGAAAAGTGTGTTAACAATATCCTAAAATACCCCAAGGTTTCCACATGCCCAAACTTAGTCGCCGCTTTAACTCTATGGCTCTTGCTTTCGCATTGATTGCGACTCAAAGTCTGGCGGCCAATACCTCCCAGAACCTTCAGCTCCACCCCTCCGTCGTCGCAGCGCAGGCTTTAACGGAGGCCGAGAAATTTGAAGAAGCACTCGCGGTTTTAAGGCCTCTTATCTTGGAGGACCCCCAAAACGCCGACGCGCTTTGTTTGGCTGGCTATGTGTCGAAACACCTTGGGGAACTTGCGATGGCGGCGATTTATTATGCGCAGGCATTGGAGAGCGATCCAGACCATAAAGGTACTTTGAAACATCAAGGCGAGCTTTATTTGGCCTTAGAACGTCCCCTCAAAGCGGAAGCCAATTTGGTTCGGCTCGGTGAGATTTGTAAAAAAGGCTGCGAAGAATACGTTGATCTGGCCAGAGCAATTTCAGCTTTCGAGGCCCAAAACTAGAGACCATGCCCCGAAACAATCCGGAGCATGGTTATATGAGGGATTAGCCCTTTTTGAGCACCCGACGTCCCAAGAGCTCGGCAATCTGGACCGCATTCAAAGCAGCGCCTTTGCGCAGGTTGTCGGATACACACCAAAGGTTGATGCCGTTTTCGATCGTAGAGTCCTGACGGATGCGCGAGATATATGTGGCGAAATCGCCGACGCATTCAACGGGGGTCGTGTAGCCTCCGTCCTCGCGCTTATCCACCACCAGAAGACCTGGTGACTGGCGCAGAATCTCGCGGACCTCATCTTCGTCGATGAACTCTTCGAACTCGATGTTGATGGCCTCGGAATGGCCCACAAAGACTGGAACGCGAACACAGGTGGCTGTGACCTTGATCTTCGGGTCGACGATCTTCTTGGTCTCCGCGACCATCTTCCATTCTTCTTTGGTCTCACCTGAGTCCAAGAACTTGTCGATGTGCGGGATTACGTTGAAGGCGATCTGCTTGGTGAAGACCTCAGGGGCCTTTTCCTGACCGGGGACATACATGCCTTTGGTCTGGAGCCACAGCTCGTCCATGGCGTCTTTACCGCCACCTGAAACGGACTGATAGGTGGAGACCACAACGCGCTTGATGGTCGCACGATCATGGAGCGGCTTGAGGGCCACAACCATTTGCGCGGTGGAGCAGTTTGGATTGGCGATGATGTTTTTCTTGTCATAGCCCATGACTGCTTCGGGGTTCACTTCCGGCACGATCAGGGGCACGTCGGGATCATAGCGATAGAGCGACGAGTTATCGATGACAACGCAGCCGGCTTTGGCGGCAATGGGGGCATACTTCTTGGTCGCTTCAGAGCCGACAGCAAAAAGGGCCATATCAAAGCCGGTGAAATCAAACTGGTCTAGATCCTGCGATTTAAGCGTTCGATCCCCGAAAGAGCATTCCGTGCCCATGGAGCGACGCGAGGCCAAAGCCACGATCTCGTCCACGGGAAACTCCCGCTCATCCAGAATGTTCAGCATTTCGCGGCCCACGTTTCCGGTGGCGCCAACAACAGCGATCCGATACCCCATTTGAGAATCCTTAAAGTCTAAAAAGATAGAGGCGGTGCTATATCACGGGTGGCTCAAACAGCAAGCCGCATCGTGGTCGCCGCTTGAAAGCCAAAGATGTGATTGAGCGGCCAGATGCTACTGGTCGCCCCTTCCACAAAACCCTTCCGCTTGTAGAGGGCCTTTGCGCGGGGATTGCTGTCAATCACATCGAGGCGGACCTCCTTCAGGCCACGCGTTTTCGCTTCGCGCGCGACCGCGTCCAAAAGGGCAGAACCTATGCCCATCCCTCGCGCTTCTTTAGTGACGAAGATGCCGTCCATCAACAAAGTGCCTTGCTCGATCTTGCGCTCTAGAACCGACAGCGTCAGGCCGCGCCAAAGGCCTCCAAACGCGCCATAAATGGCTGTTAAGTCCTTTAGCTCGCCACCCACGAAGGCACCATGTTCCGTTTTAAATCCGGCAACCCCTAAGAGCTTTCCATTTAAAACCGCAGTGATGGCATAGTCGGATTGGAGTACGGATTGGATGAATTCGGGGCCTTTTGAGCCCAATATCCCCCCTATCTTGCGACCAAAGGCCTCCATGAAGAGCCTTGCCGCTTCCGCCCGGTGTTTCTCCTCAAAGCCAGACCTGATCGCGAAATTGTTCATGGTGTTTCACGTGGGGGCCATTAGGATCGGTTTCAAGATGAAGGAGAAGCCTATGCGCGTCGTTCTAACCCTTGTTTTCGCTGTGATGACGTCGCCGGTTCTGGCCGATAGTCCGGTGGTTGAGGCGGTCACTGCGTCCAAATCCGGCGGAGCGTGGAGTTTCAGTGTTACCCTTAGTCATGCCGATACGGGTTGGGATCATTACGCGGATGGTTGGGAGGTTGCGGGGCCCGATGGCACCCAATTTGGCTATAGAGTGCTCCACCATCCCCATGTAAACGAGCAGCCGTTTACGCGATCTTTGTCAGGCGTTGAAATTCCAGACGGGGTTGAGACGGTGATTATTCGCGCCCATGACAGCGTGCATGAATGGGGTGAACCGGTTGAATTTAACCTAAATTAACCACCCCTATTTTTCACCATAAGATATTGAAGTTAAAGCGCATTTAATCGTCACTCCAGTTTTACTCAACTAGTTGAGTCGAAACGTTGACAAAAACTGTCAGACACCGGAATCGACAAGCGTGTTTAGGCCGTGGGATCGAAGCTGCGCACGCTCCCCTTATGGCTCATTAACATCTTACGAAGACATTCCACCCCCAACAGCAGTCTGCGTCACTTCAAAGACACCCCCGAAAACTCTAAAGCGAGACCTTCACGCCCATGACCATATATACCGAAAAGAATAGTACCACGCTTTTGACAGGTGCCAGCGATACGGATGGCGATACAATCACTGTGCGTCGCCTCAACGGAACCCAGATCGCCAGTTGGCCCCGCACGGTCGATCTGACCACCGGTTCGGCAATTATCACCGAAAATGGTGTTGTCACTTTTGACGATGAGGGCAGCACATCCGGTCATCCAACAGGTGGCCAAAGTCAACCCAATGGCTCGTTCACCTACACCCTTTGGGACGGTATCGCCGAGAGCGAAGCCTATACAGCCTCGATCAATCTAACCGGCGTGAATACAGCGCCGACAGGACAAGATCTGGCGCTGGTCTTCCAAGTCTAATCTACCAACGTGCCAGCGGAGTGTTTCGCTGGCACCTTCTTAACGATTTTGTTTGCCAGGACGCCTAAGTTCGTCAATATGCCCTAACACTGTAAAGGCACCTGATGAACAACGCGCGTATCGACAATCTGCAATATGCCAACTGGTCGGAGAAGATATTCCGCCAAATGCGGGCGGGTTGTGTTGATGCCATCCATGTCACCATCGCCTATCATGAGAATTTCCGCGAAACGGTTCAGAATATTGAAGCGTGGAACCGTTGGTTTGAGCAGTTTCCAGACCTGATTTTCATGGGTCGCACGGGTGCTGATGTCAGGCTTGCCCGTGAGACGGGGCGCACCGCAATTTTCTTTGGTTTCCAGAACCCCTCGCCCATTGAGGACGACATTGGCCTGATCGAGATTTGTCACACATTGGGCGCGCGCTTTATGCAGCTCAGCTACAACAACCAATCCCTTCTGGCCACGGGCTGTTATGAGGCCGAAGACCCCGGCATCACCCGTTTTGGTCGACAGGCCATTGCAGAGATGAACCGTGTCGGGCTCGTCATCGATATGAGCCATTCTGCGGACCGTTCGACCCTAGAGGCCATCGAACTCTCGACCCGCCCCATCGCCATTACCCATGCCAACCCCCATTGGTGGCACGCGGCACTGCGTAACAAGTCGGACGAGGTGATCCGCGCTCTGACGGACAAGGGTGGGATGTTGGGCTTTTCTCTCTATCCCCATCACTTGAAAGACGGCACCAAATGCTCGCTTGAAAGCTTCTGTGAGATGATCGCGGAATCAGCGCGTCTTTACGGGGCTCAAAACCTAGGCCTCGGCTCTGACCTCTGTCAGGATCAACCCGACCGCATCGTCACTTGGATGCGCAATGGTCGTTGGTCCAAGGAGGTTGATTTTGGTGAGGGCTCCGCAACCGCTCCCGGTTTTCCCGACATGCCCGACTGGTTTCAGGACAACCGCCATTTTGACAACATTCAAGCAGGCCTCGCACAGGCAGGCCTATCGGAGACCGAGGTTGCCGGCATAATGGGCGACAATTGGTTGCGGTTTTACGACCAGAATTTCGGTCCCGCATAATGGAAGACCTGAACTCCGAGCTCCAATTCGCACAAACAGAGTTGCGCCCGCCCGATGATGTCATGCGCCTCAAGCGAATGGGGGCTTTTTTCCCAACCCGCCTGAGCTTCATGCGCAGCCTAATCCGCCAGATGGTCAAGGAGCAACCGACCCTCACCCGACCCGTTTGGGAGATCAATGATCAAGGTTTTGGACGTGCCGTTTATACAATCGACTATGGCGGCCACACCTATAGTCTGATCGCATTTTCCAACGACCTCGACCCTACGAACCGCACCGATCGTGTCATTGCCGAGGCTTGGGATACGGCCTTCGTCCTATTCGACGGTATCCCCACAACAGACGATCTGGACCGAAACCAGCAAAACGCACCCCTTCAAGAAGCGGGCCGTTTCACCTCCAAGGAGCTGGTGTTAAGCCGCGCCAACAAGTCCGTTCGCTTCTTTGAACATACCGCCCAAGCACTTGCCGAGGGCGATCAGCCCGATACGAAAATGGTCGAGGAGATCGGCTATCTGATGCGCACCACAGCGGTCTATGGCAACGGTAAGTTCGGCATCGCGGATCGGGCGAAAATCCAGAACCGCGATGCCATGTCAGGACCGTTTCAAGCCGAGATGTTGACCGTCTGGATGATCCGGAATTTCTCCCATGATCTGGTGGAGCATGTGGCCCGCGCCCGCTCTTCCAACGCTGTGCCCTTGGCAAATAACATCAAACGCCATCTGGGTATCGGCAACTCGACCGGCCTTGGAATGGCTCCGTTTTTGGTCAACCATCCGATCCTCTTGAACAACTGGATGATGGTGCGCGAAACGGCTTTGGCCAGAGTGCGCGCAGAGACACGGATTGATAAAGAACGTGCCGACGCGCTGATTAAGAGAGCGGCCAAGCACTTGAGCGAATGGAACGTCCCCGATCCCATTCAGATGAAGCGGATCGATCAACTGCGCGACGACTGGGCGGAGCTTCACAGAGGCGACGGCTGGATGGGGCGAACCCATCCGTGGGACGCTCTGTTTGAGGCATCTCAAGCGTTTGATCTGGAATGTCAGGAACTCACTGTTGCCTTGATGCTGGAAGCCAACGGACCTTTGATTGACGGGCTGTGCGACTGCATGAGCAACAGTCAGGCGCCCATTCTCCACTCTGCAATGCCCACCTCCAAACTGCGCGTGCTTGTCCAAACACAGGCCCAATGGGCACTGGAACCAGATTTCTCCAACCCAGCTGAAACGGCTCAATTCTGGTATGTGTCAGAGGAAAAGCTGGAGCCTCGTCTGGGGGATCGTCACAACGAACCGGGCAGTGACAGGGAAAGCCCTTTGGACATTGCCCGCCAAATTCAGAGGATGAATGGCGATCTGGAAACGGCGGAGCACCCAACAGTCGCCGAATTTCTCATGGCCTTCCCAGAGCACAGAACCGCAGCGCGACGTGTGCAGTCTCTAGAGGTATTCCCATATGCGGAAATCAGGGACAATCTGATCAGCGAGCGCTGTCTGCCCATTGATATGCTCAGATGCAAACTGTCCTTCTTTGGGGCATCCAAATTCGATCCAAAGTCAGACCGATGGACGCGGATCACGCTCTATCAAGGGGCGCCTCTGCCATTTGAATTGAAAGAGGAGGCCGACGACTGGTGGCTTCCCTGTTTTGCCCCGTGAAGCGCTCGCAAAACGAGATTGTCGCAATGGCCACCAAGGCGGCGCGTGGCGCTGGTCATCCCTTGGGTCTGGCCGAAGAAATGGCCCGCGCGGCCCTATGGCTATGTCAAAACCAGTTTGACGGGATTGGTGTTCTCATCGAAGAACTGCGCTCTCAAACGGGACCAGTCGAATATGAGACGACACCTGACGGCATCACTCTAAAGGGCGCTTCAACCGCCTGTCTCGCCATTTGTGGCATGGATGGTTTAGCGGCAGGGATTTCCCAGCAGGCGGTTTTGGTTCAAGTGAATAATCCGCTGATGCTTTTGGGTGTTTGCGCAGCCGCCTCGGTGGACATGAAAACAGCGGTTGAACTGGGCGATTGGGCCAAACTCGATCAGGGCGACATTGTTTCGATGACCGACACGCCACCCGTTAAGGATTGCGCCATAAAACTCAGCGCGCCAACTGCAACAATCGCCAAACCCCCAAGCGATGCCCAATTGGATATCGCGAACCACCGATGGTCTGTTCTGGAGGCCTTTGCGGCCAGAACCTATGTTCCAGCCAGTGCGCAATCCCGCGCCTCAGGTGCGGGGGCCGGGTTAACGGACAATGACTAGAGCGCCCGACCTTAAACATGAATCACCAATACCCTGCCATGCTTCGCATTC
>CAZXRG010000048.1:15758-17444 GCA_964642935.1 uncultured Rhodobacterales bacterium | reverse complement strand
CGACAAAGTCGCGCTGCATGTCGATGACCACAAGGCCGATCCTGTTCAAGGCAAATGGAAATGCGAAGGGTTTCGCTGAGATGCTCTTCATTTACACGAGGCCCGCGATTAGCGCTTTGCTATCTGCCACCGCACCAAAAACGCCGCCTTGCATTGTCACCATTTTGATTGCGGCATCATGGTTGCCTTTGTCGGTAGCCCCGCAACAATCCTCTAGCACCACACATTCAAAGCCGCGGTCATTAGCCTCGCGCATGGTTGTGGAAACGCATACGTCTGTGGTGATGCCACAGATCACCAGATTTTCGATGCCAGCCATGCGCAGAACCATTTCAAGGTCGGTGGCGCAAAAGCTGCCTTTACCCGGCTTGTCGATGATGGTTTCGCCTTCAATTGGATAAAGCTCCTCGATTATGTCCCATCCAGCTTCGCCCCGTACCAGGATTTTGCCGCAAGGGCCGGGGTCACCGATACCGGCCCCTATCTGTTGTGAACGCCAGCGTTTGTTGGCGGGCAGATCGCTTAAATCAGGGCGATGGCCTTCGCGGGTGTGCAGAATGTGATAGCCCTTTTCGCGCATCGCACCCAGCACCGCTTTGATCGGTTCGATAGGGGCTCGGGTTAAGGAGAGGTCATATCCCATAGCATCCACATAGCCGCCTTTACCGCAAAAGTCAGTCTGCATATCAATGATGATCAAGGCCGTATTTTCAGAGCGTAAATCTCCATTATAGGGCCATTTGTAAGGATGGCTTTCAATGTGGTTCATCTCTTGTATCCTTTCGCGGTCAAACCGGTCCGGTAGGTTTGATTAAAGAGTATGAGGCTCATCTTGATCTGGCTTCTGCTGATTTTTGCACAGAGCGGTGCAGAAAAATCACCGCTCTGGGAGCTTGCTTGATAGGGTTAAACCGTTTCCCAATGCACGACCCGCTTGCTAGCAAAGACGAAAAACCCATCCAAAGCAGCACCCAGAACGCCAAGTTGGATGAGCCCCACGAACATCCGGTCAACTTGGAAATACTGCCGCGCCTCCTCCAAACGATACCCGATGCCCGATGAGGAACCCGTCAACTCGGCCGCCACAAGGCTCAGGAATGCCAGAGCAGCGCCAAACCTCAGTCCCGCAAAGATATGCGGTGCGGCAGCAGGCACGACCACCTCAAAGAACTCGCGCCACCAAGGTGCTCCGAGCGACCTTGAGGCGCGCACATAGGTTTCGGGTACATGCTCCATCCCATGGTGAGTGGCGAGCCAGACTGCAAGGAATACTGTGTAGGCGATTACAAAGTACTTTGATTCCTCGCCAATTCCGAACCAGACAATGGCAATCGGGACCAAGGCGATGGCTGGGATGGGGCGTAGGATATTGAAGAACGGATAGACGGCTAGGCGTACAATCGCGACCCGTGCGGTCAGAATGCCTGCCAAAATTCCCAGAGTTGCGCCGATGGAAAAGCCGACTGCTGCACGAGACACCGAGGTGCGCAGGTCTTTCATCATCACACCATCATTAAACAGCTTCACAGAGGCTTTGGCCACATCCCAAGGTCCCGGAAACAGGTTTCGATTCGTAAACCCAAGGCTATGAGCAAGCTGCCAAATGGTGACGACAAAGAGAATCGATAGCAGCGGTTTGAAGTGTTTGAGAGGTTCGGCAAGCATGTGGCGCTCCAGAGCTAAAAA
>CAZXRG010000048.1:0-15658 GCA_964642935.1 uncultured Rhodobacterales bacterium | reverse complement strand
AGTGTTTGAGAGGTTCGGCAAGCATGTGGCGCTCCAGAGCTAAAAATATATCCTAATACGCGAAGGGCTCTGACAAAAAAGCGTCTGTCAATTCCTTGTCATTCACCCGCAGCTTCGGGGGCGTGTGCATTACATTTGAGCAGTTTTAGCCTTGGCCGCCCGCTCTTTGGTCATCGAAGTTCGGTTGGAGCGGCGGCAGAAGTACTGGTGCGTTTCTTGCACCGCTCCGCTCAAAAAACAGCACCAATGGGTCTCGGTAGTTTTGTGCAAAGCTTGAGAGAAACAAGCAAAGAAGTCCTTCACACAATGAACCAAATCAATGCCAATGACACACAATCTGTAAAAGCCGAGGCGCAGGGCCGCGGCTTGGTCCGTATCTCTGGTCTCTCGGTGGTGTTTGGCGAAGGAGAGTCTCAGACCATAGCGTTGGCCCCGACGGATTTGCAGCTTGAGGCGGGCACTTTCACCGCATTGATCGGGCCTTCGGGATGCGGAAAATCAACGCTCTTAAATGCTGTGGCCGGTTTCACACCGCTGACGGAAGGGGCCATTCAGGTGGATGGTCGACAAGTGGCCGGACCCCATCCAAGCGTTGGTGTGATCTTCCAAAACTTCGCCCTCTTCCCGTGGTTCACCGCAAGGGGCAACGTCGAGTTCGCCCTCAAGCGCTTCGGCCTGTCCAAAGCGGAGCGGCGCGAAAAGGCCATGGCGTCCCTTGGCGAGGTCGGCCTGTCAGATCACGCCAGCAAGTTCCCCGGTCAGCTTTCAGGCGGGATGAAGCAACGTGTCGCCATTGCCCGCACCCTCGCCGCAGACCCCGACGTGCTCCTCATGGACGAGCCATTCGGCGCTCTGGACGCACAAACACGACTTCGTATGCATGAGCTGCTCACTGGCATCTGGATGCGTCGCCGCAAGACGGTGCTCTTCGTCACCCATGATGTGGACGAAGCGCTCCGGCTGGCCGACGTGGTCTACGTCATGGCGTCTGGCCCCGGACGGATCATCGAAAAAGTTCCCGTCGCTCTTGAGCGGCCCCGCCCCGTCGATCGCATGAGCGACGGTTTCTTGAAACTACGCAGCGAACTTTTGGGACTGCTGCGCCACGACGAATAACACTAACTTGGAGACAGAAAATGCTTAAAAGACTTCTCGGAGCTGCAACGGCTCTGGCGCTGAGCGCGAATGCTGGACTGGCCGGCGATATCACCATCGGTTTTGCGCCTAACCTGCAAACCCTGCCAATCGTAGTGGCCCAATCAGAGGGCTATTTCGCGGAAGAAGACATCACCCTTGAGGCGGTCAAATTTACCTCCGGTCGCCGTGCGCTTGAAGCTTTGATCGGCGGTCAGCTCGATGTGGCCTTCATGGCGGAATATCCGGTCTCAATCGCGTCGCTGCGCGAGCAGCCCTTTGGCACTTTCACAACACTCTCGCGCTACACAGCGAACCGAATGATCTCCAAAGGCTCCATCGGCTTTGAGGATCCATCCAGCCTTGCGGGCAAGAAAATCGGCACCACAATGGGCTCAAACACCGAGTTCTTTACCGAAGCGCTTTTGGAGAAATTTGGCGTCGACGCGGAAGTCATCAACGTGTCCCCTCCCGACATCGTGCCAGCTCTGGCCCGCGGTGACATTGATGCAGGCATCATGTTCCCGGACTTCTATCCGGCAGCTGAAAAGGCGCTTGGCGAGGACTACCGTGAATTCCGCAGCGATGCCTATATCGCTTGGTTCGTGCTCTCGGCCACGCCTGAGATGCTCAACGAGCGCCCGGACGAACTTGCTGCTTTCACGCGCGCTTTGATCAAGGCTGAAACGTTCATCAAGACCAATCCTGATGGCGCAATTGCTGCTCTCTCGGCTGCCACAGAAGGGCTTCTCTCTGTTGAAGCTGTTGCGGCAAAATTCCCGGAGGCTGAGTATGAAATCGGTCTGGCCAACGGTTTGCTCGATATCCTTGAAGTGCAGGCCAAATGGGTTGTCAGCAAAGGCATGCTCGAAGCAGAGCCATCCCGCGACCTGATCAAGAGCTATCTGGCGACAGGTCCGCTTGAGGCTGTAGATGCCTCCCGGATCACTTTGGAGTAACCTAAAAGGACGGGCGACCCCGATTGTGGGTCGCCCGATTTATCTCATGAATTTTGAAAAACTGCTCTCACAATCTGCCACGCTCGCGCCCGAGGTTTTGCTGACACCTGAAGGGGTCAAACGCGACTGGGCGCTCAGCTTTGACGGAACAAAGATCACCGGCTTAGGTCCGGCCTCAGAGTTTCCAGACGCAGTCCCGCTACCTGGACGCGCCATCATTCCGGGCATGGTCGACGCCCACACCCATGTGGGGCAAATCTTTGGGAAAGCTCTGATCGGTGGTGAGCCTGCACAGATCTGGAGACGCATCTGGCACCCGATGGAACGGGATATGGATGAGGAACAATCCTATCTTTCGGCCAAATGGGCGTTCTGGGAGGCCATGCGCGGCGGTTTTACCAAGGTGGTGAACTACGGCCTGAACGGGATCGAAAAGAACGAAGGCGTACACCGCGCAGCCCTTGAGACCGGCATCCGGCTGGTCTCTGCCTGTGGACTGGACGAGTTCTCCGGCGATATTGGCACCGGTCACGGCAATTACGAATGGGCGCAGATCGAGGAGGTTATTCTAGCCCATATCGACCATTGTGCCTCCCACGAGATGATCGAGCCGTCGGTGTGTTGCAGCTCCTTCATGGGCAACACGCCTGAGACTTTGGAGCGCTTGTCACAGCTTTGCGCGGAAAAAGGCATCCTTTTACAAATCCACTCAAACGAGCACTTCCCAGAGGTGCATGAATGCATCCTGCGTCATAGCATGCGCCCCACCGAATTGCTCTACAAACATAATATCCTCGGACCTCATGTGATCCTCCATCACACAACTTTGGTTTCCGAGCCGGAAATTGAAATGATCGTCGAAACCGACACGGCCACCAGCTACAACCCATTGGCCAGTGTCTGGAAAGGCAACGCCGTCGCACCTGCTTTGAGGTTCGCGCAAAAGGGTGTTCGATTTGGCATTGGCTCAGACACCACGTCCGCTGACGGGTTCAAAAATCTCATGGCTGCGGAGGCGTGTCAGCGGATCGAACACGCTCTTCCCGTGGCCGACTTCTCCTGTGGAGCCGCATGGACTTGGGTCGATTCGGCCACAACCCAAGGCGCAAAAGCCACGGGAGGCACTGGCATTCATGGCCCGTTATCCAAAGGCATGGCCACCGACTTCCTGGTGCTCGACATGATGCACCCTGAATGCCTGCCCAGCCATGACTTCGAGTGGGAGCTGGTACGCTATTACAACCGCGATCAGGTCGACGCGCTTGTGGTCAACGGGCGGGTTTGCATGGCAAATGGTCAGCCTGTCGGTTGGGATGTGGAAGACTTACGCACCGCGGGTTTGAAGGCCGCAAAATCAATTACCAGCGCCTCGGATATAAAACGCTGCCATGGTCCATCTGACCTCTACCGACCAAAGGCCTGAGTTATGCCACGTGCCCGCATTCATCGAATTGCCACCTCGGGACCAGATGATGTTTCTGGCCTAAACGCGCTTATCAAAACCGGCGCTCTTGATCCCGCGAGCTTAATCGCAATCTTGGGCAAAACCGAAGGCAATGGCTGCGTCAATGACTTCTCCCGCGCCTTCGCCGTCTCTGCTTTGAAGCAATGCTTGGGCGAGGAGGCAACAGGCGTGAGCATGGTCATGTCGGGGGGTACTGAGGGCGGACTGTCGCCTCATATTGTGACATTTGAGGTGCTTGAAGACGAAAATGCCTCTGACCAAGGTCCTGCTATGGCAATCGGTGCCAAAATCTCAAACGATATCGCGCCTGATGAATTGGGAACCTTCGCGCAAATCGAATGCGTGGCTGAAGCGGTCGGCGCTGCAATCAAGGCAGCTGGCATCACCTCGCCCTCGGACGTGCATTTCGTGCAAATCAAATGTCCGCTTTTGACCGCTGATCGCATTGCCCACGCGAGCGGACCGGTGGCCACGACAGATACGCTCAAATCAATGGGGCTCTCGCGCGGCGCCTCCGCACTTGGCGTCGGCTTGGCTTTGGGAGAGATTGATTTGACTACGGCCAAAGCCGCACAGATCGGCTCTGATCTTGATATTTGGTCAAGTCGGGCAAGCACCTCAGCGGGGATCGAGTTGGTGGGACACGAGATTCTCGTCATTGGCATGAGCGATAAGTGGACCGGGCCATTGGTTGTGGATCACGCGGTGATGAAGGATGCGATTGATTTGGGAGCAATCGAATCTGCGCTAAGACGTTTGGATGTTGGTGCCAAAACGCGCCTGCGCGCCGTTTTCGCAAAGGCCGAAGCCTCAAGCAATGGGCGCATCAGAGACCGACGCCACACGATGCTAGACGATAGCGACATCTCATCAACCCGCCACGCGCGCGCCTTCGTCGGAGGGGCGTTGGCGGGTTTGACGGGGAGCACAGATATATTCGTTTCAGGAGGCGCCGAACATCAAGGTCCAGACGGGGGAGGTCCTGTCGCGATGATAGCGGAAAGGACTTAGCTTTATTCGAATATGGACCCGTTCGGGCATTCAAAGCTTCAAGTGGAGGACTTCGAATTAGGCCCACTTCCATCCATCAGCTCAACCACTTTTGTGCCGTCACTGGAGCCAACTCGATCAGACCGTTTACCAAAGCGTCCGGCTCTCGTGCGACAACAATAGCGTTGCGGTGAGACGGAGGCAGAAACTGCTCTGCGATCATATGATCTACCATCGCCATTAACGGCTGGTAGTAACCGTTGATGTCAAACAGTCCGGCCGGTTTCGTAATTTCACCAAGCTGGTTGAGGGTCCAGACTTCCATAAATTCCTCAAGCGTTCCGATGCCCCCTGGCATCGCCACGAAGGCGTCGGCCAATGCGATCATCCTTCTTTTGCGCTCTTGCATTGTCGGGTAGATTTCAACCGCTGACAGGTTTGGGTGCGTCTGACCCTTCGCCTTTAGGCGTTCGGTTATCACACCAGTAACATGCCCGCCTCCCGCCAATGCTGCATCCGCCAAAGCCCCCATCAGCCCCTTATGTGTTCCACCATAGACAATTTTGATGTCACGCGCCGCCAGCTCAGCCCCGAGCAGGGCCGCAGCATGAAGGTAGACATCACTGCGCCCTGTGTTGGATCCACAGTAGACGGCAACGGTGCTAATATTGTTCATTGCTTTATGTCTTTCGTTTAAGCGCGCTTGGCAAGGAATGGGAGAATGTGCAGTCCGACAACATCTGAACAAACCACATTGGGCGCATCCGGCACTTCCCAAGACAGCTCCTCGATTTCGCTGGACGGAGCAGGATTGCCCTTCACCTCCGCCTGATACAAGCGCACCTCGATTATAACATCCACGCGACCGGCTGCCGATGCTTCAAAGCTATCAAGATAAGCCACCGAAGCGGGATCAATTTCAACACCGAGTTCTTCACGCGTTTCCCGCGCCAAAGCCTCAACGTCACTTTCACCCGGTTCAATCTTACCGCCGGGAATTTGGAAATGCGCATCGCCGTGACTTCGAGCCAAAAGAACCTTGCCGTCTTGCATCAGGCAAAGTCCGGATTTTACAATACGCTTGACCACAAACCACCTGCCTTTATGCGAGTTCGAACGAGATGTCTTTAGCGCCTTCCCAAAGCACAGCATTTCCCAAGGTCTTGAGGTTCTCCAAACCCGAAGTCAAGGTGATGAAATGGTTGGCGGCCAACTGGCCCATCTTGGAGGAAAAATCGACACCTCCATAAGCCAACAGGATTTCGGTCTCGCTGATGCCGCCGGGATAAAGCACGATATGTCCAGGCGCCGGATGGCTTGTGTGATTTTCGTAGTCCACACCGAAATCCTCATCACCCAATGGGATCCAGACCCCCTCACCGGACCAGCGCACATGCACGATTTGCCCCTTATAGGGGAGCAACTTGCGGAACATTGCGCAGGTTTTCGGGGCATCGGCGTCTTCGAAATGGCCTCCGAAAGTGAAACCACCTGCTTTGACTATGAGTTCGCTCATGAATGTTTGTCCTTATGTTGGAAAGTAATTGGGTTTCGTATCGGCGGGCGAGGGTTGCGGGTGGAGGGCATCAACAACACCCCTGATAATGATCGCCAATCGCCGCTTCCAGTTCTGGCCATATCGCTCGCAAAGGCTCGGTCGTTTGCAATCCGGCACGATAGGCCGTGCGCAAGGCCGCTTCCTGCGCATCCAGATCGACCCCCAACACCTGCCCGTCTCGCAAGACACAAGCGCCACTTGCCCAAACCTCTTTCAGAAATGCCGCAGTTGCGCGGGAAAACACAAGGTCCAGCGATGACACAGGCAAGAGCGCGTCCCGATCAAGTTTTTCCAAATCCAGAACGAGCAGATCGGCTGGCATTCCGGGCGCAAGCACACCCCCTTGGGGCAAGCCCAATCCGGCACGGCCCCGCTGACAGGCAGACCGAAGCGCCGCTTTATGGGTGATCCCTTCATCAGGTCCATAACCGGGCCGTCGACCGAGCAAGTGAAACAGCCGCATCTCCCGCAGCCCGTCATCATCTTCGTCCAACGCACATCCATCAAGGCCCATAGCAATCTCAACACCCGCCTCTTCCATCGCGACCAGAGGCGCCCGGCCGGAATAGAGGTGTAAGTTCGATGAATTGTTGACCGCAATCCGAGCTCCGCTTTTGGCGATAATCTTAAGCTCGGCATCGCGCGCCCAGACGCAATGGGCCAGTGTCAGGCGGGGTGACAGGAAACCGATATCGCGCAGGAACTCGACCCCGCCATTTGGATAGGTCTCATCCAGCCAGATCCGTTGCGGCTGGGTTTCCAAAAGGTGCATATGAATGCGCCACCCATTTCGAGCAGAGGCCTCAGCGATGGCCCTCAACAGAGCATCACTGCACCATTGAACGCCGGTCGGACCATATTGCACATCCACATGAGGCTGATCGGCCAAAGCGGCGGCGACCTTATCGACGCTGGCAAGTTGCTCGGAAATAGACGGCAGAGGCTTGAGCCAGATATCTCTCGCCATTTGAGCCGCCTCAGGGGAGAGCTCGTTTAAAAGGGCATCGTGATCGCCATAGATCAGCGGATTGCGGTCTCGCATGGAGATGGCAAAGCCGATCGAAACGCCCACATCTGCGGCGGCTCGGGCGATGTCCCGTGCTTCCTCTGGCAGTGGTTTTTGCCCCATGGCACGGGTCAGATGAACCATCACCCCTGTCGCCCCGCCACGCACCGAACGCGCCAGCGAAGCGGCAGCAGCCGTATAGGCATCCACAGGCGGCATCACCGCCAGTTGCGGGAGCCACTGCTCAAGTGGCTTGGCTCCGCACCCGAATGAGGTTGTTGAGAGAGGTCGCGCATGATTATGCGCATCAATCAAAGAAGGCATGGCCAGTTGCGCAGGCCCATCGGGCATCGGCGCGGGCTCAATGGCTGTAATTCTACCCTGATCCATCGAAATATAAACGGGGCCAGATTGTTCATAATCCGGCCCCAGCAAAGCTGTGCTGACGTGAAGTTTTGTCATGTCACCCTCCACGCCAGCCTCGCCCGTTTTAGTAGGACCGCATGTCAATTGGCGGCAGGAAGGACGCGTCAAAAACGTCTGCGGCGGCGGTTGTGCCCGGCAGATCGTAAAGCCCCTTGATCGTCGCAATCGAGCGCGTCAGACGCTCTTCATCAATCGCACCAATGCCATTAGACTTGCTCTCATCAGAGAAAATCAGGTTATCAAGCGCGAATTGAAGGCGCTTCATTTCCAGCTCTCCGTTGGAAAGCGGCTCGGTCGCTGTGATGATGTCGATCCCCTCTTGCGGGTTGGCCAAAACATCAGCCATCGCCTTTGCAATCGCACTCACAAGACCTTTCACAGCCTCAGGGTTTTCCGCCAACAGCTTCGGTGAGACCATCACGCCATTGGAATAGATATCAAGCCCAGATGCGCCGTAAGGATACCAAGTGAAATCCTTATCCGGATCCATGCCGATCCCAATGATGTTCAGATAGCTGGTCACGTTGAAAACCAAGCTGGCCGAGACCTGATCCTGGATCAACATCTGCTCCTGCAGGTTGGACTTAACGCTGATCAGATCAACCTTCTCGGAGTCAAATCCCGCCGCTGTTGCCAACGCGGGGAAGAGCTTCGTAGAGGCCGAGCCCGGAGGCGCTCCGACTTTCAAACCTTCAAGGCTCGACAGGCTGTCCACAGGACCACCGGTCTTTGTGAGCACCGCAAAAGGTGGCTGATTGTAAATCTGATAAACCATCACCGGCGCTTCATCGGGATTGGTCGCTGCATTTTGGATTATGGCGTTCATATCGCCAAAGCCTGCATCATAAGCACCGGACATGATCCGCGACACAGTGGCCGCAGAGCCTTCACCTTGATCGATGGTGACATCAAGGCCCTCGTCGGCAAAGTAACCCTTTTCCTTGGCAAGATAGAACCACCCGTGCACGCCTTGGATCTTCCAATCCAAAGTGAACTTGATGGGCACGCCGTCTGCGAATGCAGGGCTGGCAAGCCCCATGGCAATGGCCAAACTGAAGAATAATCTACGCATATTGTCTCTCCTTTTTGATATGTGGGTGCCAGTTTCGGCTTATGGTTTGTTGTTAGAAATTTTTGCGCGTGGCCCAGCCCGTCATTCTCCGCTCAAGGAACGCGAAAATCGCGTAAAGCGAGATGCCCATGACCGCCAAGACCATCAGACCGGAAAACACCAAGGGCACGTTGAACTGGGAGGATGCGATCAGCATCATATTCCCAACGCCCTTGTTTGAAGCGACTGTCTCCGCAATCACCGAGCCCACGAAACTAAGCGTGATGGCAACCTTTAGAGCGGCAAAAAAGTAAGGCATGGATCGGGGGAGGCCCACATTCCACAAGATCTCCCGCTTGCTGGCCTTTAAAGAACGCATGACGTCTTCCAGTTCAGGCTCGACCGTCGCAATACCGGTGGAAACATTCACTACGATCGGGAAGATGCAGATGATCATTGCCGTCAGGATGGCAGGCACCGTGCCTGCTCCGAACCAGAGCACAAAGATCGGAACAACTGCCACTTTCGGGATCGAGGATATGCCCACCAAAAGCGGATAGGCCGTATCATAGGCGAGCTTGGAAGAGCCGATCAGCACCCCCAGCGACAAGCCGATCAGCACACCAAACACAAAGCCGACGAGCGTTGTGTAAAGCGTCTGCCATGCATGGGGCGCGATGGCTGGTGCGTATTGTAAGAAGGCTTCCATGATGCGGCTGGGGCGTGGAAGGATCAGTTCGGAGATGCCAGCGACAAGGCAGAAGAGTTCCCAAAACAGAAACACACTGATGATCAGCGCGGCTGAAGCAACTTTTTGCATACGCGGGCTCATGCGGCATCCGCCTTTGGTCCAGCGGGGCTGTGCACGATCAACTGCCTCAGATCCTGAACCAGCTGTACGAACGCTGGTTCAAAGGTGACGTCTATAGGGCGAGGTCGCGCGAAGGAGACGTGTCGGTCTTCCAAGATGCGCCCGGGGCGCGCACTCATCACGCAAATCCGGTTCGCCAAATAAGCGGCTTCGCGCAGATCATGCGTCACCAATAGGACGGTTGATTTCCGATTGAGCCAAAGGTCTTGAAGTGTCTGCCAAAGCTCCTCTCGCGTGAACTGGTCCAGAGCGCCAAAGGGCTCATCCAGCAAAAGCAAATCGGGATCATGGACCAGCGCACGACACAAGTTCGCCCTCTGCATCATGCCACCAGAAAGCTGCCACGGGCTTTTGTCGGCAAAATCGATCAGACCAACCTGCTCAAGCAAAGCATCAACGCGATCCTTGTACTCGGTGTGGCGTTTGGCACGAAAATCCTGCTTGAAGGGAGAGACTATTTTGAGCGGCAACATCACATTGTCCCGCACGCTCATCCAAGGCAGCAGAGAGGCACTTTGAAAAGCCATGCCAACGCGAACCGGCGTTGCGCCCAATTCGCGCCCGCCAAAATAGATATGGCCTTGGCTGGGTTTCAACAGCTCGCTGACCAGTTTGAGGATCGTTGATTTCCCACAGCCAGAGGGGCCGACAAGTGCTACAAAATCACCTTGCTCAATGGTCAAATCCGTCGGGCACAGCGCCTCTGTCTGATCGGCTCCCCGCCCATAGGTGACACCAACATTTTCGAGTTTCACGAGCTCTTGAGTACTCATCGAACAACCTCGGCTCCAAGGATGGTTGCAAGGCTTTGCTCCACATTGCGTGGGTTGGGCTCGGGCATGGATTGAATGTCCGTCACCTGCGTCCCGTGCCCAGCCATACCCTCACAAATCGCCCGATCCCGCTGAACGAAAGCGCCCCGAACCAGCGTATGGACAGGCGCACCAATGGTCTTGCGCCCCTCAAACGGCGTGATCTTGCCCCGACTATGGAGCCGCTCAGCCGCGATCACCTCTTCCCGCGCCAGATCAACCACCGCAATGTCCGCCAAAGCACCTACTGCAATCCGGCCCTTTTGAGGCCACAGGCCAAACGCCCGCGCCGGATTGGCTGAGGAAATCCGCACATAATGCTCAAGCGTCATGCGACCCGCTGCAACTTCGCTCAGCATTAAAGGCATTTGCGTTTCCACCCCCGGAAACCCGCAATCGGCGTTCCAGATAATGTCGTTTTGCTTTTCTTCCGGCGTATGGGGCGCGTGATCCGTGGCGATCATATCAACGACACCGCTTTGCAGCGCCTCCCAAATCGCGACGCTGTCCTTTGCCTCCCGCACTGGTGGATTGACCCGAATAATGCTGCCGAGCCGTTCATAATCGCTTGAGTTCAAGAACAGATAACAAGGGCAGGTCTCACCGGTAATCTCGACCCCACGCGCTTTGGCTTCTGCCAAGGGGCGTAGCTCCCCGGCGGAGGATATATGCAGCACATGCACCCGTGCTCCGGTCCATTCCGCCAAGATGGCCGCCCGTGCCACCGCTTCAATGGCAACCACCTCTGGGCGAGCTGCAATATGGTAGAGTGGATCATTAAGCCCAGCCGCTTTCAGCTTTTCCTGCCGCCACGCCATGATCGAGGCGGTCTCTGCGTGCAGCGATATGCGCAGACCTGAGCCTGCAATAATCTCGAACCCTTCCAGCATCGCGCCAGTTGAAGGGGATGGCAGATTGCCAAAGGTATTTCCCATGAAGCATTTGAACGCATTCGCACCCGCGTCGATCAGCCCCTGAAGCTCGCCGATGTTATCTTCGGCCAAGAGACCGTATATGCCGAAGTCAACGCAGGCTTTCTGAGCGCAAACCTGCTTCTGGCGAAACTCCTCAATGGAGCGCGTCGGGGGGTGCGTATTGGGCATCTCAAAAACGGTGGTGACACCGCCCATGGCCGCGGCACGCGTACCTGTTTCCCAGTCCTCTTTGTGCGTGTAGCCAGGCTCGCGAAAATGCACATGCATATCGATAGCACCGGGGATCAAATGCATCCCCGCGACGTCAAGAACCTCTTTGGCAGGCCCCAAAGAGCCCGTCGCACCAATAGCCAAGATGCGCCCGTCCTTGATCGCCACATCCGCGATATCCCGCGCGCCCTCATTTACAATCGTGCCGCCTGTTAAAATCAGATCACTCATAGTGCGGCCCATCCTCCGTCTACCGGCAGATCAACGCCCGTTAATTGTCGCGCCCGCTCGGATGCCAGAAACAGCGTCGCGGCGGCCACATCCTCGTCAGTGCTGACCCGACCAAGCGCATAATCGGCCGCATGTTTGGAAGCTGCCTCCTCTAGAGATATCCCGTGTTGCGCCGCCACTTGGGGCACGACCTTGTCGCGAAAGCGCGGACCATCCACCATGCCGGGGGCCACGAGATTGACGTTGATATTGTCGCCTCCAAGTTCGAGCGCGAAGCTTTTAGTCATCCCCCTCAAGCCCCATTTGGAGCTCGAATAGGACATCCGCATCGCGCGCCCCCGCATCCCGAAGGTGCCGCCCACATTGACAATCTTGCCACCACCACCCGCCTTCATAATCGGAGCAATGGCATGGATCAGATTGAACGGGCCAACCACATTAAGGCGCAAAATTTCGTCGAACTCTTCTTGAGTTGTCTCCAACCCGGTCTTTCCAATCGGCCCCGTACCACCTGCAACGTTCACCAGCACGTCAATGCCGTTTCCAAAAGCAGCTTGTGTGCCAGAAACGGCCTTGGTGACAGAGCTCGCCTGCGTCACATCACAGGCAAAAATCTCTGCCTTAACGCCCAGATCACGCGCAGCCTGACACACAGGTTCGATGGCTTTAGTATCCCGCCCGAACAAGGCCAGATGCGCACCCTCTTTGGCAAAACCAAGGGAGATCGCGGCACCCATGCCCTTTGCAGGACCAGTGATCACCGCGACCTTATCTTTGAGTTCGAGATCCATGTTGCTTACAGCAGCTTGTAGATCCGCTCATCTGCTGCCGGTAAGAAGGCATCAGAATAGATCTCTTCCGGCGCAGGTGTGCGCGGCAGACCATTGGCCTTCACCACCAAATCAATGGCTTGCTTGAACCGCTCAGGATCCACGTTGCCAAGACCTGTTGTCGCCAGTTCAGGATGGTTCATTTCATCCTGTAGGGTCGCAATCAAACGCTCTTTCTCGATCGCTTTATTGATGAGCGGCTCGCGTGAAGCCACAGCATCGACAGCCGCGTCCAGATCAGCCAGCGTATCTTTGACACCCTGATTGATCGCCCAGCACATGCCTTTGACCATCTCTGGGTTTTCCGCAGCCATTGCCTTTGGAACGATCAGACCGTTGGAATAAAGGTCCATGCCGTAATCGCCGTAAGAGATAAAACGGATATCCTCATCCGGGTTCATACCCGACAATTTCGCAGAGAAGCGGATGGTGTTCACATATCCGAATACACCCTCAACCTCTTTGTTCTTAAGCATCTGCTCACGCAGGTTCGACTTGAAATTCAGGATCTCGATGCTGCTGGTGTCCAACTCGGCCACATTGGCAAAAGCAGGAAACAGCTTGAGCGCACCATCATTGGCCGAACCACCCAAAAGACGTCCTTCCAGATCAGCCGCCGTCTTGATGTCGGAATCTGCCAGCACGGCAACCGTGAACGGCGGTTTGTTATACATCTGATAGACGCAAAGAGGCGCTTCTTCAGGCTTGGTTCCTGCCAAACGGATCAGCGCGTTGACATCACCAAAACCAACGTCATAAGCACCTCCGGCCACGTGACCCACCGCAGCACCAGAACCATTGCCCTGATCCATAGTAAGATCAATTCCAGCCTCATCAAAATAGCCATTGTCCTTGGCCATAAAGAACCAGGATTGCGGCCCCTGATAGCGCCAGTTCAAGATCATTTTGATCTTGGTTTTACCCTGTGCAAGAGCGGGTGCTGCCAAACTCGTCATCGCCGTGGCTCCGGCAAGTTTGTTGAAGTTGCGTCTGGTGATATTCATTGGTGAGCTCCATTTTTGTGGTGTGATGAAAGGGCTGCGAGAATGTCATCAGACATCGCCGTAAAACCGTAGAGCAGCCGGATAAGGTACAGGATCGCCTCTGATACATGAGGTGGAGAGACGGTAGTTGTCGTGTCTTCAACCAGCACCGCGTCAAAGCCGTTGAAACAGCCATCAGCCAAAGTGGCAAAGACACAGCGGTCAAGATTAACGCCGGAAAAGAACAGAGTGGTTACGCCCAAGCGCCGCAAAATCTGATCCAGAGCATTGTCGCGAAAGCCGGTCAGGCGATGCTTGCCTACGAATATATCTTCGGGTGCGACCTCTATCTCGGACACGGATTGTGCCCCCCAGTCGCCCTCGACCAGCACCCGTCCTGAGCCTATCTGATCTCCATACCCCGGATGGGCTCCGCAATCAGAGCCTTTGTCCAGTACATTGGCTGGCAAATTGGCAGCGTCAGGGCGCACGGCCCAATTGATGTGAATGATCGGCACGCCCGCATCCCGAAAAGCGGCGCTCATGGTATTGGTCCGGTCGATGACCGACGATAATGGAGAAACATCCGCTTTGCGTGTTGTGGCGAACCATCCCTCCTGATGGAGAAAGTCGTTTTGCATGTCGATGATCAACATGGCCGAGCGCGACAGGTCCGCATCAACAGGCTTGGGGTTGGCTTCAAACGAGATCGGTCGGGCGTGTTTGGAGGGCCGCACAAGAGATACAGCACGACCGTCGTCTAACGACGACCACCGATCTTGATGTGTTTGTAGCCCCTGGTTTTGCATGTGGTTCCTTCGAGTCGCCACTTCACGATGCCCAGTTGCTCTGTTGCTGTCTTGTGCTATTTTGCCACCACAGAGTTGCTTAAAACGCAACGCACATTGGAATCACATATGAAACACCTCACGACCTTTCGGGTTATTGACGCTATAGCCCGCACAGGCTCGATCCGGGGCGCGGGCGAGCATTTGGCCCTGACAGCCTCAGCGGTTCAACGGCGCCTACAAGCCTATGAAGAGGAGATTGGCTTTCAGATATTTGATCGAAGGCCCCATGGGGTCGAGCTGAATTCGGCCGGAGAGCTGGTGATCATGCATGTTCGTCAAAGCTTTGCGGAAGCCGATAAGCTCAAGTCGAGGCTTGCCGATTTGTCAGGGATGCGCCGGGGAGATGTTCGCATTGGATGTAGTCAGGCATTGGCGCCCTATTTCATGCCCCGTCACATTTGCGCTTATCAAGCCAAATACCCGAACGTGAATTTCGAAGTGGTGGTTCTTGACCATCGATCCGCACAACAAGCACTGGCAGATCACTCCATCGATCTCGCACTTGTGTTTGGCGCAACGGACGTTCCTGAATTCAAGACACTGCTGGGTGTGCACCAAAAGCTTGCCGCCGTGATGTCAGTTGATCATCCCTTAACCAAGTTTGAAACATTAAGATTACGCCAATGTTATCAATATGATGTAGCGATACCTGGATTGGGACTTGGGAGTCGAAACATGATAAACACCGCCCTTCTGGAAAAGTCCTACGCACGGGTTCCTGAGCTGGAAAGCAATTCGTTTGAATACCTCAAATCACATGTTTCTAATAGTTTGGTGGTGACCTTCCAGATCGAAATAGGTGCCCCATTGCGACCGATCAGAGATCAACATCTAACCGCACGGCTGATCGAAGAAAGAGACGTAGCCCCCGGCACTTTGTGGATGGGCCAAATGTCAGGAAGAAGCCTATCTGTCGCCGCCTCTCGCTTTGCTGAGCAAGTCGGGCGAGACCTGTCAGAACGCTATACGCACATCTAAACTAGCTGAACTTTATATCCGCGACATGGCGCATTTGATCGATTTCACTAAAATTGTAACTCAGCACAAAGACCGCCAAACGACTTGGCTGCATAAGTCTGTAATTGTTCGATGCCTTCTCACGCCCCTGTCTCCGATACATGAAATCAACAGTGGAGGGGCCCAAAATTCCTAACCGATCCCAAGGATCAACTATTCACATTGGATCGAATGACACGAATGTCCGCTTCCCGCCACTGTGTTACGTCGCAAAATTTGAGTTAGCACCATCCCATAACGCTGGTGCTGGGGAATCGCGGCATATCCTTGCCGCCTAAGCAGATTTTGAGATCATTTGCGCTATCGAATTGGAAGTCGCCTCGTGACAA
>CAZXRG010000047.1:0-17591 GCA_964642935.1 uncultured Rhodobacterales bacterium | reverse complement strand
CAAAACCTCTCCGGCCTTAGGACCCTCAAGATTAACTTCCATTACTTCTAGTGGCGCGCCTGCTTTAACGGCGACTGCTGCTTTGGTACGCATCAAATTTCCTCCCAACGTTATTCTTTTGGTTATATTACCCCCAGTTTGACACTCCATTCATACCTTAGTCGGCAAAAGGCTGACCATTTTCTGGACATCACTGAAATCCGGTGATTTCCTGAGTGAAAATGATAGGGAGTACGTCATGGGTTTTCGGTTCGCGGTCGCGAGTGCAATTGCGCTCACTTTAGCCAGTCCTTTGAGTGCGGCTGATTTTTCTGATCCCACATGGCCATGTGTTCAGCGGAAAGTTGAAAACCTGTCTGTCGGTCAGATGTTTCCCTATGTGATCCCGGAGATCGAGGGGGAGAAAGCCGAGTTGTCCCAAGACATCGGCGAATTGTCCCAGCGTCTCTCCCTACGCCGCTTCACAGTCGAAGAACTCACGCCTTTCATCGACGAATTCGCAGCCGAGCATCCGGATAACGCCGCCCTTGGCGCCCTGTTTGTGGGTGCGTTTGAGCGGATTTCCAAGCAGCGCCGCACGATCATTTCCGGCATTGCGCGATATGCGTCCAAGCAGACGCAACTCTCCGATCATATTGAATCGCAGCGCACTGAAATGCGCACGCTTCTGGATGCCACTGAACCGGATTTCGACAAAATCGATGTGGTCGAGGAGAAGCTCGATTGGGACCAGCGCATCTATCAGGATCGGGCGCGCGCCTTGACCTATGTCTGCGAAGCGCCCGTGCTGTTGGAAAAACGTGCCTTTGCGATTGGGAAGGTTATCCAAGCCCATTGGACGCAGGAATAAACGCTATTCCCACTCGATTTCGGCGTAAGCGCCCGTCGCATTACGAACGTTAAATTCATCGAACAACTGCCAGTTGGGGCGTTCGGATTGTGCAATCAAGGGTGCGGCTTCGCTTAGACTGATCCCTTGATCCAGCTTTTCCTTGGTGCTTTGTGCCAAGACATCCAAATAGCTCTGCGTTGGGATCAAGGCCTCGGGAAATGGTGTGACGGGCCCATGTCCGGGGACAACCAGATCGACGTCAAACTCCGCCAGCTTCTTCATTTCGCTCTGCCACCCCCGCAGCGAGCCGTCGAGCGCAGGCGTATGATGCAAGAACACCAAATCCGAGGTGAACATGGTGCGGGTCGTCTGATCAATCATCACCAAATCCGAGTTGGTATGGGCCGTTTCCATGCTGCGCACTTCCAATATGCGACCACCTAAATCGAAGGTCTGAACACCCTCGACGATCATATCAATCTCAGGAATTTCGCTGCCCAAGAACCCTTCGGGACCGACCAGTCTCGTGAGACTTTCATGGTAATTGTGCGCCCTTGCCTGCAAAGCCTCCGCCAGATTGGGGTGCCCAACGACACGTGCTCCAGCCTCGGCAAAGACGGTTGCTCCGTAAATATGGTCCGGATGCATATGCCCCAAAAAGACGTGAGAGATTGGCAAATCGGTGATTCGCCGCAACCCCACCAAGGCCGCCTCACCCACCGCTCGCGAGCCACCACTGTCAAAAACGGCGACACTTTCGCTGCCGATCACAAACCCCATATTGCTCAGATCAACCCGATTTACCGCGTTCGGCAGACCAATCTGGCCTTCATGCACGTAAACGCCGGGCGCGACTTCCGAATATTCGAACTCCGTCTCCATCTCCTGACAAATGCTTGATTTTACGTCGAAATCTTCCCTGTCGAAGGCCCAATCATTAGCGAAGCCCTCTGCGTCATCCGTGCAAATATCCGCACTGATCTGTGGCACTGGC
Organism: uncultured Rhodobacterales bacterium; assembly: GCA_964642935.1. Taxonomy (GTDB): domain Bacteria; phylum Pseudomonadota; class Alphaproteobacteria; order Rhodobacterales; family Rhodobacteraceae; genus CAKZTM01. Next base: position 15,765 of record CAZXRG010000047.1, on the reverse strand, counting down.
AGCATGACCTCTCGGCAAACCTCAGGGGCGGAAATCAAGCAAATTGTGGCTAGAACAGAGTACATATGGACCTCCCAAATCGGCCCTCAGACTGTACGCAAACGCCTGTCAGTGGAACACATACGAAAAGTTGAATTGTTTTATTTCGGGGGTTCTTTATGGTTTCGCAATGGTTTCTTGGGAGGAACATAGTCATGAAACACATCATTTTGGCTGCGGCTATTGCGAGCATCGCGCCGCTGGCCTCCGCTTCGGATATCAAAAACCCGCTGCAGGATAAGGGCAGTTGGATCGATATCCGTGAAGACATTATCGAGAATGTCTCACTCATCCAACCGGGCGAGACGCTGATCAATATTGATGCGCCGGTGCGCGCCCATGATGCGGCGATTGTGCCCGTGAAAATCACGCAAGCCGATGGTATGAACATTACGGACCTGACGCTGGTTGTCGATGAAAACCCCGCACCAATGGCCGCTCATTTCGAGTTTGGCCCCTCCATGGGCGAGATCGAGTTCGAGACACGTTTGCGTGTTGACCAGTATTCGAACTTCCGCGCGATTGCCGAGACGGCAGGTGGCGAACTCCTGATGGCCGGTCGGTTTGTGAAAGCCTCCGGTGGCTGTTCAGCGCCTGCGTCCAAAGATGCGGCCATTGCCGAGGCCAATCGTGGTAAGATGAAAGTGAAGCACTTCGTCTCCGCTGATCTGGATCGCAGAGAAGTTCAGGTGATGATCCGTCATCCCAATTACTCAGGTCTCCAGCGCGATCAGGTGACGCAGCTTTTCGTGCCGCCCAACTTCATTACCGAGATGGAAGTGATGCAGGGCGATGATCTACTGTTCCGCATGGAAGGCGGGATTTCGATCTCTGAAAACCCGACGTTCCGTTTCAAGTACAACGACAATGGCGCATCGGCCATTCGCGTGCGTGCGGTTGATACGGATGGAAACATCTACCAGCAGGACTTTGGTAAAGACCTGATCTGATGAGCTAATCGCACAGAGCCCGATTGCGGCTCTGTGCACCTTTGCAAAAACCCGATCCCCTTAAAAACAGACGATCTCGGCCTCGGCCTGTGCGCGGCGCAGCTCCGCTTCGAGCACTTTGGCCAATTGCGCTGTGCGGAAAATCGACATGCGCTCCCCGCCCGTCTGGCGAAGGGACAGAACGGTCTCGGCCTCTACGTATTTCTCATAAGGCAGGATCGTGGCGATCGTGTCGATGGAGCAGGAGCAGCGCCGCAGATTATCGCGCGTCTGCCCATTGGTTGCCATGCACCCGAACACATAGTCTGCCCGCGCCTCCGTTGGATAATCATTGAAATCCGATTGCGCAGAGGCGCTCACCGCGACCGCCAATGCCAGTGTTAAGCCTGCAAGAAAGTTAATTCGCATTATTGAGATGCCTCTATCTGGGAAAACACAATTCGCTCTTCATAAAACGCAGCGTCGCCGGATTGATCCGGAACATAGGCACGCAGTTCCTGAATGCCACCTGGAACATCATGGCTGTAAGTAAAGCTCATTTCCATTTTCGAGAACTGACCCATACGGCCGATGTTAGGATCTTTGACAAAAGGCATAACAGTAACTTGGGTGACGGAAACCTCTTCGCCGTCGATCTCCACCTTCATTTCCTTCTGCTCCCCTTCAGTCATAAGAGCGCCCTTGATCCGGTTGCGGATGTAAAACGGGCTGCCGCCCGCAATGCTCGCCATGGCGCGCGCACTTGATTCAAGGAAGACCATCACCAGAGGATTGCCACCCACTGTCGGAAGAGGGCGCATTTTTTGCAACCGCTGTCCGCGATCAAAGCCGATGACAACCTGCTGAGACCCATCCTCGGCATCCTCAAAAACAACCCCGATCCCGCCCGCTTCAAAGCCGGGAACGGATGCTCCTTCTGGCGCTGTTAAGGCGTGCTCATACTGGAGAGTCGAGCCGATTTTCAAACTGGTGAGCACCGTTTCATCAAAGATAAAATCGGCAACAGGCTCGGCCAAAGCAGGCATTCCGGAAAATGCAAAACAAGCAGCGATGAGGGTCTGTCTTATGCGTTTCATGTAGGTTCTTTCGTTCGTTAAAGCCAAATGTGTCATGATAAACTCTGGGCGTGCATGGCCTGCCCGTCTTGTTGTCGTGTCTTCCACCCGATGAGCGCTTGCAGCTTTCGCAAGGGTACTGGTTTGCGCAATATTTCCACATCCAAACGCTCGGCCTGACGTTGAAGGTCAGGTCCGATGGTCTGATTTCCTGTGACCATAATCGCCGGAATATCGTTCTTCGCCGCTTGGCGGAGCGTTTCGATGGCCGCAAAGCCGTTGTCATCCCCATCCAGTTGATAATCGGCAATGATGATATCAGGGGCCAGCCCAAGCTGCTGCATGGCAAGAAGTGCGGAGGAGGTCGAATTCGCGGCCATAACGCTGATGTCCCACGCCTCCAGCTTCAAGGTCATGGCGTTAAGGACCTCTTTGTCGTTTTCGATCAGCAAGGCGATGACGTCTTGGGTGTTAAACTGGGTTTGAACAAGCTGCAGCTCTGGCATGGCGGGCTTGATCTGCGCGGGAACCATTTCCACTTCCACGGAAAACACCGACCCGACGGTTGGCTCCGAGCGCATGGTCAGCTTGTGTCCGAGCTTTTTGCAGGCGCGATCCACAATGGAGAGCCCAAGCCCGATGCCGCTCACCTCACTGGTGACGGGGAGCCGTTGGAACTCTTCAAAGATGACCTGATGATGTTCTTTAGAAATGCCAACGCCCGTGTCCCAAATCTCGATGCGAAGACGCCCTTTGGTGGCGCGACACCCCACAAGAACACGGCCTTCACTGGTGTAATCAATCGCATTGCTGATCAGGTTCGACAGAATGCGCCGCAGATAGGTTTTGTCGGAAAACACCCATTTTTGACAGGAAACCACATCAAACTGCAGCCCCTTCACCTCTGCTTGGGGTGCAAATTCAACGGAGAGCTGGGAGAGGATATCATCCAGACAAAACTCGGTGACATTGAACCTTGCGCCCTCTCCTTCCAGACGGGAAATCTCCAGAAGCGACTGCAAAAGGGATTCGACCGAAGCAAAAGAGGCCGCAATCTTCTCTGACAGGCCACGGGCTTCCTGACTTCTCACCACATCCAATAGGGTTGAGATATAGAGTTTTGCCGCATTGATCGGTTGCAGCAGATCATGGCTGGCCGCCGCCAGAAAGCGGGTCTTGGAGAGATTGGCCGCCTCGGCTGTGTTCTTGGCCTCCAAGAGCTGCGCTTCAAACTCCGCCTGACGACGGGCGCGTTCTTTGAGCTGTTTATTGGCCGTCAAAAGAGCCGCTGTCCGCCCCGCAACGCGATCTTCCAGTTCTTCATTTGCCGCCACAAGGGCCGTTTTTGCGCGGGTTTCCTCGGTCACATCATCAAAGGTGACAATGAACTCGCCATCGGGAAGCGCCATCACCTTCATATCAAAAATGGTGCCCGATGACATCTCAAGGCGATGCCGGATTTCCTGAAGAGCATCCAAGCTGCGCGCCCATTCCACAAGGCGTTTGATGCTCAGCTTCTCCTTCATCAGCTTATTGCTGTTTGCCATTTTGATGATCGAGCGCGCATCGCTGTAATCGTCAAATTGGTCCATTGAAATCTCGAGCAGGTCCAAGAAACGCTGATTGCAGGTTTTGACCTCGCCCTGTTTGGACACAAGGCAAACGGCCAAGCTGAGATGCTCGAAAACCGCCTGTAATAACTCAGAGTTTTTCCCGATGATCTGGTCTTTTTCAAACCGGTTCTTGCGCACAAGCTCGGTGATATCCGACTGCATGACCGCCATATTGCCAAGACTAGTCCGCTGATAGGTGACGTTGAACCAGCGATCATCGGTCAATGGCAAAACGATGCTGGAGCGCTCATAGTTTAGCGCGTCAATCCGACTGTCTTTCCACTCCTGCCGTTCGGCTTCTGTGTCCAAAGCCAATGCCTCGGAATCTCCGATGGCTTGGATGAATTCCATGGCCGTCGCGCCAGCATAAATCTTGTCAGAGACATCCGGAAACGGGCGCCGGAACCGGTCGTTGATGATCGCCAGATACCCGTCCTTGATCAGAGCATAACCCTCATTCATCACCTCCAACGTATCCGCCAGACTTTGCTGATCGCGTTTGCGTTCGGAGTAGATATTGCGCAGCTCGGTATTACGCTCGCCGATGGTGTTTAAAGCACGCTCAAGATCTTGGGTTTTCTGGCGAACCTGGGTTTCAAGCTCCATGGCGGATTGGAACAATGCATAGGCCGACCCGCCCATATCCTGACGACGCTCAAACTGGTGCAGCAAAGCGGCAATGATCTTTTGCTGCTTATCAATCTGTTGCTCAGCTGGGTCGCTCGGGTTCAACATCATGGTTACATTCTTGGTGTTGGCGCAAAAAGTGCAACGCCGACAAATGTCTGATTTACGTGGACTCCGACATATTGCTCGCCATAGGTGTTAAAGCCTACGACGTTGTAATGACTGAGAATTTCCGAAACTTCATCGGCAAGATTTCGATCGGTGATTTCAAGTTTACGCAAAACGCAATCGAACCCCAGAATCATATCCGGTTTTTGATTGCGAAGGGTCACCGAGGCCAGCTCCGAGACCAAGGTCCGGATCAGCTCCTTTCCCCGCCCCAGATTGAAGACGAGGCCATAATCAATCGCCGCCAACATGGCGATGTGCCCATTGTCGGTGAATTCCTTGATCGAGCGCACATGAAGCTTGTCGCCACTGCGCACCAACAAAGGGTTCTCGGCAAAATCAATCGGGCTGATCTGATCCAACGGCTTCCCGATCAACCGCGCATATTCATCAGCGGCCGGTGAGCCGTTTAGCTCGCTCAAAATCCGCCGCTCCGGGATTGCGCCCGTGACCACCGCTTTAACGTCCGTGGGCTCAAAATGATCAAATCCGAAGCCGACTAGCTCATAATCCGTGGCAATTGTAAGCAATAAGGCCCCGTTGCTATGGGCACGCCCATTGCTGAAAAAACTGGTTTTCTCAAACGCCATGGCATCCGCAGCCGAACCGCCGAACACCGGAATTTTATTGTCCAAGCCAACTTCGACGGCGGCCGTCACAATATCTTCCATGCCACTCACGCCATCCACCAGCAAAATGCCAAAATGGTTGCGAAAGGACTCTAGCAATTCGACTGAGGCGTCATTGCGCGTTCTTTCCGCAATCTCAACGACTGTGTGCTCACGATCAAAATCAAAGAGCGTTGCATGGGCTTTGAAATGGGCCTTGGGGAAGGTGATGGCCACAATTGACCCAACGCTGTAGCCCGCTTTTCCGATCTCTCCGGCAGTTGTGCAGCCATAGACGGGCAGGTCGCCCCAATAGTGCTCAAACGCCGCCTCCATCTCGGCGATGTCATAGCGCGGGTCTGCAAAAACAAGCAAAAAGGCACTGTCGCTGGACTCAAACTGGGCACTAATTTCACCCAAAGCATCCATCGCTGTGTCTTTTTGAGACATGATCGAAATTAGCTGTGCCACCGCCTCGCCCTTACAATTGCAGGCAACTCTCTTTTTACGCTCCCAGCTTACTGAAGGCTTGGAATGAACGAGGACTGCTGGATCATCATCGCCGCATGGGTCCGGCTTTTGGCCTTCAACTTCCGCAGCATCGCCGTCACATGCGCCTTCACTGTCGCCTCCGCGAGGTTCATCTCATAGGCGATCTCTTTGTTGAGCTTGCCCTCGGTGATGTAGTTCAGGATACGCGCCTGTTTTGGCGTGAGACTGGCGATCCGCAGCGCAATTTCCTCGGCTGTTTCCTGCGCCTGCTTGTCCTGCTTTGGCATGGTGAACATGGGCGGCACATAGCGGTTGCCTTTCCATATCTCTTTGAGTGCATGACGGAAAGCTTCACGGCTGGAGTCCTTCGGGATGAAACCCGCAGCCCCTACATTCAAAAACCCTGCAATCGCCTCATTGTCCGCATAGGCCGAAATCATCAGAACCGGCACATCAGGCATTCTGCCTTTCAGCTTCAGATAACCGGCGGTTCCGGTGACATCCGGCAGTTTGAGGTCGAGAATAATCAGGTCCGGCATAAACCGTCGGCTGATCAACTTCATCCCTTCCGCAAGGCTGGTCGCTGATTTGATCCGCTTTAGGCCGAACATATGCGAGACCGAATCGCTCAGAGCGTCTCCGTAAAGCGGATGATCATCGATTATTAGAATAGAATTGATATCGCTATTGGTTGACCCATCCTTCAACGCAGTAGTCATCGGTTTCCTCCCCAGGATATTCTTTGCCATTTCTTTTTACGCGCTCGTTTGCCAAGCGTCTGAAACGGTCTACACCAGCATACACATAGATTGACCGGACTCAAAAGAAAGGATTTCAAATCTCCGTTGTTTCGCCCTACGTCTAACCCTAAGGTGTTCGACAACATGGAATAAAAGCGCGGTATCAACGTGGATCCGATCCTATCGGTCAAAGATCTCTCTTTCTTTTATGGCGAGCGCCGCGCACTGGATGATGTGACCGTGGCTCTGCCAGCGGGTCGGTTTTGCGCGCTATTGGGACCCAATGGCGCAGGTAAGTCGACGCTGTTCTCTCTTCTGACCCGTCTACAGGTTGCGCCCGAAGGGCAGATCACCGTGGACGGCATGTCCTTGGTGGATCATCCGCGTGCGGCCCTCGCGAAGATCGGGGTCGTCTTCCAGCAAATGACGTTGGACCTTGATCTGAGTGTTGAGCGAAACCTCTTCTATTTCGCCTCCCTTCACGGGCTATCGCGCAAACTGGCCGAGACGCGTATCGACGAGGCTTTGGAATTGCTCAACATGGCCGAACGACGTGGCGAGCGGGCAAGGGACCTCAACGGCGGTCATCGCCGCCGGATGGAACTGGCGCGCGCCCTCATTCACAAGCCCAAACTGCTGCTTCTGGACGAGCCCACGGTCGGGCTTGATGCGGCCAGTCGGGCCTCCGTCACCAAATACGCCCATGATCTGGCTGAGACCGGAATTTCCGTGCTTTGGGCCACCCATTTGGTGGACGAGATAGAGGACACAGACTTGGCGGTGGTTTTGCATAAGGGCAAGATATTGGCTGTCGAAGATGCCAAAGACCTGCGCGGAGACCTCAGCTTGAGCGAGCGGTTCGCCCAGATGACCGGAGCCACCCCGTGACGCCCTATTTGATCTGCCTTTACGCCATCGCCCAGCGCGAGGGCCTCCGGTTCCTCTCCCAACGCGAGCGCTTCCTAGCCGCCCTTGTGCGCCCATTGGTCTGGCTGGTGGTCTTCGCCGCCGGATTTCGCGCAGCCTTGGGCCTGTCGATCATGCCCCCCTATCAAACCTACATCACCTATGAAGTGTACATCGTTCCGGGCCTCTGCGGGATGATCCAGCTGTTCAACGGAATGCAGTCCTCACTCAGCTTGGTTTACGACCGCGAAATGGGCTCCATGCGGCTTCTCCTTACCAGCCCGCTACCCCGCTGGTGGCTGCTTTTGTGCAAGGTCTTCGCAGGGGTGTGCGTCTCGATCTTGCAAGTCTACGCCTTCCTTCTCATCGCCGCCCTCTTCGGGATCGACTTCCCGCTGATTGGCTATGTGATGGTCCTCCCCATGCTCCTGATTTCAGGGCTGATGCTGGGATCACTGGGCCTTCTACTCTCGGCCAAAATCAAACAACTAGAGAATTTCGCGGGCGTCATGAACTTCGTCATCTTCCCGATGTTCTTCATGTCGACCGCCCTTTATCCCCTGTGGAAAATGGCCGAAAGCTCCGAGATTCTCCGCAATATTTGCGCCTTCAACCCGTTCAGCCATGCCATCGAGGCGATCCGCTTTGCGCTTTATGGACAGATCAATCTGTTTGCGATTGCGGTGGTTGTCATCATGGGCGTGCTGTTTTTCACAGCCAGCTCCTACTTCTACGATCCGGCGCGGGGCATCACCAAGCGCAAGCCCGGCTAGCCTTCCAGAACCGCAGGTGAGCCGCTGAGGCGGATGATGCGTTGCGCCAATATCTCAGCCTCGGTCCGGTTATGGGTCACCAAGAGGAGCGCCACATTGCGATCCACCGTCAGCTTGCGGGTGAGGTCGCACATCTCTTGGGAAAGTTCTGGATCAAGGGAGGCAAAAGGCTCGTCCAGAAACAGCACATCAGGGTTGGCCAAAAGAGCACGTGCCAAGGCCACTCGGCGCTGTTGGCCCAGCGATAGCTGACCGGGGAAGTGATCCGTTTTGTCAGACAGACCGACCTCCGCCAGAATAGCGTCAATCTCGGGCTGGGTGGCCCTAGTGGTCAGCGACAGGTTCACCGAAACCGAGCGCCACGGCAGAAGCGTCGGTTCCTGAAACATGAACGACAGTTTTTCAGGCCGCTTGATTGTCCCCTGAAACGTCTTATCCAGCCCCGCAATCATGCGGAGCAATGTGGATTTGCCCACGCCGGACGGCCCCAGAATGGCCACCCGCTCGCCCTTACTCATCGTGAAATCAATCGCGCCTAGGACTTGCGTCTTACCGAAAGATTTGGATGTGAGAGCGACCTTGATCATGCGTCTCTCCAACGGTTGGCGCGGCGCTCAAGCGGCTGGAGAATGCACCACTCGATCAGCAACATGATCAGCACAAAGCTGATGGCATAGGCCAGAACCCGCCCCACATCGAAAAGTTGGAAGTAGAGGTGGATTTGAAAGCCAACACCGTTGGAGCGGCCCAGAAACTCGACCACCAAAACAATCTTCCAGATCAAAGCAATCCCCGTGCGCGTGGCCGCGGCCAGTTGCGGGGCCAATTGCGGAAGCGTGACATGCTGGAAGGTCGCAAGCGGCGACATCCCGAAAATCTGCGCCATATCGCCCAAAGGACGGCTAATGGCGCGGGCCCCTTCGCGCATGATCACCACAACCATCGGAATTTTGTTGATGGCCACCGCTGTAATCGCGGCCACTTCCGTCAACCCGATCCACAGATAACAAAGCACAATGGTCACAAGTGCCGGAATGTTGAGCATGATCACAACCCATGCATCAAACCATTTATCCGCCGTCGGATTACGCCCCAAAACCAAGCCAATGGCCGTGCCAATGCACATGGCGAAAACGAACGCCAAGACGACCCGTAGAAGGGTCGCACCCACATGCCGGACCAACTCGCCCGATTGAAATTCAGAGGCGATCAGGCCAAAAACCTCAATGGGTCCCGGTAAAACATCTGGATCGCCCAAGGCTGCTGCCAGGGCGATCCAAAATAGGCCAAAGCCTAGGAACGAAACGAACCGTATCAACGCTCTCTTGTCCTTGGGGGAGAATTACGGACTATAGAAAACGCCTTCTGGCATGGTCGTTGCGGACCCGACAAGCTTTTCACCACCCAGTTTTGCCATCAGCGCGAACAACTCGGCAGCGTCCGCTTCATTGACTGATTGGCTGGCTGGGATACCTGCCCGAAAACCCGACTTCAAGGCTTCGAACTGGCTGTCTTTTTTTGCATTCATACGTGGGCGAATGCGGACCCATTCTTCATCATTTGCTGCCAGAATTTCTTTTGCTTGGCTGGACGCTGCTGCAAGCCCTGCCACGAGTTCAGGATGGTCCCGAAGCATTTCGCCTTTGACCACATAACCCAAAAGCGGGGTGTCAGCGGAAAGGCCAAGAGTGCTTGCGGCGTCCTGTACGGATACCAGCGGCGTCATGCCAGCGGCCTCCATTTTAGCGCCGAAGTGCCAGAAATTGATAGCACCATCGACGTCTCCGCTCAGTGCGGATTTGAAAATCAGGGGCGGTGCGCCGAAGACCTGCTCGGTCTCGGATACCAGATCAATACCCAGTTTCTGGGTCGCCAAAGCCTGGATCAGGATCCAGCTTTTATCCACCGGACCACCTGCAATGCCGATCTTCTTACCCTTAAGATCTTCCAGAGAGTTCAGCCCGCTGTCCTTTTTGACCATCAGGCCACCAACAGCTGTGGAGTAGGGAATAAAGACGTAATCCTTGCCCTCGGCCCGTTGACGCGCCACCCAAATCCAGTCGGCGACAACGATATCAACTTCGCCACCCTGAAAAGCGACGCGCGTGGCGGGGTTTCCGGCCAAGCCCTGCACTTCGAGGTTAAAGCCGTTTTTCGTGTCCAGCTCATTGTGCTTAATGACATCAAGCTCCCAATTGACCGTTCCGATCTTGAGAACAGCGGCTTTGAGGGTCGGCGTGTCGGCCAAAGCCGAGACCGCTCCAAAGAGCAGTGCGGCACCGATCAAAGCACTTCGCTTGACAAAATTCATGTTTCAACTCCCTAACTTCTGGCGTTATTTGGATGCTGACAGGTCAGAACCACGCCTTTGACAATGGAATCGATACCATAGATGTTTGCAATTCACTCGCTCGAATTTCTAAGAGGTTTCTGAGAATTGGCCAGATCGGAACGCGCATTCAGCCTTTCCAACAAGCTGGGACTGGGCGCGCTTATCTTAGCGCTCGGCTCGGTGTTGGCCTGTGCCATTGGCATTATCGGACTGTCCCAAAGTTCTGCCAGACTTCAGGACGGGCTGAACGCCGATCAACGCCTTGAGGGCTATTCGGCCCTTTCCTCGCAAATCTCCTCGCTTGCTTTGGTGAGCTATGAACCTGTCGGGGTAGACGATATCTCGAGCGCGCGTGACAGCCGGATCGCGGGGCTGGTGGCAACCATTGAAGGCACTTTCACCTTCATTGGTCTGAACTTGGAGGAGGAAGTTGATCGGGCACAAACGCTTGGTTTAAATGAACAATCTCGGCGTGCCACGCGCAGCCTCAACCTTGCGCGGATGGAGGCGACCTTTGATGCACTGGTGCGGAATCTGAACAATCCATCAGCCACGCCAGACAAAATCGCCACGGACCTCACGGTATTTTCCTCCCAATTCCAACCCCTTCTGGCCAGCGCCATTCAAGAAGAACAGCGCATCAAAGACAGGGCCTATAAGCAGATCGCCGATATCCGGCTTTGGCTCACCCGCGCGGCTGTGGCCGTCACCGCCCTGACGCTTCTCACACTGGTCTGGTTCTACTTTGGCCTGATCCGTCCACAGTTTGCCCGACTGGACAGGCTCAGCGTGGCTGCCCGCGCGATTGCTTCCGAAAACTTCGACCAACGCCTGCCTGAAACCAGTCGCGATGAAATCGGCGAGTTGTTTGTGGAGGTCAACAAAATGGCCGATCAACTGGGCAAAGATCGCGCCCAGTTGAACGATACCATTGCCAGTCAAACCGAGGCCCTGCGCCACGCCAATGACAAGCTGACCAGCATCGATAAAAACCGCCGCCGGTTTTTCGCCGATATCAGCCATGAAATGCGCACGCCTTTGACGGTGATTTTGATGGAAGCCGAGCTGGCCCAGAAGGAAACCCCGAGTGCGGAAACCTTCCCGGCCATCATTTCAAGAGCCCGTATGCTCAGTCGGCGCATTGATGATCTCTTGCGGATTTCAAAGTCCGAGAGCGGGATTTTAAGCATCGAGCGCCAGCCCTTTGATCTGACACTTGCCGCCAGTGAGGCCGTTGAGGAACAAAAACGCCGTGCAGATCGGCTTGGCTTTAAAGTCCAATTGGAACACAGCACGCCTGCCATGGTCACAGGTGACATCAACTGGATCAGGCAGGTGATTTCAGGGCTGATTGATAACGCCCTTAGACACTCAGGCTCTAAGGGACGGATCGCGCTGGTCATTGAAACCAGCTCGGATGCCCAGACCATCCATATCATCGACGATGGGGTCGGGATTAGCGAAGCCGAGCAAGCCTCGGTCTTCTCCCGTTTCGAGCGTGGAGCTGAGAGTAAAACCGTCGGTTTCGGGATCGGGCTTGGCTTGGCCGCTTGGGTGGTTGAAGATCATGGTGGGGCGATTTCACTGGCCTCCCCTCCTCCCGCAAGCCGCGCAATAATTAAAGGGAAAGGCACGATGATTACCCTGTCCTTCCCAATCAAGGGCGCTTAGAACTTACCCCTGCAATGACACAGAATATCGAAATATTACTCGTCGAGGACGATCCGGACATCGCCTCCGGCCTGACCCGCGGATTGGCGGCTGAAAACTATAGTGTCCGCTATACCTCGCAGGTTGATGAAGCCCTTGAGCATATCAAAGATCCGATCATCCAAGCCGCAATCGTGGATGTGATGATTGGCGAGGACAACGGCCTTGATCTGGTGCGGGCGGCCCGCAAAGAGGGCATCAAAAAGCCGATCATCATGCTGAGTGCTCTGGCGGATGTCGAAGATCGGATGCGCGGCATTGAAGCGGGTGCGGATGACTACGTGGTCAAGCCCTTCGCTTTCGGGGAGTTATTCGCGCGGCTTCAAGTCCAACTGATCCGTGAGCCTGCCAAAAACACCGAAATCACCCTTGATCCAGGCCAATCCACGCTCACCTTTATGGACCAGTCGATCCAACTGACGGCTCGGGAATATCAACTGCTCGACCGCCTCGCAGCATCGCGCGGAGAGCCCGTGTCCCGTTGGGAAATCTTCGATGAAATGTGGTCCGGTGACGGCAGCGTGTCAGAGAACATCGTTGATGTTTACATCGGCTATTTGCGCAAGAAACTGGGCCAGCTTTCCGCAGACCCCGCGCCCGAAATCCGGACGATCAGAAACAAAGGCTTTGTTCTGAAAGTGTAGATGCGACCCGAGCACATGGCCCGGATCGCAAGTTAGTTAAGCGCCAGCAGGCCAGGCAAACTCAGGACGTAGTCCCTCGTGAACAGGCTTGCCATCATCAGGCCGCGCATAGCCTTTGCTCTCGTCATAGAACGCATGATAGGTCGTTGGCATCGCTTCTGGATCCATTCCCATCAGGTTTGGAACAATCGCACGAATGCGCTTTTTCTTGTCATCCAGCATGATCGGCGTGCCGCAGTCCTTACACAGGCAAAGCTGCAAATCACCATCCGGATTGTCAGAGTTAAACGGCACGCGATCAAGATTGCCCTCGTTCGAGCATTTCAGATCGCTATGACCAAAGAACATCACATGCGTGGTCAACTGACCGGTGACGTTCTTACACACGTTACAATGGCACGTGTGATTGTCGATCGGCCCAGCCGTTGAGCTGGTCTTAACATGCGCACATCCACCAGCGTACACATTCTTGGACAAAAGCCCTCCGGCAATTTTCTCGGAAATGAAACCGAGAATGTTACCAATGACCAACGAGACGATTACAGCCAATGCGAGGTTGATGATACCACCGTTACCTTCGCCATATGCAGCCCCGCCCATCAGGAATAAAGCCGCCGTTGAGGCATAGCCGTAAACGCTTGATGGAATGGCGCCGAACAGGGGTATCTTCGCCCCCAAGATCATAACCAAAACGGTCACACCTACGCAGAGACCCGCGTTAACCGCCGTCACACCAAGTGATGTCAGAACGATAAACGCCACAGCGGCGCAGACAACGCCCCAGATATTAGCCAATGCAGAGCCTTTGATGCCATCCGTCCCGCCACCGGCGTGAAAGAAGCTGGCCCAACCGATAAAAATGGCCCAAATCAATACATAAGGACTGCCAAGCGTAACGGCCGCCCAAGTTGCGATGCCACCCATGACACCGATCACAATTGCGAGTGCAATTACGAGATCCATAGTCTCTCTCCCTTTTCGTGCAGCTCTGTTTTTTAAATTCTTGAGCCGCTTTTTATGCCGAATTCGGCGGGGTCATTGCGCCCGATAAAAGGGAAACGGGTCAATTAGACATAGGTCTTGCTTTTAAGAACCATAAAAATAACGGGAAATTGGGACTGGGGTGCCCTTTTGGGTCGGCTGTTAAATACGCTGTCCCGCCAGTAAACGGGGCATGTCTCCTGATAGTCCCGCCGCTTCACGCATAAGATTGCGCCGCAGGCTTGGCATCTTATTGACCAACCCCAGCCCCATATCCCGCGCCGTGCGGATCAAAGGATTATCGTTGGAGAAGAGACGATTGATCCCGTCCGTAGCCACCGCCAAAGAGGCAGTGTCGAACCTGCGCCACCGCTGATAGCGCTCAAGCACATCAGATGCGCCCATATCCTCGCCCCGACGATTGGCCTCGACCAATACTTCCGCCAAAGCGGCAGCATCGCGCACGCCAAGGTTAAATCCCTGTCCGGCCAAAGGGTGAATGCCATGGGCCGCATCCCCTGCCAAAACCACCCGATCCGCAACGAAGCTATTGGCCAAAGTCAGACCCAACGGGTAGGTGTAACGCTTCCCCAGAAGCTTTATGTCGCCCAAAAAATCACCAAACACGGGGCGAAGGGCGTCGAGGTAACCCGCATCATTTCGCGCCTGAATGTCATTGGCCAAAGCCTCCGCCTCGGTCCAGACAATGGAAGAACGATTGCCCGTCAAAGGTAAGATCGCCAAGGGCCCTGAGGGCGTGAAGAACTGATGGGCAATGCCGTTGTGGGGCAGCTCATGCTCAATGGCACAGACGAGCGATGTCTGCCCATAGCCCCAGCCCGTTCGCCCGATCCCCGACCATTGCGCCACCTTCGAGGTGCGTCCGTCACAGCCGATCACCAAACCGCCCTTGATCTCACGATCCGCCAGTTTCCGCGCGTCCGTCGTGACGGTGCCACCTTCAACGCCAGTCACTTGCACGCCTGCCACATGCCGGATGAGCGGCTCTTTAGACATGCGCTCCAGAAGAGCTCCGCGCAGATAACGGTCCTCGATGAGATGCCCGAAGGGGCCCTCTTCAATCTCGCGATGATCAAAATGCAAAAACAGGGGCGAGGCCCCCATGCCCGCAATCCCGTCACTAACCTTGATGTCATTGATCGGCTGGGCGTGTTCGGCAATGCTACTCCACAGACCCAGAACCTCGAACATGCGAATGGAGGTCAGAGTGACCGCATAAGCGCGCCCGTCAAAGCTCGGCGATTTCTGCTTGGTCACCTTCTGGGCATCCAGAACGGTCGCGCTGATCCCCTCGGAGGCCAGGGCAATCGCAATGAGCGGGCCCACAAGCCCTCCGCCAACAATCACAACATCGCTTTGATACGTCATAGAGTTGATATGTACCCTCAATGACCGATTGTCCAATCAAGGAAGGCAGATTAACCTCTCCCCAATTCACATTTCCGGAGGCGACATGTCAGAGACTTGGACCAAAATGACCGCGACCGATCTTGGGCGCTCCATCGAGAGCCAGAAGATCGACCCTGTTGAGCTCTGCCAAGTGTTCTTTGATGCCATCAAAGCCAATGATTTCACGGACACAATCTATGCACGGCTGACCGAGGAACGGGGCATGGCAGAGGCGCAAGCGGCTTCGGCCCGTGCGAAAAGCAAGACTCGCCGCAGTGCTTTGGACGGGGTGCCGGTCTCCTGGAAGGACCTTTATGATACGGCTGGAACCGCCACGGAAAGCGGCTCCCTCCTGCTTAAGGGGCGCACACCTCACAGGGACGCGGTGGTGTTGGAAAATGCCACGAACGCCGGTCTGGTCTGTCTAGGCAAAACCCATCAAACCGAGCTGGCCTTTTCAGGGCTTGGCGTAAATCCGGTGACCGCGACCCCGCCCAATTCGATTAGTCACGAGTTGGCGCCGGGCGGCTCCTCCTCCGGTGCTGCTGTCTCAACCGCTATGGGCCTCGCTGCGGCTGGCATCGGCTCTGACACGGGCGGCTCGGTGCGCATTCCCTCGGCTTGGAACAATCTGGTGGGCCTCAAGACAACCTCCGGCCTTTTGTCGCTGGAAGGGGTCATCCCGCTTTGTGCGAAATTCGACACGGTCGGCCCTTT
>CAZXRG010000046.1:0-17640 GCA_964642935.1 uncultured Rhodobacterales bacterium | reverse complement strand
CGAGGTGCGGTTTATGGTCAAACCTGCTCCGCTCGAAGAGGGTGGTTTTTAAGGGCGTAGGGCCCTCTGCCTGCGGTCTTTCAACTCGCATTTTAGGTCTCAAATCTCTGTGTGAGATGCACTTTCTTTGCGCGATAATCTCGCTGATCCGGAGTTTTACTCTTCTAGTTGAGTCGAATTGAGAGGAATCTGATTAGTTATTGTATATCAATGATTTGCGATTCTTTTCAAAAGTAACTTTGACCCAAATTAAGGTTTATTAACCCTGGAATTGGGCGTTTGGCGTCATACACAAATCATATGTGAATCACGCTTGGATCATACCGCAAAAATTCCCGAGAAACTGAAAGGTTAGTGGGGACGATTCCTCTACCTTTGCGCCAAAGCCTCTGCGAGGTTACGCGTCAAAAGCGACCCATCTTCGTGCAAACTCCTCAATGCCCGCCACATCCGCATTCGCGAAGGCGATCCGAAGGCATTGGGCACCGACGGGATCATCTGCTGTCGTGAACATGGTTGCAGGGAGGACCAGAAGCGATTGCTCTTTCACCAATCGCTCCGCCAGCACATTCGAGGCCATCTGAAATCCGTGGTCAACAAAAGCAAAATAGGCCCCACAGGAGACAATCTTGGCGCCGTCCAGACGCTCAAAAACCGCTTCAATCGCGGCTTTACGCCTAAGGATTTCCAACCGCTCGGAAGCCACCCAAGCCCCCAAATTTTGCAATCCGAACAAGGCGGCACGTTGGCCCAGTTGATTGGCGCAAATGGTGACGCTGTCGATGTATTTCTCGACTTCCGCCAGAACGTTCGCGCCTGCGATCATCGCACCCACGCGGTGACCCGTTAGCCTGTAAGTCTTTGAAAACGAATAAAGATGGATCAAAGTCTCCGCCCAATCCGGATCGTCAAACAACGCATGGGGGCGCCCCTCTGAACTTCGAAAGTCCCGATAGGTCTCATCCAGTATCAACGGCAAACCATGGCGCTTGGCCAGCTCATAAAACGCCCGAATGACCCCCTCAGGATATTCCGCACCCGTCGGATTATTCGGCGTGACCAGCACAATCGCTTTCACCCGATCATCAATCAATCGCTCGGCCCGCTCCACATCCGGCACCATGTCCGGCCCACAAGGCAAAGCCCGTGTCTCCACCCCAATCGTGTCCAGATGCATGGCATGGTTGAAGTAATAAGGCGTCGGCAGGATCACCGCATCCCCGGCCTTCACCAAACCGGCCATAGCCGCACAAAACGCCTGATTGCACCCCGATGTAATCGCCACCTGATCAGGCCCAATCGACCCACCGTAATCGCGCGACCAAACCTCCGCCACCTGAGCCCGCAACTCAGGATACCCCAAATCCGGCCCATAAAGATGCACATCCACATCATCCATCACCAACCGCGCCAGCTCTTCACGCAACGCCAAAGGAGGCGCGCCCACCGGAGCCGCTTGGCTCAGGTTCAACAAGGGCCGCTCTGGCGGGAAGACCACACCTTGGGTCCAACCAATGGCCTCCATGATCGGGGGCGGCGAGGTGCGGGAAATATTGCTCGAAAACTTCATAAAACAAACATTAAGACCATGTGCCGCAACGTTCAAAGCCTAATCGAACTTGACCCCGACCGCGCCCTAACCGATACGTCCCCCATGGCCAGACCTCCCTTACTCACCCTCACGGATATTTCGCTCACATTTGGCGGCAATCCACTTTTCGACGACCTGTCTCTGAGCATCGAGGAGGGGGACCGTACCGCTCTTGTCGGGCGCAACGGTTCGGGCAAATCCACGCTGATGAAAATCATGGCAGGCATCACCCAGCCTGATAGCGGCACGCTCTTTAAACGCCCCGGTTTGAGCGTGGGCTATATGGAGCAGGACCCCGATCTTTCGGGCTTTGACACTTTGGGGGACTACGCCGAAGACGGTCTTGATCCGGCCGAGGCCTATAAGATTTACCCGGTTTTCGAGGGCCTTAAAACAGACCCGACAACCAAACCTGAGAATGCGTCCGGCGGAGAACGTCGCCGCGCTGCTTTGGCGCGTCTCATCGCCTCTGACGCCGACCTCATGTTCTTGGACGAGCCGACCAACCACCTTGATATCCAAGCGATCCTTTGGCTTGAGGACTTCCTCAAAAGCACCCGCAAGGCTTTCGTTCTGATCTCCCACGACCGCGCATTCCTGTCCGCTCTCACCAAAGCCACGCTCTGGGTCGATCGCGGCCAAACAAGACGCCGTGAACGCGGCTTTGCCGATTTTGAGGAATGGCGGGATAAGACTTATGACGAGGAAGACCAGCAGCGCCATAAACTTGATCGCCTGATCAAGGCGGAAGGGAAATGGGCCGTTGAGGGCATCTCCGCCCGTCGCAAACGCAACCAAGGCCGCGTCCGTCGCCTTGCCGAACTGCGCGACACAAGAGCGGGCCAGATCAAACGATCAGGGGCCGCAAAGATGGAACTGGCCGATGCCGCACCGTCGGGCAAGCGTGTGATCGAGGCGAAGGACATCGCCCAATCCTATGGCTCCAACAAGATCGTCGAGGATTTCGAGATCAAGGTCCATCGCGGTGATCGTGTGGCTTTCGTGGGCCCCAACGGCGTTGGCAAAACCACGCTTCTCAAAATCCTGACCGGTGAGATCACGCCCAGTGAGGGCACGGTCAAACTGGGCACCAATCTTGAAATGGCGGTGTTTGACCAGAACCGCTCCAAGCTTGATTTGACCAGCACACTTTGGGAGAACCTCACGGGCTCGCCCGAACTGGGAGTTTCGGGGCGCAACGACCAGATCATGGTGCGGGGCACGCCCAAGCATGTGGTCGGCTATCTCAAAGAGTTTCTGTTCGACGACAAACAGGCCCGTGGTCCGGTTTCGGCTCTCTCGGGTGGTGAGCGCGCACGGCTTCTACTGGCGCGGATCATGGCCAAGGAAAGCAACCTTCTGGTGCTCGACGAGCCGACCAACGATCTGGACGTGGAAACGCTCGATCTGATGCAAGAGATCATCGACGACTATAAGGGCACCGTCCTGATCGTCTCCCACGATCGGGACTTTCTAGACCGTGTAGCCTCCACCACGATTGCTATGGAGGGCGACGGGAAAGCGCTGATCTATGCGGGCGGCTGGTCCGACTATCTGGAACAACGGGGCGATGATGCGCCCATGGCCGTGAAGTCCAAAGCCAAGGCCAAAGCGCAAAAAGAAGCGCCGCGTCAAGAGCCCACATCAGGCGGTCTGACCAATAAAGAACGTGACCGACTGGAAAAACTCCCCGCGGAGATGGAGCGCCTGACTGCGGAAATTGCCAAGCTTGAAGAGTTTCTGGCTGATCCCGAACTGTTCACCAAATCGCCTGAGAAATTCGCGAAAGCCTCCGAAGGGCTGACGGAACGCCACAGCATGCTTCAGGATGCAGAAGAGGAGTGGCTGGTTCTGGAAGAGAAGGCGGGTTCTGCTTAGGACCTCTGCCTTCATCCGCTGTTAACAAAATATCAGACTTGATCTGTTACCGCTCGTCTCAATGGAGGGGCGAGCCCATGCAAGATGTTCAAGAGTTTATCGAGTTTTACAGACCACAAGTCCGTCAAGACCAGCTGATCAAACATGTCACCACCGCCTTTAATGTCGATGAGGCGTTCAAGATGCAGTTTGCGGCATCCCGTGCGATTCTGCGGGAAGAGATGAAGGATTGGGGGGATATGGTCATCACCAATCTCATCAATCACCATCATCTACCACCCGATTTCCCGCCCGATCAGATGGAGATCGCAAGGGCGCTCTTCATGGACCATAAACGCGCGGTGCTGGCTGGTAAATTTGATGACGCGTATTTTGCCTCCGTGGAGAACTTCAGCCTGTTCTTCATCTTCCACAATGTGATCCCCTTATTCGTTGTCGGGGCAATCAAATCGCGGGTGGATCACATGATCAACAAAACGGTGACCTCATCCGCCTCGGCAGGGCGGCTCCACACCATCGCATCGCTGGTCACGTTTTTGGCTTTAGAGGGCAATCAGATCCAGCGGGTCTTTATCGCCTATCACGGGGGAAGTGCTCTGGACATCCTTCATAAGTCGGACCCGTTTGATGGGGTGCTATTTGATGCTCCGGGTGTGGGAGAGGCATCTGCTTGATCTTTCTGCAAAATAGCAGCGTGCGCTTCGTTAACCGGCGAAAAGAGCCTGCGGCGTCATATACGTTTCACGCATGAATCATATGCAAATCATACGCTGTTTTCGGGCTGATTTTGTCGCGTTAACCAATTGGTGCGTTTGGAGCCTAAGGCCTATTCAAAGAGCGCTTTGAAGGTATGAATGCTCTCTTTGAACCCGTCCTTAAAAGTCCCGCCTTGAGGGCGATAGACACTTTCCAAAGAGATCACCCCATCATAGCCATCGGCTCTAAGGGCTTGAGATAATGGATGAAATTGCGGGGCCAACTGGCCTTCGCCCAAGGCCTTAATGTCCAGAGTAGCGCGGGGCGTGTCGACCTGCACATCCTTGATGTGAATGTGCTTTATGTACCCGTCGCGGGCTTCCTGATATCCCGTTGGATAAGCCTCTTCATGGGCCCAGCAATTGTTGGCAGGGTCCCAGAGAATTCCCAAAATATCCTTTGCATTCAAGTCGTTAATCAGCTTCACAGCGGTGTAATTGGAGTTGACCATAGAGCCCATTCCAGCCTCCACCACAAGCGGCTGCCCTTCTGATCTCGCCAGATCAACGACAGGCGCAAGTAGCTCCAATTGAGCATCCCAAGCCCCATGGGCCACGTCCCATTTCTCCGCCCCGCCAGAGCCCCAAAGAACCGCCTCCTTGCGCCCCGTCATAATGCGCACCAGCGGGCTTTTGAGGTCTTGGGCCATTTCGATACAGCGCTTCAAGGCATCCATATGCATCCGGTGGAGCGGCGCGCCTGCTTTGGTGTTATTCACATTCATACCCGCGAACAAATCACGGGTGATGCAAGAGACAGATTTGTCATGCGCATCAAGGAGTTGGCGGGTGCGCCTCATCTCAGAAACCGACAAATCACCAACCGCTTTATCGTCGATATATTGGAGCTCCGCATAGTGCAGATCATAGTCGTTCATCACCCCAATGGCCTCGGCCAGGTCCTGTGAAATACCGTCTGTGATGACCCCGATCTTCATGGTTTCAACTCTTACATTGGTGTCGGAAAGCGCCGGCGAATGTCTTGAATTCCATCCATAACCTCTTGGCTCAAACTGACATCCGTGGACGTTAAGTTATCCTCCAACTGCTCCAGATCAGTCGCCCCGATAATCACCGATCCCATGAACGGGCGCGTTAAGCAAAAGCCAAGGGCCAATTGGGACGGCGTCAGCCCATGCGCCCGCGCCAGTTCACAATAGGCGGTTGTGGCCTCAACCGATTGCGCAGTCATGCGCTTGTTCAAGCCATCTTGAATGTTGAGACGGCTGCCGCTCGGCACTGCGCCGCCTTCGTATTTGCCGCTCAAAAGTCCAGCGGCCAAAGGGGACCATGCGAGTAAGTCGATATCTTCATGGTGGCAGGTCTCTGCAAAATCGAGGTCGAAGTGGCGACACAAAAGCGAGTATTCGTTCTGCATGGAAACGGGTCGGGGAAGGGCGTTCGCCTCGGCAATCGAGGTGAATTGAAGTGTGCCCCACACGGTTTCATTAGATAGGCCGAATTCTCGAATTTTTCCTTCTTTTTGAAGGGCTTGGATTGTGTTCAAGACATCCGTGACATGGTCGCTCATTTGCCCTTTTGCCTGCGCGCTTGGGTCATAACCCCAGTTCTGGCGCATGTGGTAAGAGCCGCGATTGGCCCAATGAAGCTGGTATAGATCGATGTAATCTGTGCCAAGGCGCTTCAAGGAGCCGTCAATGGCGCGTTTGATTGCAGCGCCGCTTAGAGGCTCTCCATCCCGCACACGCGCGGCTCCCGGACCGGTTGCTTTGGTGGCGAGGATGATATCGTCGCGTCGAGCAGAGCCTTTGAACCACGTGCCGATAATCTCTTCGGTTTTACCCACATTTTCAGCTGTCCCCGGGGTTGTGGGATACATCTCTGCGGTGTCGATGAAATTCACGCCCGCAGCGACAGCGCGGTCGATCTGAGCGTGCCCTTCGGCTTCAGAGTTTTGCGACCCCCAGGTCATCGACCCCAAGCAGAGCAGGCTTACATTCAAGTCACTTCGACCCAATTTGCGATATTTCATGCGGTCCCCCAAAGATGGTTTGTTGGAAATGTCTATCCCGCCCGATCCCAAGCGCAAGGGCTATTTGCTTTTGGAGAACCCGACCTCCCGTTTCGGGAAGGGTGCCGTCGATGTGCCCGAGGCGCCGCTGCCTGACATGGATCGAAAGGTCTTCTTGCCCGTGACAATCGAACCGCTGGTGCGCCCTGACAGAGGCATTGTCGAGGAGGTGGGCAGGGGGCAGTTTGAAAGGTCCACATAGGTAACTGTGAGCGGATCGCTCTCTGGGGCGCCAAAGAGAGCGACACAGATAAATTGCGCGTCCTTATGGAGGTTATCGTCCTCCGCGAGTTCGATTGTTGTTTGGTTGTTGGGCGCAAGTTGAACGCGCAGTTCCTCATTGCCGTTTGCATTTGTCACACGCTCTAATATCCGAACGCGCTCAAAGATTGGGGCCTGTTGGCTCCAATCTCCACTAAGAAAATGGGCGATCATGTAGAATCCGGCGATCGTAAATAGAAATGATAGGCATGCGCCCAATAAAAACCTCAATATACCGCACCTGATTATTCAGTATCACAGTTTATTAATGCCAAATCGGGCTTTTGTAGGGCTAATCTACGCAGAAACACTTAAAGGCCAGCCTGTTGGGGGCTGGCCTTAATTGTGTAAAGTGCGGCTTTGTGGCCTTTTGAGGTGGGGGGCCGGATGGTGCACAAGGTGCAGTGTGTGGTGTGAGGCGTACACCATCCGGTTGGTCCCTTAGGTCTTGGTTTGATCGAGTAATCTGGGCCAAGTCCCGGTCTTCTTGTGTGGCGATATCCGGTCGGTGAAAAACCGAAGTCCTGCCGGTGCGTCTTGGCTTAGAGCCAATTTGCAAGTTTGTGTGTGTCTCGTCTGTGTAACGCGACAACACCTAAAAAGCGTTCAATTGTGTTTGGAATAAGGCAGCAGATTAGCTTGGATTTGTATCGGCTTGTTTTCGCTCACTTAAATTACAGCGGAAACGTGTTAAACGTCGAGTTCTTCTACGAATTTTGCGTTTTCTTGAATGTATTCATAGCGCAATTCCGGCTTTTTCCCCATCAGTCGTTCGACCAGATCTGAAGTCTCGCCAGGCTCGTCTTCGTCGATTTGTACTTGGATCAGGCTTCGCGTTGCAGGATCCATGGTGGTTTCTTTGAGGTCATTGGCGTTCATCTCGCCCAATCCCTTAAAGCGGGACACATCGATTTTGCCGCGCCCTCCGATGCCTTTTTCCAAGAGACGGTTTTTTTCCTCTTCGCCCATACAGTATTCCCGCTTGGCCCCTTGGACCAGCTTGAACAGGGGCGGTTGGGCCAGATAGAGATGCCCGCCATCAATGAGCGGACGCATTTGCGTGAAGAAGAAGGTCATCAGGAGTGCGGAGATATGCGCCCCGTCCACATCCGCATCGGTCATGATGATAACCTTGTCATAGCGTAGATCGGAGATATCAAAGCGCGTGCCTGTGGCCACACCGAGCGCTTGGGAAAGGTCCGAGAGCTCTTGGTTGGAGTTCAGCTTGTTGGAGGCAGCCCCCAAAACGTTGAGGATCTTACCGCGTAGCGGCAAGAGCGCCTGTGTTTTGCGGTTACGACCCATTTTGGCCGAGCCACCCGCAGAGTCTCCCTCAACGATGAACAACTCAGTGCCTTCACGCGCGCTTTGGGAGCAATCTACCAGTTTGCCCGGAAGTCTGAGCTTCTTGGTGGCTGATTTCCTTGCGGTTTCTTTCTCCTGACGACGCTTAATGCGTTCTTCGGCTTTGAGCACCAGATAATCGAGGATTGCCCCTGCGGATTTGGTGTCATTGGCCAGCCAATTGTCAAAACGGTCACGGATCGAGTTCTCGACCAGCTTTTGGGCTTCAACTGTTGCGAGGCGGTCCTTTGTCTGTCCGACAAACTCCGGTTCGCGGATAAAGACCGATATCATCGAACAGCCACCGGACATGACGTCCTCGCGGGTGATGGAGGCGGCTTTTTTGTTGGAGGCCAGTTCGCCGTAGGCTTTGATCCCCTTAAGGATTGCGGCCCAGAAACCGGTTTCATGGGTTCCGCCCTCAGGCGTTGGGACGGTGTTACAATAGGATTGTACGAAGGCATCCCGTTGCGGTGTCCAATTGATTGCCCATTCCACGGAGCCTGCGGTGTCTTTGCCAAATCGTTCGGCAAACTCGACTTTTCCTGCGAAGGGTTTTTCGGTGTAGGTGACAGCGCCCTCTAAGCGCTCGTTGAGGTAATCGGCCAAGCCTCCGGGGAAGTGGAAGGTGGCTTGGGCGGGCGTGTCGTCTGTGATGATTTCAGGTGCGCATTTCCAGCGGATTTCGACGCCTGAAAACAGATACGCTTTGGAGCGGGTCATGTTCAGCATGCGGGCGGGTTTGAGTTTCAGCTTTGGACCGAAAATATCCGCATCCGGATGAAAGGTGACGGTTGTTCCGCGTCGGTTTTGAGTGGCGCCGAGGTCCTCAATGCCCCCTTGTGGGATGCCGCGCGAGAAGCTTTGGCGATAGAGTTTCTTGGAGCGGGCCACTTCGACCACAACGCTATCCGAAAGGGCGTTCACCACAGAGATACCAACACCGTGCAGACCGCCGGAGGTTTGATAGGCTTTTCCGTCGAACTTACCACCCGAGTGCAACTCGCAAAGGATAACTTCCAGCGCGGATTTCTCAGGATAGTCTGGATGCGGATCGATAGGGATGCCGCGACCATTATCGCGAATTGTCACGGAGAAATCGGCGTTGAGTTCAACCTCGATCCGGTTGGCGTGCCCTGCGACCGCCTCATCCATGGAGTTGTCCAGAACCTCGGCCACAAGGTGGTGGAGCGCACGCTCGTCCGTGCCGCCAATATACATGCCCGGACGCATCCGCACGGCTTCAAGCCCTTTGAGGACCCGAATGCTGTCGGCTGTATAGTCTTTCGAGGCTTTATCCTCGTTAAATAGGTCCTTGGGGCTGGCCATTTGGCTCTCGTCTCCCGAATCTGATCTGCTCACTCAAGGGGACTATAGACCATGTGTTGGGGTTAAACATCAACCAAAGACGTAGATGTAGTAGAAGTTGATGGAATGGGGCGGAGGAAGCCGTGCGATTTGGAGAATGGGGAGATTGGGGTTAGCCTTATGCGTGCAACTCAGCTTTGAAGGGGACAAAAGATGGAGAAAATCTCTGGAATTGGCGGCATTTTCTTTCGCGGCAAGGATCCTGGGAAACTGGCGGAGTGGTATGAAACCCATTTGGGGATCGCTCCGGTGCCTACAAGTTTTGACGCAATGCCTTGGCAGACGGAGGCGGGGATCACCGTGTTCGCGCCGTTTCCCAGCGATACAGATTACTTTGGCAAGTCAGAGCAGCAGTTTATGGTGAATTTTCGGGTGAATGATCTTGATGCGATGGTTGCGCAATTGGAGGCGGCGGGAATTGAGGTGACGCTGGACCCTGAAAGCCATCCACAGGGGCGTTTTGCAAGGCTTCATGATCCCGAAGGCAATCCCCTTGAGCTTTGGGAGCCTAAGATGCCCGACTAGGCTGGTTTGCGCCTCTCTGTCCAGCGTCCCTAGATCATTGATAAGGGGCCAGCTCTCAGGTAGGCCGTGCTTATGGCTGAATTAATTCCCCCACAAGTTGATCCAAGCTGGCGTGGTCACATCAGAGCGACTTTGCGTTTGGGACTGCCTCTTATCGGATCGCAATTGGCGTTTATTGGTCTGTCTGTGACGGATACGATTATGCTTGGCTGGCTGGGAGCGGCCCCTTTGGCGGCGGGTGTTCTGGCCACGCAGCTTTTGTTTGTGACGATGCTTGCAGGCTCGGGCATGGCTCAAGCCGTGTCACCGATTGTGGCCAATGCGCTTGGTGCGGGAGACAATCGTGCCATACGCCGCTCGGTTCGCATGGCCATGTGGGGGGCGTTGATTTATTTTGTTATTGTGTGCTGGCACCTTTGGTTTGCCGAAGCGGTATTCCTGCTTTTGGGGCAAGACCCGCAACTGGCGTCCTATGGTCAGGATTATCTGCGCATCGCGCTCTGGTCGCTCCCCATTGCGCTGTTTCATATGGCCATGCGTTCCTATCTGACGGCCTTGGAGTATGCCGGGATCGTTTTATGGGCGACAGTGATCGGTCTGGGGCTAAACGCCGTTCTCAATTACGCGCTGATATTTGGCAATTGGGGTGCGCCTGAGATGGGCATTCGCGGCTCAGCGGTTGCGACCCTTGTCACCAGTATTGTGATGTATCTGGTCATGACCATCTATGCGGTCACGCGACAGGAGCTGAAAGAATTCGAGATTCTCAACCGGATTTGGCAGCCCGATTGGCAGGCGATGGGAGAGGTGTTCCGGCTCGGCTGGCCCATATCCTTGATGCTTTTGGCCGAGCTTAGTCTGTTTTCGATCTCCTCGATTATGATGGGTTGGATTGGAGTGATCACGCTTGCCGCCCATGGCATTGCGCTTCAGGTGATTTCGGTGATTTTCATGATCCCGCTGGGTCTGTCGTTTGCGGCAACTGTGCGTGTCGGTCGTGCGGTCGGGCGGGGAGATCCATTGGGGCTCTACCGTGCATCGGTGACCGTGATGGTGATGGCTATGATTATCGCGATCATTGCGGCGGTGGCGTTGATCCTTATTCCTGAACCTTTGATCCGGCTGTTTTTGGACAAAGACAATAAGGATGCGGCTGAGATTATCGCTATTTGCGTGCCGTTGCTCGCAGTGGCCGCAGTGTTTCAGATCGTCGATACGCTGCAGGCGATCATCGTGGGCTTGTTGCGCGGTCTTCGAGATACCAAGGTGCCCATGTATATTGGTGTGGTGAGTTTCCTTTTGGTCGGGATTTCAGCGGCTTACATCCTCGGTTTTGGGCTCGATTTGGAGGGCGTCGGGATTTGGAGCGGTCTTGCGATTGGCCTGTTTCTTGCAGCCATTCTGTTTGCTTGGCGGTTTGTCAAACTTATGAAAACGGCCGTTTAGCCGGGTATAGTTTCCACATCAATTTCCCCTTCCAGGGAGCGATGAACCGGGCATTTGTCTGCGATCTCCATCAGGCGGGCGCGTTGCGTGTCATCGAGATCACCGTCAAGGCGGATGATGCGGGTGAATTTGTCTATTTTACCCGCCACGGTCTCGCAATGGCTGCAATCGCTGGCATGGATTTTGTCATGGGTTACGTCTACGGAAACGCCCGTAAGGGGCCATTTTTTGCGCCTTGCATACATTCTGATTGTCATGGAGGTGCAGGCGGAAAGCCCTGCGGACAGGAATTGATAGGGGGTCATGCCGAGCCCTGATCCGCCCAAGGCTTCCGGTTCATCTGCCAGAATGTGAATGTTGGGCCCTGCTTGGACGTCTTGTAGATAGCCTTTCGCATCCGCTTCAGTGGAGCGCACGACACCTTCGGGAGCCCCAATGGGCGCGGGGGGCTTACGAAGCTCCAGATAGCGTGCGGACCATGCGGCTATTACGTCGGCGGCATATTCTGCGTCCTCAGGACGGCTGATGAGATGATCGGCATCGTCCAGCGTGACAAAGCTCTTGGGGTGTTTGGCGGCTGCGAAGATTTCCGAGGCATTTTCGATCCCCACCGTGAGATCACCCGGTGCATGTAAGACCAACAAGGCGCGGTGGAGCGAGGCAATTGCGGGTTTCAATTCTGTCGCGGCAATATCATCGAGAAAAGCGCGTTTAATGGTGAACGGGCGTCCGGCAAGGGAGACCTTGGCCTCTCCTTTCTCTTGGATTGTCTTTTTGGCAGGACCAAAGTTCTCCGCCACATGAGCCGGATCAGAGGGGGCACCAATTGTTGCCACGGCCCGCACGCTTGGAATGCCAGCGGCGGCCTTGAGCACGGCTGCTCCGCCCAGCGAATGACCAATAAGGAGGGACGCTGGCATCTCTCGTTTGTCCAGATAGGAAGCGGCAGCCAGTAGGTCCTCGACGTTGGAGGAAAACGTCGTATTGGCAAATTCGCCCTCAGAGTGCCCCAAGCCAGTGAAGTCGAACCGTAAAACGGCGATGCCCATCATGGTGAGCCGTTCTGCAATTCGGCGTGCGGCAGGAATGTCTTTGGAACAGGTGAAACAATGGGCGAAGATCGCGGTTGCGAGCACACGGCCTTTGGGGAAATCCAACCTTGCAGCAAGTTGGTCCCCATTATGTCCGGGAAAATCTATACGTTCCGTGCTCATGAAAAGGCCCTTGGCGGTTCAATCTGTTGCGAATTTGGGTGCTTTATAGCGTTCCGTAAACCCATTAACGTGAGTTAACACAGAACTGTGACGAGGCCGAACCCTTATAAACTTGGTGCTGGATATGAGGAATGTGTGGCTAACTGCGGCGTCCAACGGGATAGAGAGCCTAGGTCCAATGGGGAATCGCCCCGCCCGGAAGAGCGGCACGTGCTTGGATTGGACGGTCTGCGGGGCAATTGGTGGCGTCAGAAAAGGCCATAACCATGGCATCATCCGACAAGAGATAATCGAGAATAAAACCCAAGAACTCAGGGTCGCCCGCACGGGCTCTGAGTTCTTCCACCGAGGCGCCTGATACGCCCAAGAACCCTCCGATCACCTCATCATCTGCGGCCATCCAAGACAGCACTTCGATTGCTGTACGTTCCGCCTCCGCCTCCGTCATCATTTGAAAACCTCATTCATAATTTGGCGCGGAAACATTTCATTAACCGCTTTCGTGTTCATTGTCAGCCAACCGAAATTGCCGGATCGGACCGAACACCGATGGGAGTGGGAAAACATGTCGGGTAGGATTCTCATAATTGACGATATTCCCACCAATCGGGCGCTATTGAAAGCCAAACTTGCGACGGCTTTCTTTGATGTCACAACGGTTGATAGTGATGTTGATGTGACTGATCTGGCGCGGTCTTTGAAGCCGGATCTGATTTTGATCGATGTGACTGGCCTTCAGGAGAACGGTTATGATCTGTGCCGTCAACTCAAAGCCAATCCGTATTCATTTCATATCCCCGTTATCATGATCACCATCACAAAAGCCATGGATCAACGTATTCTGGGCTTGAATGCGGGGGCGGATGATTTCCTGAACAAGCCATTTGATGAGGTCACTCTTATTGCCCGTGTGCGCAGCTTGATGCGGGTCAAGATCATGTTTGATGAAATGCGCTTACGGGATGACACGACCCGTGATCTTGGCCTTGATAACTTTCTTCAAGACGTTCCGTCTTTTGAACATGTTGAAGGCACGGTGCTTGTGTCGACTTGTGAAGGCAATGAGAGGCATGATTGGAAAGGCGCTTGTTTACGCGCGGCTGGTATAAGTGCCGAAATGGCCAAAGGTGAGGCTGCAACACTTCTTGCGGCATATGAAGATAGACCCGACTTATTGATCCTTGATTATCCAAGCCTTGGAGCCTCCGCCAGTCACAGGGCTATTTCCGCCTTTAAGTCTGAAAAAAGTACCCGAAACGCGGCGATCATATTCGTGGTGGGTGAGGGGCAAGAGGAGTTG
Source organism: uncultured Rhodobacterales bacterium (assembly GCA_964642935.1). Taxonomy (GTDB): domain Bacteria; phylum Pseudomonadota; class Alphaproteobacteria; order Rhodobacterales; family Rhodobacteraceae; genus CAKZTM01. Next base: position 3,926 of record CAZXRG010000046.1, on the reverse strand, counting down.
GCAGCATCAGCACTCGATCTGGGGGCAAATGACTACATTATCGCGCCTTTTGATCCAAATGAGTTGATGGTGCGTGTGCGCTCGCAACTGCGTCGAAAGCAATATTCTGATCGGTTAAGATCGAATGTGGTTGATGGTCTCAGGATGGCGGTCATTGACCCGTTAACGGGGCTTTATAACCGACGATACGCCCAACAGCATTTGGAGACAATTTCAGCCCGCGCGGCTCTGGAAGATGTACCTTATTCAATTCTGATGCTGGATTTGGACGAGTTTAAACGGGTCAACGACCGCTATGGTCACGCGGCAGGGGACGACGTTTTGGTTGAGTTTTCACGCCGTCTTCAGGAAAACCTGCGCAATATCGACTTGGTGGCTCGCATCGGTGGGGAGGAGTTCTTCGTTGCCATGCCCGCCACGGCCGCCAATCAGGCTCTTATCGTGGCAGAGAGACTTCGCGCGGCTATCGAGCAACGGCCCTTCAAGGTTCAAGCTCAGAGCGTTTTGATCAATGTGACTGTTAGTATTGGTGTGGCGACCTCAGCGGCCAGTGCGTCCAGTGCAGGACATGTGATGCAAAACGCAGATGAGGCGCTTTTTGTGGCCAAGCAGGCAGGGCGAAACGACGTTAAGGTGTTTTCAAAGTTGAAAACGGGGCGGCCTATTTCCTCTTGTAGCGTTTCGCCTCAATCGACTGGATATTTTGCGCAAAAACCGCCCGCTCTTGCGCCGTCATTGCCTCAATCCGACGGATGATGATCTCATGCCCGCCTGATGTAATGCGCGACAGGATCAGTCGATGATCGTCAAATATTGCGACCACTTGGGAGATGTCGAATTGCGGGTCGACCAAGACTTGAACCAGCTCGTTGCGCCGGTTCTTCATAGTCGTTCGAAAGGCCCGCATTTCCTGCTGTTTTGAACCCAGATCACGACGCAACTCGCCGCGATGGTCTTTGGGCACAGCTCTGACCAGTTCCCGCAGAAGGTCTGCTTGGGGTGGTGGCTTGCCGCGATTGTCCCCGGGACCACGGAGCCAAAGGCCGGCTAAAAGACCGATGATCGCAAGATTGAGAGCGAGGGAGCCGATCAGCAGCCAGTTTTTCCATTTCGTCGAGGTCGTCTTTGGATCGGTCATTGCAGTAACTCACCTTCGTCAAATTCAAAGTAGGTCGTTTGGAACGCTTCGATTTCAGTGTCAAACTCGGAGCTTTCAGTCGTTAAACCTGTCCAACCGGTCGCGCTTAAAAGACTATCGGGCCCCGCATAGCCAAGTGACAATCCAAAAAGAGCACAGGCGGTCATGACTGAGGCGCCTTGAAAGCCGCCCAGTTGAGCAAACATCTCGCCAAACCAAGTCTTAGGAGATGAAGGGCTTGCAATGGGCGAGGGGGCTGGAACCGCGTCCGCGGCATCCTCCGTGATACGTTCCAACAAAGCCATGGAAACAGGAGGTTCCTCAGCGCGGGCATCTTCAAAGAGAGCGTTTAACGCGCGTTCTTCATCTGGTGTCAGTGTGTTAGAATCCGGCATCAGTTCAGCCCCAGTTTGTCGTGTTGTTTTAGAAGTTTGTCCGCAAGGCCACGTTTGGCGCGTCCCAACAGGCTTTCAATGGCTTCAACGGTAGTGTCCATGATCTTGGCAATTTCGATATTCGAGTAACCGTCAAAATGGCGCAAGTGAAGCGCCTCGCGTTGACGATCCGGAAGTGTTGCCATGCCTGCATTCAGGGCGGTGGCGCGCTCTTTGGCGGTCATCTGAGCGGTGACACTTGGTGTCTCATCAACCGGCTCTGGTATCTCGTCTATATGGGTCGTCTTTTTTTTGCGCAGGCGGTCCGTGCAAAGGTTCGAGGCCACTCGATAAAGCCAAGTGGAGAGTTTTGCGCGGCCTGGTTCCCAATCGGGGGCCATTTTCCAAAGTCTAAGCATGGCCTCCTGGGTGACATCTTCAGCTTCCGCCTCATTGCGCAACATGCGCCGTGACAGCGCCATTACACCGGGGGTCAGGCGAAAGGTTAAGGCACGCGCCGCACTTTGATCGCCACGCGCAAAACGCGCAATGAGCGTATCATCGTCAATCTCTGACAGTGCATCGAATGCCATTAACATGACCCTTGTGAGGCTCCTTTTTAAGAGGCCGCTTGGAGTGGACGCCCAACCCTTTGAAGGATGGATGAGGGCTGGGCGTCAAGTGAGATCAGCTCTTTTTGTTGCCTTTGCGGTGTTTGCCCTTTCCGCGACCATGACGGCCTGCGGCTTTTTCGGCTTCCTCTGCACTGATCGTTCCGCTGTCGTCTTTGTCCAGACGCTCAAACATCCGAGTGCTTCTGTCGCCGGACTGGCGCTCTTCAAGACTGATGGAGCCGTCCTCATTCGTATCCAGATGTGAAATCATCCGATCAATACGGCGCTCTGCACGGTCTGCGCGGCGGTCGTCCGAGATGGCTGTTAGCTGGGCCTGAATTTCCTCTTTCGAGAGAAGACCGTCATTGTCCGTGTCCGCCTCGGCAAACTGGGCCGCCTCAAATGCGGTGATCTCGGCTTGTGTGATTTCACCGTTCCCATCTGCATCAATGGTGGAGAAGTCGAACATCTTTCGGTCTTTGCCCGCCGCTGAGGCCATTGTCACGGATGTTACGATCAATAGTCCGGTTGTGGTCACCAACATTTTCTTCATGGTCGTATTCATTGGTACTGCTCCATAGTTTCTGGTTGCTTGTCGTATTGTTCCAGAGGGCAGGTCGCCCTTGGTTCAGAAGTAAAACGGGTGGGGTCGACGGTTCCGTCGAAGTTTTTTCAGGCTTGCGCTTAAATCGTCATCTTTTAGGGTCCTCGCATGACCGATGTGCCGATTAAAGACGCTGCAACCATTGTGCTTTTGCGCCGGGATCAGGGGGAGACGCGGGTTCTTATGGGGCAGCGTGGCTCTAAGGCCGTGTTCATGCCTGATAAGTTTGTGTTTCCGGGTGGTCGGGTGGATGAGACGGATTTCAATGTGCCCGGCACTATTCAGACGCGCCCGGATCAAAGGGAGCTTCTGAACGCAGGTGTATCGGGCGATGTTGCAGATGCGCTGAGCAATGCGGCCATTCGCGAATTGTGGGAGGAGACGGGTCTGCTCATGGGTGCACCGAGCGGGCGCGATTATGACGTCACCGAGGATTGGGCTGGTTTTTTTGAATTAAATCTCGTGCCCGATGCGACACATCTCACCTACTTTTTTCGAGCCATTACTCCGCCTGGTCGCCCACGGCGGTTTGATGCGCGGTTCTTTCTGGGCGATGCGACCGGCATTCAATGTGACTTGGATGATTTTTCAAAGGCCTCGGGCGAGTTGAGCCATCTCCAATGGGTTGATCTCAAAACTGCACGTGGATTCGCGCTTCCCTTTATCACGGAGGTCGTTTTGTCCGAGGTCGAGGATATTTTGAACCATCCTGAGCGTCCTCGTGACATTCCATTCTTCTTTCATGGTGCAGATGGCCCATCTTTCCGCTCTATTTCGCGTGATGCCCCTTGACTTGACCTGCCAGACACGTAGAAGTCGCACTTCAAAATTCAGACGGTTCCCAATGTGGGCCGAGCAGGAGCAGCCCGATGGCGAAACCAACAACCATTAAGATCCGCCTCAATTCGACCGCTGATACCGGTCATTTTTATGTGGCGAAGAAAAATGCGCGTACAATGACTGAGAAGATGGTCGTCAGAAAATACGATCCGGTCGTTCGTAAGCACGTGGAATACAAAGAAGGCAAAATCAAGTAATTTTGCCTCACATTCCAACTAGGGAGGACCGGTGTTTTGCATCGGTCCTTTTTTCATTTGGGGCGCGAATTTATGACGTATCAGATTAGATCGGCGGGTCGCGGGGATATCCCTCAAATTGATCTGTTATATGCCCGCTCTTACCCAAAGCTCTTAAAG
>CAZXRG010000045.1:0-17753 GCA_964642935.1 uncultured Rhodobacterales bacterium | reverse complement strand
AAATAGAAGATAACCGGCAGGCTGGTAAGCTTCGAATTAAAGATTTAGAGTTTTATGTAAACTCAATTTTCCTTAATCATGGGTAGAGTTTTACAGCGGCTAATTTTTCGAAAAGACCTGAGGACAAAAGAGTGAGCGACGGATTAATTGATTTTGACGGTGATGACCGAAATTTCGTGTCGGCACTCGCAAGAGGCTTGGACATTCTGCGCGCATTCCGCCCTCATGAAATGACACTTACAAATCTCGAAATTGCCAAACGGACTGGTTTGCCGAAGCCGACGATTTCAAGACTTACACACACATTATGTAAGCTCGAGTATTTGGTCTATTCAGAGCAGTCAGGCACTTACCGGTTGGGTGCTGGCGTTCTCGCACTTGGATTTGGTGTGTTGTCGGGTATGGACATGTCGGATCTGGCAGCTGAAGAGCTAAAGGCCCTATGCGACGGTCCAAATCCGCATTTGACAGCCTCTTTTGGGGAGAGGTTTCGGATGACTGTGGTCTACACTTCCGTCAGGCGCAGCCAACAGGCCGTGTCGCTTAGCAACAATATCGGGGCTAGGCTGCCCTTGTTTCACAGCGCCATCGGCCGGGTCATTCTTGCGACCATGCCGGAAGCAGAACGGCAAATGATTTTAGATATTGCGGTTGAGGAGCGACCCGATGATGCCACGCGAACGCGTGACGGGATTGCGAAAGGGATTGAGGACTACGAAAAATATGGGTTTTGCACATCCTTTGGTGATTGGCTGCCCGAAGTAAACGGCATCGCCGCGCCAGTGTTTTCTCTTAACCGAGATCGAACATTTGGCGTTAACTTGGGCGGGCCCGCATTTTTGGTCGATCCGACAGAGCTTGTCGACGTCTATGGGCCACGCATTCTAGAGGCGACACAGCGCCTCTCCTCTGGGACAGTCCAGACTGTTGATGCTGCTGCCGAAAGTTAGAAGAAGGGACGCGATTAAGCGCCCCTCCTATTGCGGTTCGGTTTGTCTTTCTTCCAGTCAGGCAAGGCCCGGCGCTAAAAGGTTCGTGAAACTTTCATACCCAGAGCGACAGTTGAGTTGTCATTGAAAATACTGCCAGTCCGCGAAACCGAGTCCCCGTTGCTAAGTAACTTTAGCAACCCAGTGACCTTGTATTTATCTTTCGTGTAGGTTGCGGCAACGCCGAGACCGACTTTGCCATCTGGGGGCGACAGGTCAGATACGGGGCTATTTGTTGCCGGTTCAATATCGATCATCACAGCACCCGACCATTCCTTGCTAAAACCTTTGCCAATACCTAGCTGCGTCTGCACGGTGTTATCCGAATAGGAAACCAGAGTGGGAAACGCGGTCGTACCTACCGCAAGAGATTTCCAGTCGGTATAACGCACACTACCAAACACGATTGTTGTGGCGTCAAGCGCCTGGCGGAATTCCAGGTTGAACGACTGCGGCATGTCAAAAGTGGTCGTACCACCAGCGGCGCCGTTTACCGTAACATCAGCCTTATGACGAATAGGTGAATGATAGGTTAGGGATACACGCCGGGCAATGGCTGGCTTCTCATACGCCGCCCCAACTGTGAAACCGTAGCCTGTGCTGGATTTAATGGAGTTCAAAGCACCAGCTGCTGGTAGATTGACATCGAATCCCAGTTTTTCGGCGCGCAAACCGCCGTGAACACTAAAACCGTTACCTAGCTTGTAACGGGCCAATGCTGTGACCGCGTTGCTTTTCCACTCGGTGCTGGCACCCGAAAAGACACCGTAGTTGGCATCCGTTTCATAGGTAATATTTGCACCCCATGGTTGATCCATAATCAAACCAATCGAGAACTTTTCGTCAATATCACGCTTATAGGCCGCGCCAAAGCTGAAATATGTGTCGCCAAGATCGCCGATCGGATTTCCAGTAGCGGTCTCACCCGTTAGATTGGGCGATACAACGGCCAAGCTGAATTCCGCATAATTCCCGCTTTCAAAAATCGACGCAATACTCTGTCCAGATCGCTCTGGGTTTCCTGCGAATGCAGCACTAGCGCAAATCACACAGGCAGCGCTGGTCAGTGCCATTGCTCTCAAGTTGATTTTCTTTGTCATCTTTTCCTCCCTATCGCACTCAAAACGGCGCGTGAAAGGCAGAGTTCATTGCATTTTTGTTGGTGTCAATCATTTTGCGGAATTCAATTCCACAAAATGATCAAAAATATAAAATGATGCCCCACCTCACCGAATTATGGCGCTTTCTGAGCGCGTTTGGCTTGTATTTTGCCGCTGCAGGTCTCTAACCGAATCAAATATTGAAATATAATTTCACTATGCGGTATTGGCGTTACCCAACATAGCGTTTATAATCCCTAAATTGGCGCGTTCGAAACAAAGATGAAATGTTTTGCACATGACGCTGTTGCAAGGAAACCAAATGGCGCAAATAGATTCCCCGCTCGAGATGAACAATCTTGAAATGTCAGACAAGGCCAAGCCGCTATTGGCTGCGGTTAAGAAGCATATAGATGAAAACGTAGCGCCGATTGTAGAGGAATATGAAGCAGCAGCGAACACCGGCGAGGCGCGTTGGTCTTTGTCGCGGCGGCAATTAGAACTATTAGAAGGCGCTAAGCAAAAAGCGCGAGATGCGGGATTGTGGAACTTCTTTCTTCCCAACGCGGAAACCGGTGAGGGGCTTTCGAACCTAGATTACGCTTACTTGGCTGTAGAGCTCGGAAAATACCCTCTGGCCCCGCAGACGCTGAATTGCTCCGCCCCCGACACCGGCAATATGGAGGTGCTGGAGCGCGTCGGCACGCCGACGCAAAAAAAGCAATGGCTCAAGCCCTTGCTGGCCGGTGAAATCCGCTCTTGTTTTGGGATGACAGAGCCTCAACATGCCTCTTCTGACGCGCGCAACATCCAAACCAGCGCTGTCTTGGACGGCAACGACTGGGTGATCAATGGCGAGAAGTTTTATATCTCAGGAGCGGGTGATAGCCGCTGTAAGTTAATGATCTGTATGGTCAAGACCTCGCCAGACGCGGAGGCTTTCCGTCAGCAATCGCAAATTCTGATCCCTATGAACGCCCCCGGTTTGGAAATCATTGGTCCGATGCGTGTCTTCGGTGCTGACCACGCTCCACACGGGCATATGCATATCCGCCTAAACGATGTGCGGGTGCCGCGCGAGAGCATACTCTTGGGCGAAGGGCGGGGATTTGAGATCAGCCAACTGCGCCTTGGACCGGGCCGGATACATCACTGTATGCGCTCTATCGGTGCGGCGGAGAAGGCGGTCGAGATGTTTATGGCACGCGGTATCGAGCGCGAGGCTTTCGGCAAAGCATTGATCGATTTGGGCAAGAACATGGAAACACTTTCGCGTGCTCGGATTGAAATTGAGGCTATGCGGATGCTGGTTCTAAAGGCCGCCAAGGCGATGGATGTGCTGGGCAATAAAGAGGCGCGGATTTGGGTGTCGATGGTCAAGGCGATGGTGCCAGAAAAGGTCTGTCAAATCATCGATCAGACCATGCAGATCCATGGGGCCACGGGCTTGTCGCAATGGTGCGATTTACCAGAAATGTATGCCTCGCAACGCGCATTGCGGTTTGCCGATGGTCCAGATGAGGTACATCACCATGTTGTCGCCCGCGCAGAGGTGAAAGCCTTCAAAACTTCCAATTCACGAGGTGCGTGACCGATGTTTGATCTAACCGAGCGCACGGCGCTTTTGACAGGTGCCTCCAAAGGCATGGGGCTGGCCATGGCCACAGCCTTGGCGGCGCAAGGCGCGCAAGTTGTGATATCCTCGCGCAAGCAAGAGCAATTGGATAAGGCGGCCGCCTTGATCAATGAAAGCGTAGGCCGGGACTGTGCCATAGGGATCGCTGCCAACGTTGGCTACAAGAACCAACTGCAAGAACTTGTTGAGAAGACCCGTGCGGATACTGGGCCAATAGATGTGGTGATCGGAAACGCTGGCGTGAACCCACACTACGGCAAAACCTCAGAGATTACAGATGAAGCCTACGACAAGATCATGACTGCCAACTTGCAAGCAAACTTATGGCTTGCGCAACTGGTGACACCCGACATGATCGACAAGAGGCGCGGGTCGATGGTCTTTACAGCATCTGTCGGCGCTTTTAAAGCCTCGCAGATGCTGGGGCATTATGGCATGTCGAAACTGGCGCTCATCGGGATGGTGCGCAATCTGGCGTTGGAGTTCGGGCCTATGGGCATCCGTTGCAACGCGATTTGCCCAGGGGTCGTGAAGACTGATTTCGCCAAAGAGCTATGGAACAACGAAGGGGCGGCTGAACGGGCGCGCACCGCTATTCCATTGCGCCGTTTTGGCGAGCCCGAGGATTTTCGTGGCCTGGCAGTTTTTCTGGCATCAGACGCCAGTGCTTATATGACCGGGCAAGCGCTGACCGTCTGCGGCGGCAGCAATATGTGGGCCTAGCTTATGGAATTGCAGGACAAAATAACAGTTGTTACAGGACTAAACCTCTAGCCACTCTTTGCGTACATCGTCACGGTTGCGTATCTCATTTGGCGTGCCTTCAAACACCACGCGCCCATGCCCCATGACATAGACTCGGTCAGCAATGTCCATGGCGATGTCTAGCTTTTGTTCCACCAAAAGCGTTGAAACACCACGCTTTGCAATCTCGGTCAAAACACCTGCAACCTTCTGAACCATTTGCGGGGCAAGCCCTTCGGTTGGCTCATCAATCATAATCAATTCAGGATCGCCCATCAGCGTGCGGCACATGGTAAGCATTTGTTTCTCACCTCCCGAAAGCACACTGGCCTCCGTGTCCGCGCGGTTCGCAAGGTTCTCGAACATGGCGAACATGTTGTCCAAAGACCAACGCCCCACCCCGTCTTTCTGACCAGGCTTTAGGCCCAACATCAGGTTTTGCCGCGTGGTAAGGCCAGGGAAGATGTCTCGGTTTTCTGGCACATAGCCGATGCCCAGCCGCGCCACGTCAAAGGCCTTCTTGCCCGCGATCTCTGCGCCCTTAAAACGGATGGAGCCTTGGGGCACGACTTCGCCCATTACCGTTTTGCACGTGGTAGAGCGGCCCACTCCGTTGCGGCCCAAAAGTGCTACGATCTCACCCTTTTGAATGTTCATATCCACGCCTTGTAAGACATGAGACTTGCTATAATAGGCGTGCAGATCTTTGATTTCTAACATGTTACTGCTCCGCGGTGATGGCAGTGCCTAGATAGGCTTCCTGCACTTTTGGATTGGCACGCACTGCCTGAGGCGTATCGGTGGCGAGGATTTGGCCGTAAACCAGCACCGAGATACGATCTGCCAATCCAAAGACAACGCCCATGTCATGCTCGACCACCAGCAGCGTTTTGCCTTCTGTCACTTTGCGGATCAGTTCGACAATGTAGTCGGTTTCTGTGTTGCTCATCCCCGCAGTCGGTTCATCCAGCAAGATCACATCTGCTCCGCCCGCTATCGTCAGTCCAATCTCAAGCGCACGCTGTTCCGCATAGGTCAAAATCCCTGCCGGAAGGTCGCGCCGGTTGGTCAGGTTGATCTGCTCAATCACAGCATCAGCGGCCTCCGTCAGTTTCTGCGAGCGATCAACCAAATTCCAAAACGAGTATTTGAAGTCCATCGACCACAAGAGCGCGCAGCGGATGTTTTCAAACACGCTTAGGCGCGGGAAAATATTGCTGATCTGGAAAGACCGGCTTAGCCCCAAGCGATTGACCTTATATGGCACTAGCCCGTCGAGGTTCCGCCCGTGTAAATGTACTGAGCCTGCGGTTGGGACCATGCGGCGGGTGATGAGGTTAAAGAGCGTCGATTTCCCGGCCCCGTTTGGGCCAATAATCGCGTGACGCTCTCCCTTTTTGATTTGCAGATCAACGCCGCAAATAATCTCGGCTTTGCCATAGCTTTTCTTGAGCGAGGTAAGTTCCAGCGCAGGGGTCATTTCACAGCCTCCGCCATCGTGTTTGCCTCGTTCCACGCGTCTTTGACACCCGGTGACAAAACGCGAACTGCGAAGAGAGCCGCAGCGGTAACGGCAAAGACAACGATCCATGCGAGCGTGCTGTGGCTGTCAAAAGAGACACCAAAGAGCGACATTTCCGCATCGCTTGGCGGCGCGTGGCGCAGATGGTGCAGCATCTCAAATAGTGACGCGATTCCCAGCACAGACAGGACTGCAGGGAACAGCATTTTCAGGTATGGCACGGCCAAGAGGCGTAACTTGCCAAGGCGCTTTGCAGGTATGTGCATCATCAAAAGCCCGGTCAGCCCGCCGGGGCAATACATCACCGTCAGCACAAAGAGCGTGCCAATGTAGAATGCGCCGAGATCGGTATAGCGGCTTAGGACAGTGGTCAGCAGCGTAAAGACTATGGCGCCAACAATGGGACCTGCGAAAAAACCGATGCCGCCTAAAAATGTTATCAGAAGGATTTTCCCCGATTGCACGAGGGTCAGCGCCTCAGAGGTCATTATTTCATAATTCACGGCGAAAAGCCCGCCCGCGATGCCCGCGAAAAAGCCCGAAAAGATGAAGGAGTAAAAGCGGACCCGGCGGGCGGAATAGCCTAAGAACCCCGCACGTTCGGCGTTGTCGCGCACTGCGTTCGCCATGCGGCCCATGGGGGTGCGAGTGAAGAGGTACATCAAAAGGGCGGAGATTAGCAGCCATCCCGCGATCAAGTAATAAACCTCTGACTGGCGCAGAAACTCAACGCCGAAGACCGGTAAGCCGTAGGTTCGGTCGGCAGATACACCGGTTTCGCCCCCAAAGAAGGCGACGAAGATTAATGAGCAAGCTGCGATCAGCTCTCCAACACCGAGCGAGATCATGGCAAAGACGGTGCCGGCTTCACGGGTTGAGAAGCTGCCAATGATCATAGCGAGGATCAGGCCCGAAAGCCCGCCAAACAGCGGCAAAAGCGGTAAGGGCAAAGGCGCGCCGTTCACCTCAACATAGCTCATTACATGTACGGCAAAGACGCCACCAAGCCCCATGAAGACCGCGTGACCAAAGGAGAGCATCCCGCCTTGGCCCAAGAGCATATTGTAAGCCAGCGCAAAGATGATGGTTATCGCCATTTGGTTCATTACAGTGATGGAAGAGTTCGCGCTAAACACCATCGGCAGGACCAACAGCACAGTGGCGGCGATCACCCAAGGCAATGCTGCCCACAAGTTAGCGCCTATTGCAGCATTTGAAGTGGAGGTTTGTGTGATATCGCTCATTGCCCGCGCCTTCTAAACAGTCCGTCGGGCCGGAAGATTAGCGTAAGCACCATCAAGAGGTACGGCAGAATTGGCCCAACCTGCGACAAGGTGATGGCCCAGAAATCACGCCAAACGCTTTTGGTCATATCGCTGGGCTCATTAAAGCCTACGAACGTTAGGATGTCGGCGAGGGCGAGGTTGTATGAGGCAGCGAAGGTGGTGATCCAGCCAATGAGCAATGAGGCGAACAAAGCGCCCCAAAGCGACCCTAGACCGCCTATAACAATGGTTACAAACACGATGGAGCCCAACACAAAGGCCATGCCGGGGAAGGTGCCCAGCACCGGCCCGGCGATGACGCCTGCGACCCCGGCTAGTGCGGTTCCTCCGCCAAAGACGCACATGAAGATAAGCGGGACGTTATGGCCCAAGGACTCGACTGTGCGAGGATAGCTGAGCGCAGCTTGAATGATCATGCCGATCCGGGTGCGGGTCAGTAAAAACAGTAGTCCGGCAAAGATCGCGATAGAGATGACAATCATAAAGACTTTATAAGCCGGAATGGCGTTTCCAGCGATTGAAAAGAGCGCAAAATCTAGCGCCTCAGGGGCCTTGAAAGGCACCTGGCGCTTGCCCCAAAAGAACTGCACTGCTTCTTCGATCAAGAGGGCGAGACCGAAGGTGAAGATCAGCTCAGCCACATGGCCGTGTTGGTGGACGCGGCGCAGCCCGTAGCGTTCTACCGCGGCCCCCAAGCCGCCGACCAACAAAGGCGCAATGAGCAGCGCCACCCAAAACCCCATGTATTGGCTGATCTGATACCCAAAGTAAGCTCCAAGCATGTAGAAACTGGCATGGGCAAAATTCAGCACGCCCATCATAGAAAAAATCAGCGTGAGACCGGCTGATAGCATGAACAAGAGCAAGCCGGTGACGAGGCCATCAATCAGGTTGACCAGTATCAGTTCCATTTGGGTCCTCTTGGGAGCTTGATCACAGGCACTATGACCTAGATTGCGCCCGGCCCACAAGGAAGCCGGGCATAGATGTCAGATGGATCAGGGACGATCCATCTCACAAGTGGTGGCCGAGTCACTACCGGCAGCGACCACAGTATGAGAGACGCGCAGACCATAGGGCGAGCCGTCCAAAGCATTGGTGATGCCCTCATCTGTATGGGCCAAGATATGGACGTCTTGGATCACTTGGTGGTTGTCAGGACGCATATAAAGCGAACCACCAAACGGGCTATCAATCGTCATACCTTCTAGCGCATTGGCAATGGCGACCACGTCGGTCGATGTGCCCGCTTTTTCAATCGCCGTGGCCAACATGCGGATCACGTTTGAGGTTCTGGCCAAGGTAAAGTTCTCACCCGGGAAGGCCGCTTTGAAACCATCAATATAGTCTGTGGCTTCTTGTGACGGTGACGGGTTAGTCTGACCTTCAGAGATGATAAAGAGCGAGCCTTTACCGGCTTCACCAAAGCCCGCCGTAATGCCGCTGCCAGCAGCATAATAGGTGTAGATCGGGCCGGTAAAGCCGTTAGAGATCAGCGAGGTGCCCAGGCCGTACATATCGCCGCCCCAGTTGCCCGTGATCACGAAATCGGCGTCAGAAGCAACGATCTTGCGTGCATACGGCGTAAAGTCTTTGACCTGACCAATGGGATGGAATTCTTCACCAGCAATCGTCAGATCGGCGCGTTTTGCCGCCAACATTGATTTGGCAGATGAGGCGACTGCGCGACCAAAACTGTAGTCCTGATTGATCAGATATCCCGATTTCAACTCAGGCGTTGACGCAATGACATCTGTCAGCGCGTCCATTTTCAGATTTGAATTCGCGTCAAAACTAAAGTGCCAGAAGCTACAGTTGTCGTTGGTAAGTGCGGGATCAACAGCCGCATAGTTCAAGAACAAAACGCGGTTGTCTGGGTTGCGGCGGTTGTGCTTGTTGATCGCATCAAGGAGTGCGGCGGCAACCCCCGAAGACTGACCCTGTACAATAAAGCGCACGCCTTCGTCGATGGCGGTTTGCAATTGGATCAAAGTCTCTGTCGCGCTGATCTTATTATCTAGGCCCACCACTTCAAAAGTGTCGCCGCCCAGTACGCCGCCCTTATCGTTCACCACCGCATCGGCGGCGTATTTAAACAGATGGTAAGCGTTTTCACCTGAGGCGGCGAACGGCCCAGACAAGGGGTCGATGAACGCGATCTTAATCGGCTCAGCAACAGCGGCGGTCGTGCCCAATACAAGTGCGGAAAGCGCACCCAGCACGCTGGTTTTTAGTATATTCATGTATTCCTCCCAACGACGATTTATATCACGCTCCCATTTGCCGGAAGACTTTCGTCACTCATCATAGTTTGCAAATGTGATCTCCGAGTCAATTGTTTTGTTTCGCATTGCGGAACATAATTTCACTTACTCCTGCATCCAAACTATCCCTTTTGCAATGCCGCCACCCCATTTTCGGCAAAGAACGGCACTTTACGACCAATCTCGAGCGCGCGGGCTGGGTTCGAGGCGTTGCCCGATAGCGCGCGTTTTTTGACGCCCTGAATGATGCTGGCCATGCGAAAGAAGCAAAAGGAAAGGTAGAAGCCGAAATTTTCAATTTCGCTATGCCCTCGCCGTTCACAGTATTGCGCCACAAAGCACTCGTCGCTTGGCAGACCGAGTGCCACGCGGTCTTGCCCGGCCAATCCCCGACCTTCCAAGCCTGCTGGCATTTGCCACTGCATAATGACTGCCGCGAGATCCGCGTAGGGGTGGCCGATGGTCGAAAGTTCCCAATCCAGGACTGCCAAACACGACGTCCGAGCTTTGTCGAACATCATATTATCGATGCGATAGTCCCCATGCACCAAAGTGCGTTGGCCATCATCTACGGGGATTTGCTCAGTCAGGGCGTCGATCAATCGGTCCATCGCGGGTAGCGTTTCTGTCTCTGAGGCGCGGTATTGTTTGGTCCAACGCTCGATCTGGCGCTTGTAATAATTGCCGGGGGGCCCGAAGTCAGACAGACCGCACGCGTCTATGTTAACCTCATGCAAGGCTGCCAGCACACGGTTCATCTCGCTCATGACATTGCTCCGATCCGCAGGAGCTAGATCAGGCAAGGTCGGCAGGTCAAAGTTGCGGCCGTCCACATGATCCATGATGTAAAACATCGAGCCAATCACACTTTCATCTTCGCAAAGCAGATGCATTTTGGTGACGGGGACATCGCTTCCAGCAAGCGCCTCTTGCACGCGAAACTCTCGGTCTACCGCATGGGCAGATTTCAACAGCTGGCCGGGCGGCTTACGCCTTAGAACGACGCGCTTCCCAGGCGTTTGCAGCAAAAACGTAGGATTTGATTGCCCGCGTTGAAATTTTGAGACCTCAAGCGGGCCTTCGAGCTCTGGCAAGTGTTTGGCCAGATAAGCGCTGACCGCAGCAACGTCGAGGCCTTGGCCATCATCTGCTTTCTGAGCTTGGTTTTGCGCCATCAAAAGATCTCAAACAAACCAGCAGACCCCATCCCGCCGCCGACGCACATCGTCACGACCGCGTATTTTACGCCACGGCGTTTTCCTTCGATCAAAGCATGCCCGGCCATGCGCGCGCCTGACATGCCGTATGGGTGACCAATTGAAATAGCGCCGCCGTTTACGTTCATGATGTCGTTGGGAATACCAAGTTGGTCGCGGCTGTATAGAACTTGCACCGCGAAGGCCTCATTCAGTTCCCAGAGCCCGATATCATCCATCTTTAGCCCATGTGCTTGCAGTAGTTTGGGCACCGCAAACACCGGGCCAATCCCCATTTCATCAGGTTCACACCCGGCAGATGTAACGCCCATGCAGCGGCCCAGCGGCGTTGATCCGTTCTTGGCAGCAAAGGACTCTTCCATAATCACCACCGCCGAGGCCCCGTCTGAAAGCTGACTTGCATTCCCCGCGGTGATGAACCTGCCTTCCTTGATGTGGATGCCATCCTTAAACACAGGAGCGAGCGTCGACAGGCTTTCGGCAGTAGTTGCGGGGCGGTTGCCCTCATCTTGGAGCAGCGTTGCCTCTGTTTCGGACCACTCTCCCGTTTCGCGGTCCTGTACTTTTTTGATCGTTGTCATTGCAACAATTTCGTCGTTGAGCTTGCCAGCGTGTTGCGCCGCGTGGGTACGTGCTTGTGACTGAGCCGCATATGCATCTTGCTCCTCACGGGAAATGCTATAGCGCCATGCCACCGTCTCGGCCGTTTCCAACATACTCATATAGGCGTCAGGTTTATTTTTCAGCAGCCACGGGTCAGTGCCGGTGCGGTATTCATTGTTTTGCACCATTGAGACACTCTCGACACCGCCGCCGATCACTACATCCATGCCATCAAGTGCCACCTGCTTGCTGGCCATACCAATCGCCATCAAGCCCGAAGCACATTGACGGTCCAACGACATGCCGGCTACAGTCACTGGCAACCCAGCCCGCAATGCCGCGCGCCGCCCGATGTTGCCCCCCTGAACACCTTGCTGCAAAGCCGTGCCAAAGACGCAATCCTCAATCAAGGCCGGGTCCACACCTGCCCGTGCCACCGCATGCTCAATCGCATGGGCCGCGAGCGCTGTGGAGGCTGTGTTGTTGAACGCGCCACGGTAAGCTCTGCCAATCGGCGTGCGGGCAGTAGAGACGATAACGGCGTTACGCATTTGGATAAATCCTCTGTTTTAGGTGCCTGCCTGTGCAGCGCATTATGTGGTGGTTAGAACCCGCGGATGCTGGCGATCTCTTCGGCGTGGTAACCGTAGTCCCCCAGCCATTCTGCCGCGACCCGCGCACGTTTCATGTAAAAGCCAATGTCAAATTCATCGGTCATCCCAATGCCACCGTGCATTTGCACTGCCTCACTAACGGCCAGCTTTGCGGTGCGGGTGGCGCGGGCCTTGGCCAGAGAGACCGCGAGCGTGGGGTCTTCATCCGCCTCATCGAGCACCCGCCCAGCGTTCAGAAGGGTTGAGGCCGACACCTCTACCTCGCACCAAAGCTGGGCTGCGCGGTGTTGTAGCGCCTGAAAGCTGGCCAGTTTAACGCCGAACTGAGAGCGCTCTTTGAGATAGGTAACCGTCATGTCCATCGCCGTGCTCGCCAGTCCAAGAGTTTCGGCGGAAAGTGCGGTTTGGCCAGCGTGCAAGGCGGGCTGCAAAACTGTCATCCCTTGATCAATCTCGCCCACAACGTTGGCGCTGGTGGCCTGCACTTTATCAAACTCAACCAAAGCCGCATCGCGGCTGTCGATCATTGTGTGCGGCGTTTTGGTCAGCCCGGCGCAGTCGGCAGCAAGATCAAAGAGTGTCAGACCATTCGCGGTTCGCGCCAGAACCAACAGGCGGTCCGCAGCCAGGCCATCGACCACAAAGGTCTTGCGCCCAGTCAATCGAAAGCCATTGCTGTCAGCTTTCGCCTGCATCTGCGTGTCATAAGGCGCAAATTTTGCGTGCTCATCAAGCGCGAGTGCGTAGATCGTTTGACCAGTGGCGATGGCTTTAAGGGCGCGCTGCCGGTCTCCGGCAGTGCGCAAGGCTGTCGCGGCAATCACGCCAGTGGATAGAAACGGGCTTGCCGTCAGCGATTTCCCCATCTCTTGCGCAATCACACCAGCCGCTGAGACACCCATATCGCTGCCGCCAGCCGCTGCGGGGATCAGAATACCGGCCCAGCCAAGATCTACCATTTTTCGCCACAGCGCAGGGTCATGGGTGGAACCAGCATCCCGTTGAGCCCGCAGATGGCTGACAGGGGCTGCGTCATCCAAAAAGCCCCGCGCCATATTGGCCAACATGGTTTCGTCTTCAGTTCGTACAAGTTTCAACATGTGCCGCGCTTCCTATTTCAGCTCAAGAACGCGGCGCGCGATGATGCCTAGCATGATCTCTGACGTTCCACCTTCGATAGAGTTTGCTTTGGTGCGCAACCAAGGGGCTGCGAGGTTTTCGTCCCATTGCAAGGCGTCGCTGCCGTACGCTGCCATAATCAGCTCATGACGGGTCTTGTTCAGCTCGGTCCCCATGAATTTCAACATCGCCGAGGCGTGACCCGCCCCTTGGCCCGCTGCAGACTGATCCTTGTAACGGTCCAAGGTCAAAGATATAGCAAGCGCGTTGATCTCGGTATCCATCACTTGCGCGCGTAAGCAAGTATCGGTCAGCCCGTTAGGATAGGCATCTGCAATCACCGCCCCTAGCGAGCGGCTACCCGAAACGCCGGTGCCACCGCCCGAAATCATCTCGCGTTCATGGGTCAGCAGATATTTTGCCACGTCCCAACCGCTGTTTACTGCGCCGACAACATCGCCTTTGGGCACATGCACATCATCAAAGAAAGTCTCGCAAAACGGCGAGCTGCCGGAGATCAGACGAATGGGTTTGGTGCTAACGCCCGCGCTTTTCATATCTATCAGCAGAAAAGAGATGCCTTTGTGTTTGGGCGCATCTTTGTCCGTACGCACCAGGGCAAATATCGCATCGGCCTTGTCGGCATAAGACGTCCAAATCTTTTGGCCGTTCACCAGCCAATGGTCGCCTTTGTCCTCGCATTTGGTCTGCACGCTAGCGAGATCTGAGCCCGCGCTTGGTTCCGAATAGCCTTGGCACCAACGGATCTCGCCACGCGCAATCCGGGGTAAATGGGCGCGTTTTTGCTCTTCAGTGCCGAAGTTCAGCAAGGCGGGGCCCAGCATCCAAATACCGAAACTCTGCAACGGGGGGCGAGCGTTGATCGCTGCCAACTCTTCACGAAAGATCTTTTCGCGGGTCCGTTCCAGCCCGGCACCGCCGTAATCTCGCGGCCATGTGGGCACTGTCAGTCCAACGTCTATGCAACGCTCGAGCCAGAGCTGTTGCGCAGTTGAGTGAAAGCGCCAATTGCGCCCGCCCCAGCAAATCGCCTCAGGCGTTGTCAGGCCGTCGCGCATCGCGGACGGACAGTTCTCTTCCAGCCATGCCCGCATCGCCATCCTAAAATCCTGCAGGTTTGTGATCTCTAGCATGATTTTCTTCTTTCGGCGTGGGCGGCGATAGCGCGCAAGGCTATAGACCGATTCTTTAACGTTTGTTTCGCATAGCAGAATTGCATTTCGCAAAATGATTGACAAGTCAGTTATCTTCCGGTTTTCTAAAAGGCAACGTAAGCAAAGGATTCTGGCTATGGCAGCTAAGCCAAGTAATGAACCGGGTATTCCGGTATCGTCCAAATTTGGCAAATTAGCTGGGCCCGAGGTGCATCCAGTTCGTCATTTGAGAGATACTATATGACCCCCATCGAGACCGCCTTGGCGGCATTCCAGCCGAAGGTCGGTCAAGAGGTTGGAATCTCGGATTGGGTTGTGGTGGATCAAGCCCGGATCGACGCATTTGCAGCGGCCACCTTGGACCAGCAGTGGATCCACACCGACGCGGAGCGGGCGGCCCAGACCCCTTTTGGCAAAACTATTGCGCATGGGTTCCTGACGTTGTCTTTGGGCGCGCATTTTGCCGATGGCGCGATCCCTAAGCCGTTGGGAGCGGTCATGGGCATCAACTATGGCTTCGAGAAAATCCGTTTTGTGGCACCGGTTCCGGTAAACGCGCGGGTGCGCGGACGGTTTCAGCTTGAAAGTGTGCGACTGCGCAATCTTACCGAGTTGATGCGTACCCATGTTCTGACGGTTGAAATTGAGGATGTTGAGAAACCAGCCTTGATTGCCACATGGTCAGCCATCGCCGTATTTTCCCAAGCCGCAAGCGAGGGGGCCATGATCAATGCGTAGGCTCCATCAACTAATCGAGAACAATCCGCCGGAAAGCCTTGCCGTTATCGACGACGCTGGAAAGAGCTATACCTATGGTGACCTTGAGCGGTTCTCGGACAAGATGGCTCATATGCTGTCCATCCATGGGGTCCGTGGCGGTGATCGGGTAATTCTATTAGCCGAAAACGGCATCACCTTTGCCTTAGCTGTGTTGGCGCTCAGCAAGCTGGACGCTTGGGTCGTGCCATTAAACGCACGGGTGACCATCCGCGACATCGATGTAGCAATGAAACATTCGGGCGCCTGTTGCATTCTTTATACCGTCGACGACTCCTCATCCGCAGAGGCACATGCCATGCACTTCGGTTCCGTGGATCTAGGCGCGCCCGGCCGATGCAAGCTGTGCGTGTCACCTATGCGAGATGTGAAGGTAGAGCAGGTTGCGGAAGGTTCCGAACAGGTTGCCGCTCTCTTTTATACCTCAGGGACCACCGGGCAGCCTAAAGGCGTCATGCTCACCCACGCTAACCTGATCTACGCCGGAACAACCACCAGCAATGTGCGCGGCATGACCAGCGCCGACAGGCTGCTTGGGGTGCTACCCGGCACCCATGTTTACGGTTTTGGTGGTGTTTTGCTGCCGCTTTGGCATGCGGGGGCGGCCATCCATTTTATGCCCAGGTTTGATCCGTCTCGGGTACTGGAAGTCCTGCAAACCGGGATCACCTTACTGCCCGGCGTGCCACAGATGTACGCAGCCATCCTGAAACTGCTGCGCGATCGCGGCATTGATAAAGTAGAAACATCGCTCCGTTTCATTTCCGCAGGTGGCTCGCCGCTTGATCCCGACTGGAAGGCGACGATTGAGCGTGTTTTCGGCGTTCACCTACACAACGGCTACGGCATGACCGAGGCCTCGCCCAGCATCGCAGTTACCCGTCTTGATGACCCACGTAGCGATACCTCGGTTGGACGAGCGCTGCCGGGTCAGGAATTGAAGTTACGGGATGTAGCGGACGATGGCGCGGGCGAGATTTGCTTGCGCGGACCAAATGTCATGAAGGGCTATTATAAAGATGCCATAGCGACCGCTGAAGCGATCTCGCCCGACGGCTTTTTGCGCACGGGCGATATTGGGCGAATTGATGAGCACGGAAACATCCATATCGTGGGGCGTTGCAAAGAGCTGATCGTGCACTCGGGCTTTAATGTCTACCCGGTTGAGATCGAGGCCGCCTTGAATGCCCATACTGCGGTCGCACAAGCGGCTGTAGTAGGCCGCAAACGCGGGGGCAACGAGGATGTATTGGCCTTTGTCACGATCAGCACTCCTGTCACGGAAGCCGAGCTAAAAACATGGATGCGTGATCGCGTGGTTGCTTACAAGGTGCCACTTCACATCGTCATTGTCGATCACCTACCTCAGGCGGCCACTGGCAAAATACTGAAAGCCACGCTGATCAATGCGTTTGACGACACACTCAAACAATTGGACCGACCTGCCCATGCTTGATGCCTATATCTATGACGGGCTGCGCAGCCCCTTTGGTCGACAAGGCGGGGCGCTTGCAGAAGTTCGCCCTGATGATCTTGCCGCGCAGGTGATCCAAGCTTTGATGGCGCGTAGTGCCTTTGCACCTGAGAAGGTCGAGGATGTGATTTTGGGCAATGTCTGCCAATCCGGCGAAGACAGCCGCAACGTAGCCCGCTATGCGAGCCTTTTAGCGGGGCTGCCAATTGAGACCGGCGGGCTAACTGTCAATCGCCTGTGTGGCTCGTCTATGGCCTCAACCTTGGATGCCGCGCGGGCAGTGACGGTTGGCGAGGCACCAGTCTATATATCCGGTGGCGTTGAAAGCATGACGCGTGCGCCCTTTGCAGTCGCCAAAAGCAGCAGGGCTTGGCAAAATAACACGAAGATCTATGACACGGCCATCGGCACGCGGTTTCCTAATCCCAAGATTGCACAAATGTATGGCGACCACCCGATGCCAGAGACGTCCGACAATCTAGCCTCGGATTACGAGATTTCGCGCGAGGCAGCGGACTCCTTCGCCTACCGCTCGCAGATGCGGTATGAGGCCGCGCGCGAGCTCGGCTTTTTTGACGAAGAGATCACACCGATCACTGTACCGGGCAAGCGTGGAGCGACCAAGGTTGTTGATCGCGACGAGCATCCCCGTCCTGACACCACACTTGAAAAGATCACCGCTATGCACTCGCTGTTTAAAGGGGGGGTGACCACAGCGGCCAATGCCTCGGGCATCAATGATGGAGCTGCAATGTTGTTGGTGGGGGCGGCCTCCGACAAGGCGCAGCCCTTAGGTCGTATCATCGCAGGCGCTATAGTGGGCGTACCCCCACGCATCATGGGGATCGGTCCCGGTTACGCCGTGCCCAAGGCGCTAGAACGCGCGGGGCTAAGCCTTGGAGATATGGACCTGATTGAGATCAATGAGGCTTTTGCTGCCCAGGCCCTCGCCTGTTGCAAGCATCTTAGCATTTCCCCGGACGATAGCCGCGTCAACCCCAACGGCGGCGCAATTGCTGTTGGGCATCCCTTGGGGGCTAGCGGCGCACGGATCATTCTGACAGCCCTGCGTCACCTGCGGGAAACGGGTGGCAAATACGCCTGCCTGTCGATGTGTATCGGTGTCGGCCAAGGCATTGCTATTATATTGGAGTCTACGAAGTGAAGGCGTTTGTGAAATGAAGGTGATAGTGCCTGTAAAGCGGGTGATCGATTATAACGTAAAGGTCCGCG
>CAZXRG010000044.1:0-17753 GCA_964642935.1 uncultured Rhodobacterales bacterium | reverse complement strand
GCACTCACGCCTGTATTTGCCGCGCGAGCCAGCGGCAGCCCGTACTCAACGGCTCTCACCCGCGCTTGGGCCAAGTGCTGGAAGGGGCCTGAAAAATCACCAAACCATGCATCATTGGTCAAATGGAGCAGCCAGTCAGGCCGTATCTCTCCTCGCAAAATCTCCGCGGGGAAGATGGCCTCATAACAGATGAGCAATTGGAACGGAGGCGCCCCTTCAACATCAATCTGTTGTGGCCCTCCCCCCCAAGAATACCGCCCGGCATTGCGCGCCAATCCTTGAAGGCCAAAGCGCTCGAAGAACGACGGGAACGGAAGGAACTCGCCGAAGGGAACCAGATGGTGCTTGTCGTATTGATGATCAATTTGACCGCCTGCCCCCAAAACCGCAGCGGCATTGTACAAAAAGCCACCCTCTTCACGGGTCGCGCCCAAGACAACTTTAGCCGGATGAGCGGCTTCGGAGATAAACGCATTAAGGTCAGGGCGCGTGCCCATAAGATAAGGCACCGCCGCTTCCGGCCAGACCACCAGATCAACATCTCCACCCGCGCGGGTTGAGGCAATTTGCCTGTCAAAGAAGGTGCGCACATGATCAGGATGCCACTTAAGATGCTGGGGCGCATTGGGTTGGATCAGGCGCACAATCGTGTCAGTCATGGCCAGTTCATTGACCCGCATGGGCAGAACCACCCAAGCCAGAACAAAGGCCACCACCATCAGCCCCACGCCAGTCCATTTCCAAACAACCGGCAAGAGCACAAGCACCAGAAGCGCAAAACCAAGCCCATGGGACCCTAAAAAAGCGCTCCCCTGAATAATCGGTGTCTCCAACCAACCATAGGATATCAACGCCCAGGGAAAGCCCGTCAGAACGGTGGAACGCGCAAACTCACCGAGCGTCCAAAGCCCCGCAAAGGCCAAAATACCGCCAGATAAGCGCGCCGAAAGCGCAAACGGGATCGCCCAAAACAAAGCCAGCCCCGCGGCCAAAAACAACAGTGCAAAAGGCGCCATCCATCCGGTTCTGGCCAAATCCACCAAAAACGGCTCGACGATCCAATGAAGCGCCAGCGCAAAATAACCAAGACCTGCAAACCAGCCAACGCCAAACGCCCCGCGCAGTCGCTTATCCGCACTCATCAGATAAAGGAGCGGAACCGCTAGAAACATGGTCCATGGAAAGTTGAAAGGCGCCTGACCCAAAGCCAGAGCAGCACCACATAAGAAAGAAAGCCCGTAAGCCTGCCAGCCCGATAAGGACGCCAGCTTACTCAGCTGCACGCCGTGGTTTACCCGTTTTGCTAAGGCGCACCCGCATGCGTGTCACACGTCGAGCATCCGCATCCAGAACTTCAAATTCATGACCCGAAGGGTGGCGGACCACCTCGCCCCGAACAGGCACGCGACCTGACAACATGAAGACCAGACCGCCCAGCGTGTCCACATCCTCGTCCAGATCATCGGGCAGCAAATCCAACCCGGCCTCGGCCTCAAACTCCCGCAGATCAGCCCGCGCAGAGGCGCGATATACACCTTCGCTTTCAACGGACCATTCCTGATCCTCATCCGCATCATGCTCATCGACGATCTCGCCAACAATCTGCTCGACCAGATCTTCCATGGTGATCAGCCCATCAGCCCCACCATATTCATCAATCACCAAAGCCATATGCCGACGCTCGCCCTGCATCTTCTGAAGAAGCGCACCCACAGGCATAGAAGGTGGTGCAAAAAGCAACGGGCGCATCAGCGGCTCAAGATCAAAGCTCCGCTTTTTCCCAAAGCCATACTCCAGAGCGACATCCTTAAGATGAACCAGCCCCAAAGGATTATCGAGCGTGTCTGAATAGACCGGAATGCGGCTGTATCCGCTCTCGCGAAACACATCCATCAAATCACTGAGAGAAATATCGTCAGGCACCGCCACAATATCCGCACGCGGTATGGCGACATTCTCAACCCGAAGACCGCCCATCTTGCGCACATTCACCAGCATCTGGCGGGCACCCGCCGCACTGGCGCGATCTAGATCGGTCGCCGGACGCGGCTCAACCGCAGGAGCGCGGCCACGACGCCGAAGCGCCCAATCCAAAAATGAAACATGGGTCTCGTCTTGCGGTGTAACCTCACTTGGCGCGCCTTGCGCTGCGCTTTGAGATCCGTCTGTCGTGTCGCCCATTACTCTCGCTGTCCAAATACCGGCAATTGAATTGCCCTTACTAATATGGGTTTTCTATACCAAGTGTTTCAAGAGCCTTAATTTCCAAGGCTTCCATAACTGTGGCATCTTCGTCCCTTACATGATCATAGCCTAAAAGATGCAAAAAACCATGAAGCACTAAATGTGTGACATGATCATGAAATGTTTTGCCAAACTCCAGAGCTTCTCGCGCACAGGTCTCGTAACTCAGCGCAATATCGCCAATTTCAGGGTCTTGGGGCGCCAATGGCCGCTCCCCTGCCCCTTGGCTCAAGTCCTCACTGGGCCAAGAGAGCACATTTGTCGGGGCCGCTTTATCGCGAAACTGAGTATTCAACCCCTCAATTCGCGCATCATTCGTCACCAGAATGCTCACCTCACAGGCAATCCCGAGGCCCGCGACCTTAGCCCCCGCATCGCAAGCCGATTGCGCGATAGCATCAAAATCCGTGTCATTCCAACGAGGGTCCTCAACAGAAACCTCAACGCCAACAGGATCACTCATGACGGGTTGGTCGCAGCCTCATAGGCGCGGATGATCTTGGCCACCAACGGATGGCGCACCACATCAGCCGCTTTGAAATAGGAAAACCCGATCTGGTCCACATCTTTAAGAATGTTCATGGCCTCAACCAATCCAGAGGGCTGGCCTCTAGGCAGATCGATCTGCGTAACGTCGCCCGTAATCGCCATGCGAGAGCCCTCCCCCAGACGGGTAAGGAACATCTTCATCTGCATCGTCGTCGCGTTTTGCCCCTCATCAAGAACCACAAAAGCGTTCGAAAGCGTGCGGCCACGCATAAACGCCAAAGGCGCGATCTCGATGCGCTTGTCCTCGATCAGCTTGGCCAATTGCTTGCCCGGAAGAAAATCCGAGAGAGCATCATATAAAGGCTGCATATAAGGATCGACCTTGTCCTTCATGTCACCGGGCAGGAACCCAAGACGCTCCCCCGCTTCAACCGCAGGGCGCGACAGCACAATCTTGTCCACATGCCCGTCCAGAAACAAAGACACACCAGCGGCAACGGCCAGATAGGTCTTACCGGTACCAGCCGGACCAATCCCGAACACCAACTCATTGGAAAAGAGCTGCGCCACATAGCGCTTTTGCGTCTCCGTGCGCGGCTCAACGGGCTTCTTGCGGGTGCGGATCTCCAGCTTGCCGTCCTTGAACATCTCCATCTGATCAACATCAGCAATGATGTCTGTATCATCCGCATCCCCAAAGCGAATGGCCGCGTCTATATCGCCCTTCTCAAGCGAACGACCATCTTCCAGACGCGCATACATGGCATTCAATGCCGCACTAGCCTGCTCCGAGGCCTCCGAACCACCAGAGACAACCAACTCATTGCCGCGATGAAGAATTTGCACCGACAAAGCCTGCTCTACCTGAGCAAGATTGCGTCCAAACTCACCGCAGAGATCAATCAGCAGTCGGTTATCAGGAAAATCGAGAACCTGGGAAGCCGCGTCCGTTGACGTTACTTCAGTCGAGGCGTCATCCGCCAATGGCCACTCCAAACAAAAAATGAATCACATGCCCCATGGTGCCGCAGCCCTCAATAAGCCGCAAGCCTCATACGCCACAATCTCACAGATTTTGCTTAGCTGTCGCCGATGGCTTTGCGATTGAAATCAACAGTGGAGTTCACATTGAACTCATCACGACACACTGGTGATCCATCCGTACGCAGACGCGGTGTAAGATAACCTTCCACTCCGTCATCAATGATCCAGTGGTCACATCCGTTTGGATCGATCCAGATACCCGCCCGCATTTCGCTCAACGAACCGGAATCAAGTCCCCCGTCAGTTGTTGTATCGGTCGCGCAGCCACCCAAGACACCTAGTCCAACTGCGAAGAATACGCTTTTTGCTTTTGTCATCATTCTCTCCTGCACTCGGCCTTTATGAACACGTAAGTTCGACCCGACGGTTCTTTGCACGACCTGCAGCCGTCTTGTTGGACACCAATGGAACTTGCTCTCCGTAACCACGAGGCTCGGCAATCACGCCAAATTCCTCGGCCACTTTTGCAACGGCCAATGCGCGACGCAGGGACAATTGCAAATTCGCCTCAACAGAGCCTGTGTTATCCGTATGCCCGTTGATTACGATTGTTCTTCCACCAAGAGGCATCAGATAGGCTTTCAGCTCACCCAATGCATCCGGCATGATTGTCGCACTGCCAACCGCGAAGGTGGCCGCTGAATCAAGTGTCTTACAAATTCCATTTGTAGGTAAAGCACCGCGACACACGGGCTTACCGTTGCGGTCCAGATGAGATGACATGAAGCCCTCAAGCCCGTCATCCATCACCCAATGCTCACATCCGTCTGGATCAACCCAGATCGTGGCCCGCAGTCCCGCTCCGGATTCAGCGTCGCCGCCTCCGAAGATATTAGAAATCGACTCGAACAAACCTTGAGCCGAAGCACTCTGATAGGAACCAAGACTCAAAACTAACGCACACAACGCGCCTGCCAGATAACGTCCCATTCTACTTTGCCTCCAAGTTGACCGTCCGCTCGGCGTTTTTTTGTGCGATTTTCAAAGTCGCGATACGCCATTTCTCACGGTTATAGTCAGATTTTCTACAGGCCTAAAGGGTAAATTTACCCAAGAGTCTCTCCAAACAGAGAATTCGTCCCAGAAGACACAATATGGACGTCCTGAATTGTCCCGATCAGAGCCTCATCCCCGTCCACATGGACCGCCTGAAGATAAGGGGACTTTCCAACCAATTGACCCTCCTTGCGGCCCGGTTTTTCCAAAAGCACCGGCAGGGTGCGCCCGACCATACTCTCCTGAAATTCCCGCTGCTGGCGGGTGAGAAGCGCTTGAAGGCGTGCAAGACGCTCGGTTTTGACCTCCTCGGGCACCTCTTGGCGGTCCGCCGCAGGGGTTCCGGGGCGGGCTGAATACTTGAAACTATAAGCCTGCGCATAGGTCACACGCTCAACCAGATCCAAAGTCGCCTGAAAATCTTCTTCGGTTTCACCGGGGAATCCGACAATGAAATCCCCTGACATGGCAATATCGGGCCGCGCCTGTCGAATACGCTCGATCAGCTTGAAATAACTTTCCGCTGTATGCTTGCGGTTCATGGCCTTCAAAACACTGTCCGAGCCTGATTGCACCGGAAGATGCAAGTAAGGCATCAGCTTGTCGATCTCACCATGGGCCGCAATCAGATCATCTTCCATGTCATTGGGATGGGAGGTGGTGAAGCGAATGCGCTTGAGCCCGTCAATCTTGGCCAACTCCCGAATAAGAGCCGCCAACCCCATGCCACCATGATAAGCGTTCACATTCTGACCGAGCAGCGTGATCTCCGCCACACCCCGCTCAACCAGATCAACGGCCTCGCGCAAAATCCGCTCAGCGGGACGAGACACCTCGGCACCGCGCGTGTAGGGCACCACGCAAAAGGCGCAAAACTTGTCGCAACCCTCTTGAACGGTCAAAAATGCAGCCGGAGCACGACGCGCTTTGCGCTCGCTTGGCAAATGATCGAATTTGTCTTCCGTGGGGAAATCCGTGTTGATGACATGCTTTTCCCCCTTCAATGCATCGAGCATCTTGGGGAGATTGTGATAGGCTTGCGGCCCCACCACCAAATCAACAGCAGGCTGACGGCGCACGATCTCCTCGCCCTCCGCCTGGGCCACACATCCGGCCACACCAATCTTCAAATCCGGCTTGGCCGCCTTCAGCTCCTTGATCCGGCCCAATTCGGAATAAACCTTCTCAGCCGCCTTCTCGCGAATATGACAGGTGTTGAGAAGCACCATATCTGCCTCATCCACCGCATCCGTCTGATCATATCCGGCCTGATCCAAAGACGCCGCCATACGCTCGCTGTCATAGACGTTCATCTGACAGCCATAGGTCTTGATAAAGAGCTTTTTGCGATCCGACATAGTGAGCACCCATAGTGAAATAAAAAACGGCGAGACCATCTGCCCCGCCGCTCTTATCTTTGTTGACCCCCAACCGCAATGGATGGGGCGCTTTGCCTTGTTTAAGCCTTCACCGCGCGAGGCTTACGACCCAAGCCGATTTTCTTGGCCAACTGCTGACGCTTTGCAGCATAGTTTGGCGCAACCATCGGATAGTCAGGCTTCAACCCCCATTTGGCGCGATAGTCCTCAGGGGTCATGCCATAAGCGGTCATCAAATGACGCTTTAGCATTTTCAACTTCTTGCCGTCTTCCAGACAATAGATGTAGTCGTCCGTGATCGACTTTTTCACGGGAACGGCTGGCACCAGATCGACTTTGGCATCCTTCGCATTTCCTCCCAGTTCGGAAAGCTTGGAATAGACAACTTCGATTAACCCTGGCAGATCGCTTGCAGCGACCGGATTGTTAGACACGTGCGAGGACACGATCTCTGTGGTTAGGCCAAGAACTTCTTCTTTGCCGATTACTTGATCCTCAGACATTTAATTACTTTCTTATGTGTGTGTGTGTGTGTGTTTGGTGTGTGTTTGCACTCAGCAGGTAAGCGCAACTTTATGTACTTCAACCTAGTTTATCAAAATACTAAAGCAGCTCTACTAAGCACCGTATAATCATCAATAATTACTGACCACTGTCAATGTGAAAAGGCATGACCTTTGGTAACTTGAACAGACCGGCACAAAAATTGACTTTTGCTGTTCTTAGGAGCATCGATTGTTGGTAATTCCGGATCAAATTTGTCTCATTTTTTGACTTTTTTGACGAAAACGCGCCGACAATAATCTCGTGCATCCGCGCTCACATTATGTAACATCTGCACCAATACGGCAAAGAACCCCAAGAAAATAAGTATGATAGTTAAAAGCAAGACCCTCGCAAAACACCTAAATAAAGGCCCCGTTGCAATCATTCGTGATGAAGATGAGGTGAATTTGGCCGACACAATTGCCCATGCCAAATCACTAGGCTTTCCAAATACGCTCGTGTTGGGGCGAACCCCTCCACTTGAGCCCGACGCTCTTTTCATAGAGACGGATCCCGCCCAAGACACCCATGAGATCGTCAATGAAATGATCGACACTCTAGCCGGGCATTGGATATATCTCGGCCATAACGCCGAGTACCTCTACTTCCCCTTCTGTGAGGCCCGCTCGATTCTGGATGCGGCCCAGTTTATCGACGAGGAGCGCCGCGAAAGCGTGTTTTGCACGACCCTCGATCTCTATCCCTCCTATATCGACCGCGCGGCCCTGAAGTTCTCTGCGGGTGATGCCCATTTTGACACGGAGGGCTACTTTAGCCGCGACCGTTTTGAGGGGCCGGAAAAGCTGGAGCGGCAGGTCGATATCTTTGGCGGTTTAAAATGGCGCTATGCAGAACACATCGAATGGACCCGCCAGCGCATCGACCGGATCGCATTTTTCAAAGCCAAACCCGATCTCAAAATGGACGCGCGCGGGCTTTTCAATGATCCAGAAATGAATACGATCGCCTGTCCGTGGCACCACAACATGACCTTCTGCGTGGCCTCCTTTCGGGTCGCAAAATCCCTGATCAACAACCCGGGCTCCACCTATGAAATCGACAGTTTCATGTGGGATCAATCCACCCGCTTTGAGTGGACCGCCCAGCAGATCATGAACCACGGATTAATGGAGCCCGGTCAGTGGTTCTGACCGGTTTGAGCGTTCCTAGGCTGCCAATCCTCGTCCTTTTAGAAGTGCTGCAACCGAAGGCATAGCCCCTCGAAACGCCACATAAAGCTCCGCCGGATCGCGCGACCCGCCCGCGGAGTAAATCCACTTCTCCAACTTCAAAGCAGTGTCCGCATCAAAGGCATCTCCGGTCTCTTCAAAGGCCTCAAACGCATCCGCATCCATCACTTCAGACCACATGTAGGAATAATATCCGCTGGAATATCCATCCCCCGAAAAGACATGCTGAAAATGCGGAGCCGCATGGCGCATGGTCAATTCGGGCGGCATCCCGAGCCGCTCTAACGTCGCCTCCTGCGAGGCCATGGGATCCTTGGGCGCCTCTCCGGAATGGAAATCAATATCCACAATCGCACTGGCTACATAGGTCACGGTCGCATAGCCTTGATCCGCATTTTCCGCCGCCAGAACCTTGGCCACCATCTTCTGAGGCATAGGCGCTCCGGTCTCCGCGTGAAGCGCATGTTTGGACAAAACATCCGGCACGCTCAACCAATGCTCGTAAAGCTGGCTTGGCAATTCCACAAAGTCCCGCGCCACAGATGTCCCTGAAATCATGGGATACTGTACGTCTGACAACAGCGAATGTAGCGCGTGGCCAAACTCATGGAACAAGGTCCGCGCATCGTCAAAGGAGAGAAGGGTCGCCTGACCTTCCGGCGCTTTTGCAAAATTACAGACATTCACCACGATGGGGCGAACATCCTCTCCCATATTCGATTGGGCACGAAACCGAGAACACCAAGCCCCGGAACGTTTGGAGGCACGGGCAAAATAATCCCCGATGAAAACACCAATATGGCGCTCCCCCTTGGTCACATTCCAAGCGCGCGCGTCCGCGTGGTAAAGCTCGGGTGAAATCTCCTCGAATGACAGGCCAAACAGGCGGGCCGCACAATCAAAAGAGGCCGCAATCATATTGTCCAACTGCAGGTAGGGCTTTAATTCCGCCTCATCCAAATCATGCTCGGACTGCTTGCGCTTCTCCGAATAATACTGCCAATCCGACGGGCGAAACGCATCATTCACACCGTCCTCTTTCATCATCTGAGCCAGAACCACCGCATCTTCTTCAGCCTTCACTTTGGCAGGCTCCCAAACGGCCTCCAACAAATCGCGAACGGCACCAGGCGTCTTGGCCATTTCCTCTTCCAACTTGAAGGAGGCAAAATCGGGATACCCCAAAAGTTGGGCCCGCTCGGCGCGAAGTTCCAATATCTCTTTGATCACCGCGCGATTGTCGTGATCCCCACCTTGCGAACCTCGCGCTTTCCACGCCGCAAAAACCGCCTCACGCAAATCGCGCCGTGGCGAAAACTGCAAGAAAGGCCCGATCAAGGACGGCGTGAGGGTCAACAAATACCCGCTCTTATCCCGCGCCTCGGCACTGCTTTTGAGCGCACTGACCAGAAATGCCGGCAAACCTTCCAGATCGCCCTCGCCCAGCGCCAATTCCCAGCCGCGTTCTTCCGCCAGCACATTTTGCGAAAAACTGGTGCCAAGTTCCGCGAGCCTTTGCATGACAGCGCTAAACCGTTCCCGCTTATCACCATCCAGATTTGCACCCGCCCGCACGAACATTTTGAAGTATTTTTCCGCAACAACCCGCTGCTCGTCAGACAGAGCTTCATCCCCTTCATGAACCGCTTTAACCCGCGCAAATAGCGCGGCATTCATCATCGTTTCAGAGTGGAACGCCGCATAGCGCGGGGACAGATCCCGCTGAATGGCCTCACGCGCCTCATTGGTATCCGCACCAGCCAGATTGAAGAAGATCGAACCGACACGATCCAGAAGAGCACTATCCTTTTCCATCGCTTCAATAGTGTTCTGAAACGTTGCAGGTTCAGGGTTTTCCGATATCCGCGCCACATCCGCCCGTGCTTGAATAAAAGCCTCATCAAACGCAGGGCCAAAATCTTCATCGGAAAACGTGCCGAAGGGAGGCATTTGAAACGGAGACGTCCAGTCAGACAAAAGCGGGTTCATGGATGGGACCTTCAAAGAGTTCAGGGAGCCTTTGAGATAGTCATCCTCAAAGCGCACGTCCAGTCACCATACCCAGTTAATCCGTCAAAACGTAACGCCTGTTTAACGGCTGAAGCGGGCGCGCATTCAGTTTAAACAGCGAATTAAACGCCAAAACTGCCGCATCACTGACCACCAACGGGTCACTTAGAACGGTCCACATAACATTCTCCGTACAAGGCGGCATCGTCAAAGACCCGTTGTAACGAAAGATATCCCCCAAATCGGTTGTCATGGGTGTGGGATCAAACCCTTTCAGCATTTGTTTTTCATTCTTTTTCACCGGCGCATTGGCCATAAAGGACTCAAAATGACGGTTCACACCACCCCCATCAATCATCACCGAAATAATCGCCAATTCGCCATCTTCGGCTTGGTGCAAAAACTGAGCCTCCATGGGGAACGGTCGCCCGTCGATATAATGTTCAGACGGGTTTCGCAGTTGAAATTGAACCAGATCATACCGACGGTTTTCAATCATCGCATAGCCGCCATTTTCCGGATGCGCGAACACATTGCGCCCGTTATTGCTCAACTCCCAGTCCGTTTGAGTCCAGTGGAGCACGACCGGAGCCAGCCTCGTTTCAAAAGCGTCCTCTAGATTGATCGGTGATTGCTGCATCCCTTCTGAACATGCGCCAAAATCAAGGCTGAGTTCCGACCAATAGTCCGGCCCAAACCTGCCCTCATACGCCCAATGCACCTGCTCGGAAGCCTTTGTCACCACGGGCAAAAGCAAAATGAAAACCAGACTGAGAACGACTGTTAAAGATTTCATAACGACCCCAATAAACAACACTACGCCCTCAGACCTAACAGGTCAGGGTTAATCTAGCGTTTAGAATTCGGACAAAATTGTGCACATCTGGGCAAGAATTAAGACAAGTTTAACAATTCCCTAATCCAAATCTGCAACATGTCGTTTTCTGCCCCCGCTGCGTCGGCTTGATCTGGACCGCGCCCAAGATTTTCTCCAAATTACAGCCAATCCCGAATAGCCAAGGAAACCAAGATGAAAACCCATGTCAGAGCGCTTGTTGTTGGTGGTGGAGCCGTGGGCGCAGGTGTCGCCTATCATCTCGCCAAGGCCGGCTGGGACACGATGCTTCTGGAGCGCGACGAGCTGACCTCCGGCTCCACCTGGCATGCCGCTGGCCTCCTGCCCCTGTTCAACATGGGCTATGCCACCAGCCACATTCACGACTATTCGGTAAAATTCTACAAGGAGCTGGAAGCCGAAACCGGCCTTAACGCCGGATTTTCCGTGGTCGGCAACCTGCGCATGGCCCAGACCCAAGACCGGATGGACGAATACGCCCTTTATGGCTCGACCGCTGAAACCGTCGGCATCCCCTATGAGTGGCTGTCCCCCAAGGACATCAAAGACCGCTGGCCCCTGATCCGCACCGAGGACCTCAAGGGCGCGATTTATCACCCCACCGACGGCTACATAAACCCAGCCGATGTGACCCAAGCCATGGCCAAGGGTGCGCGCCAACACGGTGCAACCATCGAGCGCAAAGCCCAAGTCGACAGCTATGAATGGACCGGCTCGGAATGGATCGTGCGCGGCACCCGCATGATCGAACAAGGCGGCAATCTGATCGCCGGAACCGAGAGTTTCGAGATACGCGCCGAACATGTGGTCACAGCCACCGGCAACCACGCCCAACGCACTGCCCGCCAGCTTGGCATCAAAATGCCCGCGATCCCCGTCGAGCACACGTTCATCGTCATGGACCAAGACCCCGCTCTGGTGGAGTGGCGCAAGAACAACCCCGAACACCCCGTCATCCGCGATGCCGACGCCCAATCCTACGTGCGCGAGGAGCGCGGCGGGTGGATTTTGGGAACCTATGAGAAAAACGCCCCTGCCCGTTTCGAGCACAGCGTGCCCGACAGCTTCCGCGCCGATTTGTTCCAGCTCGATCTGGAGCGGATTGAAGAGCAATACATGGCCATGATCCACCGTATCCCCTCTTGCGAGGAGATCGGCCTCAAAGACGATTTCAACGGCCCGATTTGCTACACGCCAGACGGAAACCCGCTGGTCGGCCCCGCTCCGGGCCTTAAGAATATGTGGCTGGCCGAGGGCTTCTCCTTCGGCATCACAGCCGCAGGCGGCACTGGCCATTACCTCGCGCAGATGATGACGGAAGGGGAGGCGGAGATCGATATGGCCTCGCTCGATCCCAAGCGCTACGGGAACTGGATCACAACCGAATATGCCGCGCGAAAGAACGAGGAGTGCTACGAGCACGTCTACATCCTGCACCATCCCGATGAGGAGCGCGAGGCCTGCCGCCCGCTCAGAACCGCTCCGTCTTATGACCGCATGAAAGCCGCAGGCGCCCAGTTTGGCTGTGTAAACGGCTGGGAGCGGCCCAATTATTTCGGCCCCAAGGATGCACCCCAGAGTTTCGACCATGACGCCCGCTCTTTCCGGCGCGGTGACTGGTGGCAATACGCCCATGCAGAGGCCAAAGCGATCCGCGAAGGCGTCGGCCTGATCGACGCCACCGCCTTCACCAAACACCGCATCTCCGGCCCCGGAGCCACCGCTTTCCTTGACTGGTTCACCACAAACAAGCTCCCCAAAGTGGGCCGCATCAACCTGACCTATGCGCTCACCGAAAACGGCACCACACGCACCGAATACACCATCGTGCGCGAGGCTGAGGACAGCTACTATCTGGTCTCCGCTGGCGCATGGACCGCTTACGACCAAGACTATCTCTACAAAGCCATCATGGAAAAAGAGGAAGAATTCGGGCGTATCAACGAAGAAGAAGTCACCACGAAATACGGCGTCTTCGCCATTGCGGGCCCGAAATCCCGCGACCTCTTGAAAGACCTGATCGTGGACGCCGACCCTGACACAGCGCTCTCCAACAAACGCTTCCCATGGCTGTCCTCGCGCTACATCGAACTCAAAATGTGCCCGGTCAACGCCATCCGCGTCGCCTACACAGGAGAGCTCGGCTGGGAGTTGCACCACCCCATAGAGATGCAAAACTATCTCTTCGACCAGATCACCCAAGCAGGCGAAAAATACGGTCTGAAACTGGTCGGAGCACGCGCACAAAACTGGCTGCGCCAAGAGAAGTCCTACCGCGCCTTTGGCACCGAACTTGGCCGCGACGCCACCCCATTAGAAGCCGACCTGCCCCGTTTCGTAGACCTCTCCAAAGACTTCCACGGAAAGGAAGCTATGGAAGCCACGGGCATCCGCTCCAAATGCGTCACTCTGCTGATTGATGGCCCTGATGATGCCGATCCATGGGGCCGCGAAGCGCTCTATCAGGGCGACACAAAAGTGGGCCGTCTGACCTCAGGCGGCTATTCCGTCGCCTTCTCCAAATCTATCGGTATGGGCTATGTCACACCCGATCTGGCCACCCCCGGCACCAAGCTAAAGGTCAGAATGCAAAACCAGCTTTGGGATTGTGAGATTGTCGAAGACAGCCCTTATGATCCAAAGAACGAGGCAATCCGCATCGACGGATAAGACCTTCCTCGCACGCAATCGGTGGCGCTACTTAAGCGCCGCCGCATTCTCGATGATCTGTCCGCACAGACCATACTCAATCGCCTCTTCCGCCGTCAGCCAGAAATCGCGATTGGTGTCTTTTGCGATCTTCTCGACCGTCTGACCCGTGGCCTCCGCAAAGAGCTTATGGAACCGCTCTTGCATGATCCGGATTTGCTCGGCCTGGATCATCATATCCGTCACCTGACCGCCAATGCCGCCCGATGGTTGATGCAGCAGAAAACGGGTGTTGGGCAGGCAATAGCGGTTCTCTTTCGCCGCGCCCACAAAGATCAAAGCCCCCGCACTGGCCACCCAGCCGGACCCGATGGTGCGCACGGTCGGCTTGATGAATTTGATCATGTCATGGACCATATCACCGGATTCCACATGCCCACCGGGAGAGGAAATAAACACATTGATCGGATCGTCACTCTCTTGGGCCAAAGCCAGAAGATGCGTCGTCGTCTTCTGCGCCATCTTATCGTTGATCGGCCCCGCAATAATCACATTGCGGGATTTGAAAAACAACTGGTCCACAGGCGTGCTGTTGCCCTCGTCTTTTTTGTCGTCAGTTGCGTCGAGCATGTTTAGGGTCATAAGCCTCTACCTTGATTTAGAGTGATATTCATCGTTGGGCCTCATATCCACGGCTGAGGCCATTCTGTTGGTCATATTATAGAAGCTGGCAACAGCAGCAATGTCCCAAATGTCCGCCTCAGAAAATCCGGCATCGCGCAATTTCTGGCGATCCGCCTCCTCAATCTCTGCACTGCGAAGGGTCATCTGAACCGCAAAATCGAGCATCGCGCGGGTCTTCTCATCCAGATCAGCGGCGCGATAATTCATCACCAGCATCTCGCCCAATTGAGGATCACCGGACAACTCCCGCACCGCCTGCCCATGGGACACAAGGCAATACACACATTTGTTCTCCGCTGAGACCACCACCGCGATCATCTCGCGCTCAAGCTTGCTTAACCCACTCTCAGAGAGCATCAGATCATTATAAAGTGCCGCAAACACGTTCAGCTTTTCGATGTTATGGGAATAGGCCAAGAGCACATTGGGGATAAGCCCCAGTTTCTCCTGACAAATATCAAAATACTTCTGCGTGGCCTCTGGAAGCGGCTCAACCTGTGGCAAATCAAGAGCGATTGGCAGCTTGCTCATGCGATTTCTCGGGCTTCATCAATCAACATCACCGGAATGCCGCCGCGAATGGGAAAGGCGAGACCAGCCGCTTTAGAGACCAGCTCTTGGCGGTCCTTGTCATAGGTCAGATTGCTGCGGGTCACGGGACACACCAGAGCCTCCAGCATCTTGGGATCAAACGTGTCCAAAGCCGGGTCAGATATAGCTGTCATTGCATGGATCCTTCTTCACTCGACCCGCTTGAGGCCAATACAAATTCCATCAAGGTCACGATGGTCTCCCGTCGGGTCTCCAGCGAGGGCGCCTCCAACAACGCCTGCTTTTCCTCCGGCTCAAAGGGGCAAAGAATGGCCAGAGAGTTCACCAACAGCTCCTCATCCGCCTCCTTGAGACTGTCCCAATCCGACGACAGGTTCACCGCATCAAAATACCGCGCCAAAGTGTCGAGGAACTTGGGGCGATCAAACCCCTCATCAATCTCCTCACGCCCCAGATCACGCTCGAACGCGGACCAATCCACGGCTGCACGAATATAGGGCGTAAACCCGTCCACTTTCCCCAAAAGGCGAAAGCGCGAGACACCACCCAAAGTGATCAAATACCGACCATCTTCCGTCTCCGAAAACGAAATCAAACGACCCGCACAGCCAATATGATGAAGCCGACCCGTGTCATCCCCCGTGGGGTCCTCAAGCGGCTGGATCATCCCGATCATGCGATGCTCACTCTTAAGCGTGTCATCAAGCATCGCCAGATAACGCGGCTCAAAGATATTCAACGGCAATCGCGTGCGCGGCAACAACAGCGCCCCGGGAAGGGGAAACATCGGAATTGTCTCAGGCAAATCGGCGGGGCTGTAGCTTTTTACCATATCGGGCGAATAAGTCCTTTGACGGGGTTAAGCGAAGATCATCGAGGTGAGACGACGCCGACCCGATTGCGCAATCGGATCCTTGGGCCCCAGCATATCGCAGATTTTGATCAGCTGCTCTTTTGCAGCCCCCTCATTCCACTCGCGATCCCGCTTGAAAATATCCAGAAGCTCGTTGATCGCCCCCTCATTGTCCCCCGCCCCTGCCAAAGCATTGGCCAGATCAAAACGGGTCTCAAGATCATCAGGATTGGCCTCTAGCTTGGCGCGCAGATCAGCCGTATCACCGGCCTCGGCACTGGCAACTTTCAGATCAATCTCCGCGAGGACGGCCACAAGCAAAGGATCGCCCTGAACCGCCTCCGGCGCATTCTCGACAATCGCACGCGCCCTGTCCGCATCATCAAGCGCCAGATAGGACTTGGCCAACCCCGCAAGGGCCGCCGCATTTTCAGGCTCCTCCTCAAGAATGGCCGCATAGGTTTGCGCTGCATCCGCAACCGCACCCTCTTCCAGCATCTCGTCAGCCGCCTTAAGCGCCTCTTCCAAACCGGGCTCTTCGCCGCCTTTGGCCGCAATCACCTTATCAAGGAATGCATCCAGCTCAGAGCCCTGAATGGGCCCCATAAATCCATCAATCGGCTGACCATCCACAAAGGCAAACACAGCCGGAATGGACTGAACCCGCATTTGCCCTGCAATCTGCTGGTTCTCATCCACATTGATCTTGGCCAAACGAACCTTGCCGCCTCTGGCCGTAATCGCCGCCTCCAAAACAGGGGTCAACTGCTTACAAGGGCCGCACCAAGGCGCCCAAAAATCCACAATCACCGGAACGGAGGAGGAGGCATCCACAACATCCTCCATAAACGTCGCCTCAGAGACATCTTTGATCAGGGCGGCATCTGGTGCTGGCGTTCCGAAATCCATCATCGGGGGGTGGTCCTCGTTATTCTAGGTGTTGGTGAGTGATATGGGGCTAGTTCTATCCATTTCAATTGGCAGGTGCATCCCAAAAACTCAAGCGAGGCGCGGGTATATGCGCCCCACCGCCCAAATCACTCAGGTTAGGACCATAGGTCGCGCACCCAATGCGTTGACACGCCCCCCGCGAGAAGGCTTTCTGTGGTGAAAATATAATTGGAGGAACATCCCCGTGAAACCCATCTCTGGATTTGATCGCATCGGCGAAGAAAACGCCTTCGCAGTGCTGGCCCGCGCCGGTGAGCTGGCCGCAACCGGCATGGACGTGATCAATCTGGGCATCGGACAGCCGGACTTCCCAACGCCTGAAAACATCGTGGAAGCCGCCGTAAAGGCTCTGCGCGACGGCCAACACGGCTACACCCCCGCCACAGGTCTTCCCAAACTGCGCGAGGCCGTGGCCGCCGATCTCCACAAACGCTTTGAGGTCGAGGTCTCCCCCGACCGCGTCTTGGTCGTTCCCGGCGGCAAAGTCACCATGTTCACAGCCATCCTGATGTTCGGCCAACCGGGCGTGGAGATCATGTACCCCGACCCCGGCTTCCCGATCTATCGCTCCATGATCGAATACACAGGCGCCACGCCAATCCCGATCCCGATCCGCGAAGAAAACGGCTTTGCCTTTTCAGCCGATGAAACGCTGGGCCTGATCAGTGACAAAACAAGCCTGATCATCCTCAACTCCCCCGCCAATCCTTGCGGAGGCGTCACCCCGAAACAAGAGGTCGACGCGCTGGTCGCGGGCCTCGAAAACTGGCCCGACATCGCCATCCTGTCTGACGAAATTTACGACCAGATGCTCTATGACGGAGAAACCCACGTCTCCCTCCTGACCTATCCAGACATCCAAGACCGCCTGATCTTGCTCAACGGCTGGTCCAAAACCTACGCCATGACCGGTTGGCGCATGGGCTACTCCATCTGGCCCGACGGCCTTTATGAAAACGCGAGAAAACTGGCCGTCAACGCATGGTCCTGCGTCAACGCGCCCGCCCAATTTGCCGCCATAGAAGCGCTTGAAGGGCCCCAAGACGCCGTGCATTCCATGCTCAAGGAATTCGACACCCGCCGCAAACTGGTGGTCGATCTGCTCAACGATCTCCCCAACGTCTCCTGCATCACCCCAAAAGGGGCCTTTTACGCATTCCCCAATATCTCAAAAACAGGCATCCCCGCCAAAACACTGGCCTCCGACCTCCTTGAAACCACAGGGGTCGCCACCATCGGCGGACCGGACTTCGGAGTGCTCGGAGAAGGCTACATCCGCCTGTCCTACGCCAACTCCCAAAGCAATATCA
>CAZXRG010000043.1:0-18376 GCA_964642935.1 uncultured Rhodobacterales bacterium | reverse complement strand
AGAGCCGGGGATTATGGCGGCTTTTTTGATCCTTGTAGGGGCGATCATTTTGACCTGTCGGGGCGATTTAGAAAGGGCGCGTCTGGTGAGAATCTGAGGGTCATTGGTGCGGAGTTAGGCTCAGATGGGCAGCTCATCACTCTTAATCTGACGGGCGTTCCAAGGGCCAAGTAGCAGGGCATTGCTAAAGCGCAATCACTCCCCTACGCTTCTTCAAAAAGCGGTCTTGGGAGGGCCTTCAAATATGCAGTATTTCAACCTGCAGGACCGTGTGGCTTTGATCACCGGGGCCTCCTCTGGTTTGGGGGCGCATTTCGCGAAAACTCTGGCGCGTGCGGGAGCGATCGTAGGCATTGCCGCGCGGCGCTTGGAGCGGCTTGATGCGTTGGCGCGGGAGATTGAAGCGAGCGGTGGAACGGCGGTTCCCATTGAGATGGACGTGACTGAGCGCGGCTCGATCCAGTCGGGGTTGGATCATTTGGCCAAGGCGGCTTCTACCCCCAGCATCCTGATCAATAATGCGGGTATTGCGCGTTCTGGCAGTTTTCTGGATGCCTCTGATGAGGATACGCGCCAGCTTTTTGACACCAACCAGCAAGCGGTTTGGGATGCGGCACAACTGATGGCGCGGGCTTTGGTGGCCGCCGATCTGCCCGGTTCGATCATCAATATCTCCTCTATTCTGGGGCTGGCGACGGGCAGCGGTGTGGCCTCTTACGCGACCTCCAAAGGGGCGGTGGCGCATATGACCAAGCTGATGGCTTTGGAACTGGCCCCCCATAATATCCGCGTGAATGCCATTGCGCCGGGGTATTTCAGGTCTGAAATGACCGATGATTATCTCAAGAGCGAGCATGGTCAGAAGATCCTTCAACGGGTGCCCATGAAGCGGCACGGGGAGCATGGGGAGCTTGATGGGCTGCTT
Organism: uncultured Rhodobacterales bacterium; assembly: GCA_964642935.1. Classification (GTDB taxonomy): domain Bacteria; phylum Pseudomonadota; class Alphaproteobacteria; order Rhodobacterales; family Rhodobacteraceae; genus CAKZTM01. The sequence goes on along the minus strand of CAZXRG010000043.1, from coordinate 17,451 downwards.
TTGCTTTTGGCCTCTGATCGGGGGAGTTTCATGACCGGAACCGTGACGCCCGTTGATGGCGGTCATCTTATTTCGAGCCTTTAGGGGGCATTATGGATTTCTCGATTTCACCAGAGTTGGACGCGCTTCGTCTGAAAACCCGCCAGTTCATCGCCAATGAGGTGCTTCCTTTGGAGGCTGATCCGGCCAGTTTCGATGAGTATGAGAACATCACCCTGCCCCTTCTTGAGGCCGCCCGCGAAAAGGCCAAGGCAATCGGGTTGTGGAGCCCGCAGGCTCCGGTTGATCTGGGCGGGATGGGCTTGTCTATTCAGGAGCGCGCGGTGATTTACGAGGAGGCAAATCGCTCGATTTTTGGCCCCGTGGCGATCAATGCGGCGGCTCCGGATGATGGCAATATCTCGGTAATGGCCAAGATCGGGACGGAGGCGCAGAAGGCGTGGTTTCTTGAGCCTCTGATCGACGGGAAGGTGCGTTCGGCGTTTGCCATGACCGAGCCTGCGCCGGGGTCGGGTTCTGATCCGACGATGATGCTGACCACCGCGACGCGGGATGGGAACGATTGGGTGATCAACGGGGGTAAGTGGTTCATCACGGGCGCGGCGGAGGCGGCGCATTTTATACTGGTGGCGCGAACCTCGGATGATGCCCGAAAGGGGCTGACTGCGTTTTTGTTCCACAAGGATGATCCCGGTTGGGAGATCAAGCGGCGCATCGGGATCATGGGGCCCGAAGAGCATGGCGGGCATTGTGAGCTGGTGTTTGATGGGCTTCGCATTCCCGATGAGAACCGCCTGATGGAGGTCGGGGACGGTTTGAAGGTCACGCAAATCCGCCTTGGCCCGGCGCGGTTGACCCATTGTATGCGCTGGCTGGGGCTGGCCAAACGCTCCATGGAAATCGCGGCGGACTATACGGAGAACCGCATGGGCTTTGGCGTGAAACTGTCCGAGCGGGAAAGCACGCAGCTCAAGATGGGGGACGTGGCCCATGACATTTCTGTGGGGCGTCTTTTGACCATGCACGCGGCTTGGAAGCTTGATCAGGGGGATTTTGCCCGCAAGGAGGTGTCCTCGGCCAAGCTGCATGTGGCGAACACGCTGCATAAGGCGGTGGATACGGCGATCCAACTCAATGGCGCGCGTGGATACTCCAAGGACACCGTGTTGGAGTGGATTTATCGCTACGCCCGTCAAGCACGTTTGGTGGATGGGGCCGATGAGGTTCATAAGATGGTTCTGGCTCGTTTTTACGGGCAGGAGGGCGATGATTTCTGGTCTTGGGGTGTGTGAGATTTGGCGCGGTTTGAGAAGCTTGGCGACTGGCTGACCGGGGCGCTGGGGGCCTGTGAGATCACCTCGCTCACCAAGATGTCGGGCGGGGCTATTCAGGAGAATTGGCAGGTTGTGACCTCTTTGGGGGATTTTGTGTTGCGCACGGATGCGCCCTCGACGCTCTCGACCTCTCACTCTCGGCCTGAGGAATTTGCGATTCTGAGGGCGGCTTATGGGGCGGGTGTGATTGCGCCGAGGCCCATCGCTTTGTGCGAGGATACAAGCGTTATCGAAGCGCCTTTCTATCTGATGGAAATGGCAAAGGGCATGGCGCAGGCCCGTAAGATTGTGCGTGATCCTGAACTGGCGAATTTTGGGCCGGAGCTGGCGAAGACGCTGGGGGAAGAGCTGGCTAAGCTGCATCGTATTACCCCTCCTCAGGGTGGTCTCGGGTTTCTGAACGTCCCCGAAAACCCCGCGCAGCATCGCATTGACGGGTATCGGCGGGATCTGGATGCGCTTCCTGAGGGGCATCCGGTGTTGGAACATGCGCTCAATTGGCTCGAGGACAACCAACCTGCCTCCCAAGTGGTGCGCTTGTGTCATTCGGATTATCGGACCGGTAATTTCATGGTCCATGAGGGTCGTTTGACGGCGATCCTTGATTGGGAGTTTGCTTGTTGGTCGGACCCTATGGAGGATATCGGCTGGATAACGGCGCGATGCTGGCGGTTCGGGAATGATCATCTGGAAGTTGGCGGGATTTCGGATTTACCCCCCTTTCTTGCAGGCTATGAAAGCATCTCGGAGGCATCAACGGATCGCTCCGCAATCCCCTATTGGCAGGTCATGGCGGAGCTGCGTTGGGCAATTATTGCACTTCAACAGGCCGAGCGGTGTCATAGCGGGGAGCCAACGCTTGAACTGGCGCTCTCGGGGCCGTTGGCCGCGGAGATGGAGTGGAATATTCTCAACCTTCTGGAGAGGCTTGATCCATGAGTGAGGCCCGCATGATCAAAGGATTGAAAATGGCGCTGGAAGCGAGCGATGCAGAGACGCAGGATCGCTACACGCAGGCGATGCGAAAGAGAGCCTCGGAAATTATCGCGCGATCAGAAGACGGAGGGCTGGTAGATGTGAGCCCTGAGCAGCGGCGCGAGCAGGCCAAAGCGATACGGGCCAGGACGCCCGTGGACAGATCGGCCCTCAGAGATTTCGTCACGGTAAAATTACGTATTTTCAACCCTGATTTTTTAACCGAACAGTAGAATTTCACAGCTTTAAAGGAGCCATATGCCACCTGCCTCTATCCGTTTGGTGCGCAAATGCCGCATGCCAACGGCCCCACTTAGATTTTTCGAGCAAAACGTTCGTTTTTTGGGTATGAGTTCCTCTCAAAAGGCGTTAGATCGCCCCTGTTTTACGAGCCCAAGATTGCCCAAGCCAGAATCCATGCGTTGAGAGTATTATGAGCAAGCCCAAGAAAATCACCATCGTCTCGCCGTGTTACAACGAGGAAGACAATGTCGAGATTTGTCACGCGGCGGTCAAAGCGATCTTTGATGAGCATCTTCCCGGCTATGAGCGTGAGCATGTTTTTGTGGACAATGCCTCCACCGATCGCACAGTTGAAATTTTGCGCGAACTCTCTGAGGGCGACCCTGCGGTAAAGGTCGTGGTCAATGCCCGCAACTTTGGTGTGTTCAAGTCGACGTTCAACGGGCTGCGCTATGCCAGCGGTGATGCCACGCTGTTGATGCTCCCTGTGGACCTGCAAGACCCGCCTGATCTTCTGCCTGAGTTTGTCGGGCTTTGGGAGCAGGGCTATGATGTGGTGGCCGGTGCCCGCTCGACCCGTGAAGAGGGTTTTATTCTGCGCTCCTTCCGCAAGGCCTTCTATAGGATCGTCAATCGCCTGTCAGAATTCGAGATCGAACCGGACGTGGGTGAGTTTCAACTGGTGGATCGCAAAGTGCTCGACGCGGTGCTGCTCCATCGCGACAATTACCCCTATATTCGCGGCATTGTCGCCTCGGTCGGCTTCAAGCGGATCACGCGCCATTATACGTGGAAAGAGCGTAAGGTCGGGAAATCCAAGCACAATTATTACATGATGATCGATCAGGCGTTGAATGCGATTTTCGCCTTCACCAAAGCGCCCATGCGGTTTTGCACCATTGCCGGATTTATAATCTCGGCGGTCTGCATCATGTTCTCGCTTCTGTCCGTGGTGCTTTATGCGTTTGACACGTCCATCGCACCGCGCGGCACGACCACGATTATAGTGGCCCTGTTTTTCCTGTCAGGCATTCAACTGCTGTTTATCGGGATGCTGGGCGAATATATCACCTCCATTCAAGCGCAGGTGCGCGGTGGCCCGATGGTCATCGAAAAAGAGCTTATCAACATCAAGACCGCCGCCAGCCCCCTGCCGTCTGAGACTTCCGGAGTATCATGAACACCCCTATATCGCCGGATCCCGCGGCCAAGCCTCTCTATTTGCCGGTCTTTATCATGTTCATTGCCGCGTTGATCCTCGGGTTTGACGCCTATGGGTTTACGACCAGCTATTATGGCGACATCTCACCGAAGCTGAGTTGGTTTCTCACGGTTGTTGGTCTCGGTGTAGCCGCACTTGGCTGGGCCGGTTTGAGCAACAGTTGGTCGTTCGGCGTTCTGGTGCTGGCCCTGTTTCTGGGCGGAGGTGCGCAATTATGGATGACCGAGCCGCTTTGGTTTCCGGCCCTCAGGTTTCGCCCCGACGGCCTTTATGATTTTGTCGCAATCGGACTGATCGGCTTTCAAGCACTGGTGACGCTGGTTTTTCTGATTAAGACCAAGGCGTTTGGTAGTATCAACAGATTGCTCCAAGCCTTCGGGATCGGGCGTATTCTGATCTTCTTGGGGCTGAGCGGGTTATTTGTCGTCTCCCCCTTGGGATATCTCAGCTATGGCGGTTATACGGCCTATCTCAGCCATCTGATTGGTGGAGCGGTCATGCTGGTGTTGAACATGACCACAGTGGCCGCGATGCTGCGCGTGCAAAGCCCCGGTTTGGGACAAAGCACCTTTCATCCGCTGGTGCCTGCTGGCTTGGCCTTCATCATCGCCTCCATTCTGGCATGGTTCGCGTTTGAGCGGCTGCCCCATGTGGAGGATGAGGTCGCATTCCTCTTTCAGGCCCGCAGTTTGGCCGGAGGCGCTTTAAGCGTGCCTGCCCTGCCTGAGGCCACTTTGCCCGGACTTGAGCATTATCTTCTAGAGGTTCGCGACGGGCGCTGGTTTGCCACGACGCCACCTGGCTGGCCTGCTCTGTTGAGCGTTGGCGTGTTTTTGGGTGTGCCTTGGCTGATCAACCCGCTTCTGGCGTTTGTGGCGATCCTATTGGCCTATGACATCACCAAGCGCCATTTGGGCGGCGAGATGGCCCGATTGGTCTCCTTGTTCATGGCCGTCAGCCCTTGGTATCTCGGCACGGCGGCGTCTTTGATGCCCCATATGATCACGCTCACACTGACCCTATTTGCATGGTGGGCGCTGTTGCATGGCCGCGATAAGGGCGCTTATGTGCTGCGCTGGGCGCTTCTGGCAGGTCTTGCCATGGGCTGGATTTTCGCCACGCGCCAGCTCGAGGCTTTGATCCTTGGCACGCTTACAGGCCTTTGGCTGCTGACCCTTTATAAGGAGCCCAAGGGCATTCCCCGCATCATTCTTTACGGGCTTGGCTGCATCATCGGGGGTGGTTTTTACCTTTGGTTCAACTACGCCATGACCGGTGATCCGCTGCTTGATCCTCTCAAGCGCTATCTGGAGGAAAGCTGGGGGCAAGGTGCCAATGGGTACGGGTTTGGCCCTGACATTGGCCCGCCGAGCGGTTGGGGGGCACTTGATCTGGCACCCGGTCATTCGGTGTTTGAGGCTCTCATAAATCTGATCAACAATATGACGGCTTTGTCTATTGAAACCCTTGGTTGGGGCACAGGATCGCTCGCACTTTTCTGGGTCTACGTGCTTTACACAAAACCCTCCAAATTCGAATGGGCGATGATGGCCGTCTCCGCTTTGAGCATCGGCGCGCTCTTCTTCTACTGGTTCTCCGGCAGCTTTTATATCGGGCCGCGCTACTGGTTCTCCGCCTTCTTCCCGTTGCTGATTTTCTCGGCCAAAGGCTTTGTGGCACTGCGCTCAAAACTGGAAGAGTTGGACATCCCCAAGGAGACCTCAGGGGCCGTTATGTTGATCCTCTGCCTCTTTGGGGTATCCGTTTTCACACCGTGGCGGGGCGTTGAGAAGTACCATGAATATGGCAACTTCCACAGCTTCCCGCGTGCGCAAAAGGCCAGCGGCGAGCTTGGCGATGCGATTGTGTTCTTTGACCCGGAAACCGTGGATTACGGCTCCGCCTTCAATGAGAACGATCCTTGGCAGAGCGACGGCGGGCCGCTGTTCATTCGGGATATGGGAGCGGAAATCAATACGGCAGTGATCAACGCCCTGCCCGGTCGCGCGGTGGTGTATCTTACGCGTGAAGAATAGGCTGGCGTGATCTGACCCGTAGCCATGGCTATCGGGTCAGAGGGTATTTTTAGCCGCAAGCCGCCAGTTGGCTCTCGTATTTGCGCGACATATCCTTGACCTCATTGGCCGCACGCAACAGGAAGCGCTTGGAATTATAGCTACCCCGCGCATAGCCCGTGTGGCCCTCGTGATAGGCCAGATATTGGTTGTAAGCGTCGGTCAGCGGAATGCCGTTCTTCTTGCGCGTCTGGTTCATGTACCAGCCGATAAAATCCGCCGCATCGTCGAAATTGTCCCGCTTGGCGAAACGCTTGCCAGTGGAATTGCGATACCAGCTCCATGTGCCATCAATCGCTTGGGCGTACCCATAGGCCGAAGACACCCGTCCGGTTGGAATGAACCCAAGCGCATATGTGCGCGGCGTTCTGGCGTCCGGCACAAAGCGGGACTCGCGCCACATGGTGGCCAGAGTGACATGGACGGGAACGCCCCATTGTCGCTCTGTCTTGCGGGCGGCTTTGATCCAGCCCGGTCGATCCATGGAGATCGCACATGCGTTTCGGATATTCTGAGGGGGGCCTAAAGATGACCCGCACGCGCTCAAGAGGAGCACGACTAAAATCGTGAGGTTTTTCATCATCTGCTCAATTTTGCCTGTGGGGCTTTGCGCCCGCTTGGGAGTATTGTAACCGATGACGCTCCATTTTCAAAGGATTTCGGAAGATGTGTTTTGGAAATGGCTTTGACGAACGCGCAAAGGCGCGACAATTAGCCGGATCGTTGCGCTTGCACGCTCCTCGTCAAAGGCAGATAGTCGGGGGCGAATTTGAGGAGAGAACCGATGATCCCCGTCCCGTCATTAAACCACAGTTTCACACTCTCGGTCGATTTGGCCGCGCCCATGGAGCTGGGTCAGGGGCGTGCGGGAAAACGGCGGATTATTCCCATCATCGGCGGGAGCGCTTCGGGGAAGATTACCGGAAAAGTGCTCAATCTCGGGGCCGATTGGCAGACCATCTACGCGGACGGCGCGGCGCATCTAGATACGCGCTACGCGGTAGAAACCGATGACGGAGCGATCATCGAGGTGGTCAATGTGGGCTCCCGCCATGGCCCGCCCGAGGTGATTGCCAAGCTGGCGGCGGGTGAGGATGTTGATCCAAGCTCCTATTACATGCGCACCTCCGCGCGGCTTGAGACGGGCGATCCGCGCTATAATTGGGTCAATCATATGATCTTTATCTCCGCAGGTATCCGGCGGGCCTCCGCGGTGGAAATCGCCTATTACGAGGTTGTTTGATGATCCCCTTTGAAGCGCCAGTCGATGATATCCTGCAGTCTCTCAGCGCGGTTGCTGGTGTCGGCGATCTACCCGATTGGGACGATGACATGGCCCGCGATATCATCGGGCATTTTGCGAGTTTCGCGGAAGGGAAAATCGCCCCGCTCAACGAAATTGGCGATCAGGACGGCTGCACCTATATGGGTGGCGCGGTAAAGATGCCTTCTGGCTTTCGGGAGGCTTATGGCGAGTTGAGCGAAGGGGGCTGGCAGGGCCTAACCGCTCCCGAAGAATTTGACGGCATGGGCCAATCCCACGTGCTTGCGGGCGCCGTTTCGGAGATATTTTCCGGGGCCAATCACGCCATGCAGATGGTCTGTAATCTTGTGCCCGGTGCGATCACGACGCTTTTGCGTTTTGGCACGCCGGATCAACAGCGCAACTGGATACCGCGCCTTGCCTCGGGGGAGGCCCTCTCCACCATGTGCCTCACGGAGCCCAATGCAGGCTCTGACCTGTCGGGCATTCGCACCAAGGCGGAAGCAGGCGGGAATGGCTGGTCGGTATCGGGGGAGAAGATATTCATTTCCGGCGGTGATCAGGACATGTCGGGCGATATCCTGCATCTGGTGCTGGCGCGATCTGGTCCGGCGGACAGTGGTATTCGCGGACTCTCGCTGTTCTTGTGCAGTAAGTCCGAGGCCGGTTCCGCCATTCGCGTAAGCCGCATTGAAGAGAAAATGGGGCTTCATGCCTCCCCCACCTGCAGCATGATCTTTGACGGAGCGCCTGCCGAGCTGATCGGGGAGGAAGGCGGCGGACTGGCGGCCATGTTCACGGTGATGAACCATGCGCGCATTGATGTGGCCTTGCAGGGCGTGGGCCATGCGGCGCGGGCCTATGCGATCTCAAAGGCTTATGCTGATGAGCGCTCTCAGGGGCGGACGTTGGACGGGAGTGCTGCGAAACTTTCCGACCATGCTGACGTGCGCCGGATGCTGAACGAGCAACGCAAGCTGACCATGGTGGCGCGCGGCATGGCGCATATTGCGCTGGTGGAGATGGAGAAAGGGACGCGGCCTGAACTGGCAGAGTTCCTCACACCCCTATGCAAATTCTATGGCTCGGAGGCTGGCGTTCGTGCGGCGGATTTAGGGATTCAGATCCTTGGGGGCTATGGCTATCTGAGTGAATACGGCATGTCGCAAATCTGGCGCGATGCGCGGATTACGTCGATTTATGAGGGGGCCAACGGGATACATTACCTGTCACTGGCCACACGCGGTTTGCGGTTTCAGGGTGGAGCGGCAGCCGATGCGTTTGAGGCGCTGTGTTTGGAACTGGCTCCACAGGACGCACTTAAAGCGCCTTTGGAGCAGTGGCGGCAGGGCCGTGCCGAGGTTCTGGCATCAGAGGATGCATCGCGTCACGCCTATGATTTTGCGCAAGCGAGTGCGGCTTTGTTGGAAGCCGCACTCTGTCATAAGATCGGATTGTCCTAAGTCTAGATCACTCCAGCAGGACCGGAAACTCAACCGGACCTCTAAAGCCAAAGCCGCGCCAGACCACTTTTGAGGGGTCAGGGATGCTCATATTCGGGAAGCGCTCGAAGAGAGCCGGGAACATGATCATACCCACCGACCGTCTGGCCACATGGGTTCCCATGCAGAAATGCGGACCGTTTCCGAAGGACTGGTGCTGGATTTTGTCGCGGTAAACGTTGAAGCTTTCACCGTCTTCCAGCACATCCTCATCGCGGTTGGCACTGGCCTGAATGGTCATGACCGTGTCACCTTTGGGGATCAGACAACCGCGAATTTCCGTGTCTTCCGTCGCCAATCGGGAGGAGGCGGAGATCGGAGCGACCCAGCGCACGCCCTCTTCCATGGCCTTCGTCCAATCACCCTTCTCGCGCACTTGCTCAAGCTGGTCAGGATTGGTCAGCAGACCATAAAGCGTGGTGTTTAGAGCATCGCGGGGCTCGTTGATGCCCCCGCCAATGGCGATCTTGATGTTGGCGTAAATCTGCTTTTCCGGGATCGGATCATCCGCGTTTAGCATCACCGAAAAGGCCGAATTGTTGGGATTGGCGCGGTGGCGGTCCTGAATGCGATCAAGGAGCGCGTGGATGCCTTCATTGGCACGATCGGCCCGCTCAAAGGGCGCATCGCGCAAGCCGAAGTTGCCAGCGCCCTCGATCAGAGCCTGCGACCATTCCATCATCTCGTCGTCACTGGCCTCTTCCATACCCAAGAGAATCGCGAGACCACTTGCGGCATAGGCGCCTGACAGCACGTGGAAAATGTCGACGACTTCGCCTTTGGGCAGGCGGGCGACATATTCTTCGGCCAGTCTGCGGTATTGAGGCATCCATTCGCCTTGAATGACTTTAGGGGCGAAGGCCGGTGCCATGGCCATGCGCTCGCGCAGGTGGTCGTCGCCGTCCTTGCGCATCAAAGTATGCGACCAGAAGGCCCGTTTCATGGGCGTGTTTGGATCATCCGAGCTGAACAATTCGGGATTGTCCTTGACGTATTTCGTGTCTTCCGCCTTGGTCAGAAAAGTCCGCCCAGCGGCTTTAACGCGGCACACGGGTGCTTCGGCGCGTAGGCGGCGATAGATCGGGAACGGGTCGCGATCAAGCTGGTCCAGAGTGATGGTTTCGTCGATTGGGGCAAGATCAAGCATCGGTTTCACCAAGCAAACGCAAAGCGTTCTCCTTGAGAATCAGTGGGCGCACCTCGTCCTTGAACGGGGCCTTTTCGAAGTCGGCCAGCCAACGATCCGGTGTAATAGCCGGCCAGTCAGAGCCAAACAGCATCTTCTTTTTCAGCATCGAATTGGCGTAGCGAATGAAGGTTTCGGGGAAGTACTTCGGGCTCCACCCGCTCATGTCGTAATAGACGTTGGGCTTGTGCTGCGCGACCGCCAGACCTTCCTCGGTCCATGGGAAACTGGGGTGGGCGAGCACGATCTTCATGTCGGGGAAATCCACCGCCACATCGTCGAGATACATGGGGTTGGAGTACTTCAGGCGCATCCCCATTCCACCGGGCATCCCAGAGCCGACGCCCGTCTGGCCCGTATGAAAGAGCGTGATGGCCCCTTCCTCGGCACAGGCTTCCAGAACCTTGTAGCATGCCTCCCGATCATTGGGGAAAAACCCTTGCATTGTTGGGTGAAACTTAAATCCGCGCACCCCAAAATCGCGTACCAGACGCCGCACTTCGCGGGCCCCTGCCTTGCCTTTGGCAGGATCAACCGAGCCAAAAGGAATCAATATATCGTCGTTCTCGGCACAAAGCCCCGCGACTTCCTCGTTGGAATAGCGGCGAAATCCGGTCTCTCGCTCTGCATCCACAGGAAAGATCACCGCGGCAATATTGCGCTCGCGATAATAATCAGCGGTGTCCTGAACCGTGGGCAACATCCCGTCCGCACCGGCTGGATTCTTGAAATATGCCGCCATTCCGGTCTGAAACTCATTGTAACCATCATCTCGACAGTGGTTACACGGCTCCTCGGCATGCGTGTGAAAATCGATTGCTTTTACAGCTTTGAAATCAACCATTTTATGTCCTCCGTTAAAATTGCTATACAGCAGAACCGTTATGCACTACAACAAAATTAGAGATGTTAGAAAAAGGTGAAGATTGTGGCTGATGGCGCGGTACCAAACAAAGTGATACGGATCGAAGTCGAGGGTGACATCGCGATGTTGATTTTTGATCGCCCTGAAAAGCGGAACGCGATGAATGATGATTTGGTCGCGGAGCTGGATAATTTCTTCTCGAACGTGCCTGCAGGCGTGAAGGCTGTGATCATCCGAGGTGAGGGCGGTCATTACTGTTCCGGTCTTGATCTGGCCGAGCATGAGCATCGTGAGCCCATCGAGGGCATGTACCACTCGCGCAACTGGCACCGTGTTTCTGATCTTATCGAATTTGGCGGCCTTCCTGTGATTTCGGTCATGAACGGAGCCGTGATTGGCGGAGGCCTTGAGATTGCGGCCTCTACCCATGTGCGCATTGCCGAGCCGGATGTGATGTTCCAATTGCCCGAAGGGCGTCGGGGCATCTTTGTTGGCGGAGGTGCTACTGTGCGCGTCGGGCGTCTGTTGGGCGCTGACCGCATGCGGGAAATGATGCTCACAGGTCGCCGTTACGGAGCTGACGAAGGGCTTGCTCTTGGGCTTGCGCATTATTCCGTTGGCGCGGGTGAAGGTCTTGATCTGGCCAAGAAACTGGCACGAAAAATTGCCGACAATGCAGAGTTTTCGAACTACCTGATGATGCAGGCTATATCCCGCATTCAGGACATGCCCCGCTCGGAAGGATTCTTCACAGAAAGCCTTGCAGCAGCCATGTCTTCGACATCTGATGGCGCGAAAGAAGGACTTCGTGCATTTTTGGAGAAACGACCACCAAAATTCAACTAACCGGTACCGAAACATCGGGCCAATGATCACCAAGGGAGAATACGATGATCAAACGCGACTTTATTAAAGCCTCAATCGCAGGCGCTCTGGCAGCGGCCGCTGTTGGAACTGCTGCCATGGCACAGGACGTCACACTTCGCCTGCACCAATTCCTACCACCCCCCGCTCCGGTTCCTTCTCTAATCCTCAAGCCTTGGGCGACAGGTGTGGAAGAAGCCTCCGGCGGACGTATCAAGATCGAGCATTTTGACGCAATGGCCCTTGGTGGACGCCCACCAGAGCTGATGGATCAGGCGCGCGACGGCGTTGTGGATATTTCCATGACCGTAGTTGGCTACACGCCGGGTCGCTTCCCGCGCACTGAGGTGTTCGAACTGCCATTTATGATGACAAACCCTGTGGCCACTGCGGCGGCGTATTGGGAAATGGTGGAGACGGATCTCCAGTCCAACGAGTATAAGGACGTTAAAGTTCTGGGAGCTTGGGTCCATGGACCGGGCGTCATCCACACCAAAGACGGTGTGTCTTCGCTTGAAGATATGGACGGTCTGACGATGCGTGGGCCAACACGGATCATCAACAACCTGCTCTCTGAGCTGGGCGCTGAGCCTGTGGGCATGCCTCTCCCTGCTATTCCTGAGGCTCTGTCCAAAGGCGTGGTTAAGGGAACGGTTATCCCTTGGGAAGTTACACCTGCGATCCGCTTGTCCGAACTTGTGGGCAACCATACCGAGTTCTCCGGTGACGAGGCGCTTTACACAGCGGCCATCGTTTTGGTGATGAACCAAGCCAAATACGACGCGATGCCTGACGATCTCAAGGCCATTCTGGATGCTGAATCTGGTGCCAAACTGTCGACCTTCGCTTCACAGGTCATGTGGGACATGGATCCCGGTGCTCGTGGCATCGCAGAAAAAGCCGGTAACGCCATCACCATTCTTGATGAAGCTGAAGTTACCCGTTGGAAAGAGGCCTCCCAGCCTGTTGTCGACGGCTGGATCAGCGACATGAATGAAAAAGACATTGATGGCGCAGCTTTGATCGAGCAGGCTAAAGCTCTGATTAAAAAGCACGGCGGCTAAGCGCTTTCTTATCCGAATTGGAGGGGCGTTTGCGCCCCTTCTTTTTTGCCACGATCAAATGCAACGGAACCTCGCTCGTGATCTATCGTAACCTTGAAATTTTTGCGGAACGGCTCGCCCGTTATCTCGCCCTTGCCGGCGGAGCGGTCCTGCTTGGCATAACGCTTTTGAACTGCATTTCGATTATTGGGCGGATTTTTCTGCCTTTGGACATCGGACTTGGACCCATTCGGGGAATTTACGACATGACCGAGATTGGCATTGCCGTGGCGATTTTCGCGTTCCTCCCCTGGGCACAGTTCCGCGAGGCCCATGCCCGTGTTGATCTGTTTCAGTCTTTCATTCCGGGCCATGCAAATCTGGTTTTGGACTTCATCTTTAATGCGGCCATGGCGCTTGTAGCAGCGGTTGGCACGTATCGGCTTTATTTGGGCATGCAGGACAAGCTGTCTTACGGGGAAACGACGCTCATCGCTCAAATTCCCGTCTGGCAGGGCTATGCAGCATCCCTTATCGGCGCGGTTGGTTTTGTGATCGTCGCGCTATTTTGCACCATTCGCTCCGCGCGACGCCTTACAGTTTCAGAGGTCACACCGTCATGACTAACTTCGAACTCGCGATCTGGTCATTCCCGATCCTCCTGATCCTCGTCTTTTTGCGCGCGCCCATTGCTTTGGCCATGATCGGCGTTGGCGTAGCTGGCACCTATATGGTCATCGGCACACCGATGATGACGCTCAACCAGCTTAAAACGCTGACTTACGGGACGTTTTCAAACTATTCCTTCTCCATCATCCCACTGTTTTTGCTCATGGGGCAATTTGCGACCCTATCGGGCATGTCGGCCTCGCTATTTAAGGCCGCCGAGAGTTTCTTGGGCCATCGAAAAGGTGGCGTTGCCATGTCTGCCATTGGCGCTTGTGCGGGTTTTGGAGCGATTTGTGGCTCCTCGCTTGCAACAGCGGCAACCATGGGCCAAGTGGCCCTGCCCGAGATGCGCCGCTACGGCTATCCGGATTCGCTCTCAACGGGCGCTTTGGCGGCGGGTGGTACGCTTGGCATTCTGATCCCGCCATCGGTGATCCTTGTGATCTATGCGATCCTTGCGGAGCAAAACATCGCCAAACTCTTTGTGGCCGCGCTCATTCCGGGCCTTCTGGCTGCACTTGGATATATGCTGGCCATCTCGATCTGGGTGCGCCTCAAGCCCAATGACGCTCAGTTGAGCCCGCGTGTGCCTTGGGCCCAGCGCATGGTCACCATCGGTAAAGTCTGGCCTGTGATCCTGATTTTTGTCACCGTTGTTGGCGGCATCTATGCAGGTATCTTCACTCCGACCGAGGCTGCAGCCGTTGGTGCCGCTGGCACCTTCCTTGTCGCCCTTTTCAGTGGCGAGATGTCTTGGAGCCGCTTGAACGAGTCTATTCTGTCCACCGCCGCCTCCTCGGCCATGATCTTCATGATCATTCTGGGTGCGGGCATCTACAACAACTTCCTGTCGCTCACACAATTGCCCCAAGAGGCCTCCATGTGGGTGGGTGAGCAAGGCTTCTCGCCTTGGCTGGTGCTGTCGATCGTGTTGCTGATGTACCTTCTGTTTGGATGCGTCATGGACAGCCTCTCAATGGTGCTTTTGACGGTGCCGATCATCTTCCCGATCATGTCGGTGCTTGATTTTGGAATGAGTGTTGATGACTTCGGTCTGTGGTTCGGAATTCTGGTGCTGATCGTGGTGGAGGTCGGTCTGATAACACCGCCTGTGGGGATGAACCTGTTCATCATCAACGCCATGGCCAAAACCACGCCAATCTCAGAGACCTATAAGGGCGCCCTGCCCTTTGTGATTACCGATATCATTCGGGTGATCATTCTGGCCGCATTCCCGGCCATCACACTCTGGCTGGTCTGGTTCATAGACGCCATGTAATGAAACGCGAACCGGCGCTTGAAGGGTTATCCTTAAGCGCCGGTATCGATTTCCAAGTTATCTAAAAACGACTTCGCTAATCTAGAACCTATGGCCTGTAAGTTAATCAAGGCATTGTAGGATCACTGGCGAGCCACCTCCCCCCCGTTAAAACGTTCTGATCACCGATGGTTCGAGGATCACGGTGATCCTTGCACTCTGCTCGTCCTCATCGATGACGCGGCCAGCACCTTGATGAGCTTCGGTCTGTGACATCAGAAAGCAGCACCTGCAGCTATTTCGACGCGCATTGGATACCTTGCAGCCAGTCGCACTGGATCGCGAGGCCGGACACCACTTATAAGTGCGTTCATTCTTACAGATGCATTGTGACGCGACAGCAGATGGCCATCTGCGCGCTGATGCAGCACGCATTCCAACCTGGCCCGGAGACGGCCATACCAATGTTTTGAAAGTATTACGGGGATTATCTTGCTGGCCGCAACATCGGCCAGCAATTTTTTTAAACCGCGTCCAGCCTATAGACGCTAAGGGATGAAAGCAGATCAGCGCCTGAAGGATTAAACCTTCAAAACACCCGCATCGCTTTTATACATCTCAGAGATCGTCTCAGCATGGTTCGAGCGCATGGCCCGCTGGTTGAGCGAGCCTTTCTCGGTCACTTCGCCTTTGTCAAAGCTGGGCTCTTGATCCAGAACCACAGCGCGACGCACGCGACTGGCAGAGCCTGTGGCCGCTTTCGCCGCAACACCGAGCATCTCTTGAAGTGTGCTGGTCGGGTCGGCCAATTGCTTGCCCTTTTCCGACAGGATCAAAAGCGCGCCCAGTTCAGGCTCGTTCTCGCCGGTGATCACCGCATCGCGCACCAGACCGTCCATGGCATCCACAAGGTTCGTGCGCACAGAGCCCACGGCCACCCAAGTGCCTGTGGTCAGTTTGAAGTTCTCCGCAATGCGACCGTCAAAGAAGAAGCCTTGGGTATAATCGCTCGGATCAGCGGGGCGCAGGGCGTCGCCCATGCAATAATAGCCTTCTTCGTCAAAGGACTCCGCCGTCTTGGCTGCATCGCCATAATAGCCGGGCGTAATGCTCGGCCCCTTAAGGCGCAGCTCCATCTTGTCGCCTGATGGCACCAGTTTCATGGAGAGCCCCGCCGCAGGTACGCCCACATTGCCGGAGAATTCCTGAATATGGGTGCAAGCCAACGCGAAAGGCGCTGTTTCTGTGGCCCCAAGGCTGGTGGCCAGAAGCACTTCGCGCCCTGTGGTCTTGCGACCCACCGCCTGCAACCTGTCCCAAGTGGGCTGGGACAGACCCGCACCCGCATAAAACATCATGCCAAGCTTGCTAAAGAAGGTCTCCGCCAGTGCCTCGTCCTTTTCCAGCTCTTCCACCAGAAAATCCCATCCAACAGGCACGTTGAAGTACCACGTACAGGCCACTTCACGCAGATTGCGCAGGGTCTCTTCGATCTTGCCCGGAGCCGGTTTCCCGTCGTCGATATAATAGGTCCCGCCATTGGTCAGAACGAGGTAGGAGACCTTATTGCCAGAAGCCGTATGGTTCCAAGGGGCCCAATCCAGAATGACCGGCGGGGTCTTTTGAAGGAAGCGATAACAATCGCGCACCATGGCCTGCATGGCGCAAATCATCCGGTTGGTATTGATCACCGCTTTCGGGGTGCCTGTGGAGCCTGAGGTGAAGAGATACTTCACAACCGTGTCCGCACTCACCTCTTTGCGGGCTTTTTGAGCCGCACTTGTATCGCCGGACAGAAGTGAGCCGAAAGCCGTCCCACCGACCCCGTCCAGAGTGATGATCTTGGTGTCATCCGTCGCAATCGAGGCCATGGCAGGGGCAAAGGCCTTGCCATTGTCTGCGTAAAAAGCACCCGGTTTCAGGAGTGCTCCGATATCCTTGATCTTCGCATGATCCTTGGAGATCAATGAATAGGCCGGACTGATGGGCGCGTAGGGAATGCCCACGTAGAAACAGGCCGCCCCCAAAAGAGCGTGTTCGATGGAGTTCCCCGACAGGATCAACAGAGGTTTGTCTGGACCAAGACCCATTTCAAGCAGGCTCGATCCAATCTGCAAAGCCGCATCCCGCGCTTCGCCGTAAGTGACCTTGCGCCACTCGCCGCTTTGATCACGCTGGGCGATCCACGGGTGGTCGGGCGTCGCATCGGCCCATTTATCAAGGTAATCGGCCAAAGTTGGCAGGTGATCGGGCAAGGCGCCCTTTTGCTCCATGATGATCGTGCCATCATCACGGGTCTCTATATCAAACGTCGGCGACCAAAAATCGGTTGGGTCCAATGCACTCATTATCGTGATCCTTATTGTGGTTCTTGGGGAGCAATGCTGTTCCAGCCCGCTCCCTCCTCCCTCGGTTCAAATCAAGCGCCGGGGGATCTGTTTTTGTTTTGCGAGGTGTCGGTTTAAGCTTTGGTCTCTCTGCGCCGGATTTTCCGGAGCAATTCGATCAGCTGGTCTTTTTCAGCGGCACTCAAATCGGAGAAAAACGCATCCTCATGGGCGCGCACTGCCGCTAAGGTCTTCTTATAGGCTTTCACACCAGCATCCGTGGGCACCAAGGCCTGAACGCGTCGGTCACCGGGCACAGGCGCACGCCTGAGGTAGCCGTTGGTTTCCAGCTCATCCACCACCGCCACAAGGCCGGAGCGCTCAATGCCCATCATCCGCGCCAGAGCGATCTGGGTGATGTTGGGGAATTTCACGATCATGGACAGAGCCGAAAAGACCCGCGTTGAGGGTCCGTCCGCATCCAAAGCCGTGCGGAAATCATTATGCGCAAGCACATAAGCGCGTTTAAGATTATAGCCGATCAGACTCTCGAGATCCGAGGGGTCCTCAAGGTAATTATGGGCAGCTTCTCGTTGCGCGGCGACTTTTGGCATGACCTTCTCC
>CAZXRG010000042.1:0-18505 GCA_964642935.1 uncultured Rhodobacterales bacterium | reverse complement strand
ATGCTGGCGCGCGTGGCCTATCTGTTTGGCCCTGCCGAATATTTCGCGCTCTATCTTCTGGCCTTTTGCACGCTTGGCGGCATGGCCTCCAACAATCAGGCCAAGTCCGCCATTGCCTCATGCATCGGCCTTGGCATTGCGATGATCGGGGTCGATAATAACTCCGGCATGCCCCGCCTCACAGGTGGCAATCTGCACCTGATGGACGGCGTTGATTTCCTTGTGGCCATTGTCGGTCTCTTCGCCATCGCCGAGGTCTTCTTCTTCATCGAAAGCCACGGAAAAGGCTCCTCCATCGGGGTGAAACTGGACAAGGTCACGATCCCGTGGCGGCAAATTGCCAGCACCAAATGGACGATGCTCAGAGCCTCCGTTGTCGGCTTCATCGCCGGCATTCTTCCAGGTGCAGGGGCGAGCCTCGGTTCTTTCCTTGCCTATATGTCCGAAAAATCCATCGCCGGCGAAAAAGGCGGATTTGGCACGGGCGTCCCCAAGGGGATCGCCGCACCAGAGGCTGGAAACAACGCCGCTGCCGGAGGCGCTTTGGTGCCCATGCTCACGCTCGGCGTTCCCGGATCAGGCACTACGGCCGTACTTCTAGCCCTCCTGATGACGCTAAACATCACACCCGGCCCAACCCTCTTCACCGACCGTCCAGAGGTCGTCTGGGGCCTGATCGCCTCCCTCCTCATCGCCAATGTGGTGCTCCTGCTGATGAACGTGCCGCTGGTGAAAATCTTCGTGAAGGTCCTGATGGTCCCCGCATGGGTGCTCCTACCTGGCGTGACGATGATTTCATTTGTCGGCATCTATTCCCTGTCAGGCAGCTATTTCGACCTGCTCCTCATGGTCGCATTTGGCGTGCTGGGCTACTTCCTTCGCAAACTGGACGTGCCCACCGTGCCCGTCATCTTGGGCATTCTACTGGGCGGGCATATGGAGGACGCGCTGCGCCGCGCCATGGTTCTTTCTGACGGCGATGCGCTTTATCTCTGGTCGACCCCGATCTCCATCGGCCTTTGGGTCGCGGCCATTGCGGGGTTTGTGGCCCCCATGTTCCTGCGCGGATTATTGAAAAAGCCACAGGCGGTGAGCGACTAACATGACCCGTGTCCTCATCCCCTCAGGCGCACTTGGCCTCAACTACGACAAGACCGCTCTTGAGCGGGGCCTATGGATGAAACCGGACATTATCGCCATTGACGGCGGCTCGACGGATAGCGGTCCCGCTTACTTGGGCCAAGGGGTCTCCAAATACTCCCGCGCCTCGACCAAGATAGAGTGGAAGGGGCTGATGGAGGCGCGTGCCAAAGCCAATTGCCCGCTGGTGATAGGAACGTCGGGGACTTGTGGGACCGATAGCACCGTGGACTGGATGCTGGAGATCACGCAGGAGATCGCCGCCGAGCTTGGTCAGCCGATCAAAATCGCGACGCTTAAGTCCTCCCAAGACCCCATTGGGTTGGCCCAACTGTTCGAGCATATCTCCCCGCTTCCGGTCGCCCCGGACATCTCGCCGGATGCGATCAAATCCTGCACCAACATCGTGGCCTTGGCGGGTGCCGAGCAAATCCAGGCGGCCATCAATACCGGAGCCGATGTGATCATCGCGGGACGCACCACCGACACGGCCATCATCGCCGCCCTACCCCTCCAGAACGGTGATCACGCAGGTGCGGCTTGGCATGGTGCTAAGATCGGCGAATGTGGTGCACTTTGTGCCACCAATCCCCAATCAGGTGTGATCGTGGTGGATTTCGACGATCAGGGCTTCACAGTGACACCTCTTGCAGATGGGGCGAAGGCCAGCCCACACACTGTTTCCGCCCATATGCTCTACGAGAATTCCGACCCGTTTATCCTGTTTGAACCCGGTGGCCATCTTGATGTGACCAAGGCGGATTATGAGGCCATTGACGACACGCGCGTCGGGGTGACCGGCTCTGAATGGGTGCCTTCGGACATCTATACGGTCAAGCTGGAAGGGGCACGGCTGGCGGGCTATCAATCGGTCTCCATGGTGCTCTTGCGCGACCCGCACTATGTCAAAAATGCACAAATCTGGGCCGATGACATTCACACCAAATGCACGGCCAAGATCAAAGATCGGCTGAGTACGGACAATTACACTTTGGAGCTACGCCTCATTGGTCAGACCGCGAGCTTTGGTGATCTGGAAACCCGCCAAGATGCGCCCCTTGAGATCGGCGTCATGGGCATTGTGACTGCCAAAACGCCCGAGCTGACCGCAGAGATCGCAAAGATGCTCGATCCTTACCTGCTCCACCATCCCCTCACTCAAGAGGAAGAACAACCGACCTTCGCCTTCCCGTTTTCTCCTGCTGCGATCAATCGCGGGGAGATTTACGAGTTCTGTCTGAACCATGTCCTAGCGCTTGATGACCCCATGGATGCGTTTCGCCTTGAGGTGCACCAGATTGGCTAAGCTTGGGGAGATCGCACAAAAAGTCCGCTCCAAGAATGCGGGTCCATTTTGGCTAACCATTGATATCTTTTGCGGGACGCCTGAGGCTTTTGCGCGGATCAAGAACGGCCTCTCTGCGGATCGGGTCGCCACCTCCTTCGGGGCTGATCCAGACGAGATAAAGCGCTTCAATATCGATACGCTCAATGTGATCAAATTCAGCCTGCCGCGACCCGAAATCCAGGGCTCTATCCATGATCGGGACATGCACGGCGCCTCATGGGCCGCCCTCCTTTCAGAAGTGGACATCCAATGAGCGCGCTCGAATTTAAAACCACGCCCCATATCATCTCCGAGATCGGAGCAACCGCGCGGATTGGCGAGATGATGGCCGCAAAAGGCTGCACCCGTATCGCCTTTATCACCGATCAGGGCATTTTGGACTTGGGGCTGGCGGATCAGGCGCTTGCGGGGTTCAAGGCGGCAGGGCTGAGCGTCTGGACGTTCTCAGATGTGGTCGCGGACCCGCCCGAAGCGATGATCTTAAGTGCGGTGGAATATGCAGGCGCTGAGGGCGTTGACGGGGTTGTGTCTGTGGGCGGTGGCTCATCGCTGGACACAGCCAAGCTGATCGCGATGCTATTGGGCACGGACCAGCCGATTGAGCAGATGTATGGGGTTAATCTGGCCAAAGGAAATCGGCTCCCCTTGATCCTTGCGCCAACCACCGCTGGAACCGGATCAGAGGTAACCCCGATTGCGATTGTGACCACGGGTGCGAGCGAGAAAAAGGGCGTGGTGGCCGCGCAACTACTCCCCGATTGCGCCGTGCTTGATGCGAGCTTGACGACAGGCCTTCCCGCTTCCGTGACCGCTGCGACCGGAATTGATGCCATGGTCCACGCCATTGAAGCCTTCACCTCAAAGCGGCTGAAAAACGTGGTGTCGGACTGTCTGGCCAAACAGGCTTTGGCGCTGTTGGGCGCTAATATTCGCACAGCTTGCACTCAGCCGGACAACTTGGAAGCGCGGGGGAATATGCTGCTCGGCTCTATGCTCGCGGGCATGGCCTTCACCAATGCGCCCGTCGCTGCCGTTCATGCGCTGGCCTATCCATTGGGCGGGCATTTCCACATTCCCCACGGGCATTCCAACGCGCTGGTGTTGCCTTATGTGATGGAATTCAACATGCCTGAGGCAAAGAGTTTATACGCTGAACTCGCACCCATTCTATCGCCTGAATTGAGCGGTTCAAAAGACCCGAGTTCGGGCCTTGTGGAGATGTTCAAATCACTCGGCCCTGAACTGGGGATGCAGTCAAAACTCTCGGATATGGGCATTGGCCGTAACCACCTGCCCAAGCTGGCGGAGGATGCTATGAAGCAGGAGCGGTTGTTGATCAATAATCCGCGCGAGATGACCTACGGCGCGGCTTTGGCGATCTATCAAAACGCGCTTTGATCGCCACCCCGGATCAGCTCTTGATCTCGATCTTCCAATCCAGATCCATGGCATTGGCTAATGACGACAGGCGCTTCTCCACCACTTCTGTCGCATGGGCCTGAGCCGTTTTATTGAGCGTCAAAATCAGCTCCGTCTCCGTCACTGTCAGGCGCGACAGGCGCAAAAGGGCGGGAACTCCGCCCGTCAGCATGGCCCCAAGCCGCATCACGCGACCCAGAACCGTAGAGCGGCGCACCTCATCAGCCCCCAAAAGCGAAAGCGCATTCTCTGCCAAGGTCACTTTGCTCGCAACCCGATAGCGCCCCAATAGCGCGTATCCCAAAAACACCCGCTCAGGATGGGTGATACCGCCCAGATTGGCGCGGGTGACGCTCTCAAAGCAGACTTCTGCCCGATAGTCCGGATGCGCCCGCCAATTCACGTCATGCATGAGACAAGCCGCCCTCATCAAACGCTGCTCCGAGCGCGGGGCATCAGGGTAAAGTGGCCGTATCCAGCGATAAAGCGCATCCCCAAACCCGGGGAACCGCGCGGAGGTCGTCTCCATATTCCGAGCCGCCTCGATCAGTGGATCAAGCCGACGGATGGTCTTGGTCATATGGGCATAAAGCATGCCTTCGCGCAGACCATAACTCGACACCGCAACGGTCTTGGGCTTGAGGATATCAATCAGCGGTTCCAACACACGGGTGGCCATGGGGGCCAAAGCCAGACGTGCGGAAGAGACATCCCGCAAATTCCCCAATTCCTCGCTGGATTGGCTGCGCACCCATTGGCAGGTCTCCCGAAGCTGATCGGGGTCCATTTGATATTCGTGAAGCACGTGCAAGGGGTAGTCGCGGCGCGACATATCAATCCGCGAAATGGCCCGCCATGAGCCACCCACCAGATAAAGCCGCTCAGAGGTACCAGCCACTTTAGCCGCAAGCCGCTCAATGGTGCTGCGAATATGGGCGTCTATCTCATCATCCGGAAGGCTCTGGAGCGTCAAAGGACCAAGGGGCGAGGTTTCAGCCGCCACGATCCGGCGTTTCTCGATACGGGCCAACTCCATGGAGGAGCCCCCGATATCACAGACAAGCCCTTCCGCCTCTGGCCAGCCCAAAAGCACGCCTTGCGCACTCAGTTTGGCCTCTTCCTGACCGGTGGCCACCTGAACGGGCAGTTTGGTGGTCTCCCAAACATCCGCGATGAAATCAGGACCGTCTTCGGCTTCTCTCACCGCTGCCGTTGCCACCGCTGAGAGAACCGTGAGTTTCATTTGCTCTGCCAAAGCCACAAACCGCTGGATCGCCGCCAAAGCAGAGGCCCGCCCCTCCACATGGAGCCGCCCGGTATCCTTCAAGTCACGCCCAAGGCCGCAGAGGACTTTTTCGTTGTAAAAATAGGCCGGTGATCGGGCCGCCCCGTCAAACACCACCAATCGGACCGAGTTCGAGCCCACATCAATCACGCCGACCCGCGCAAGCTTGTCCTTGATCGACCCGATCCGGGCCGCAGGCGCAAAGGAGGGTGCGTCAATAAGTAGAACGTCTTGTGAGATGGCGAGGCCCTCGTTCTTTCGGTCGCGTGACTGTGACAGGTCACACCAAAAGGTCAATCTGAGAGTGAAAACCTGTTACGATTTGGCGCGGAGCTTTGACTGAAACACCACGATGGTGATGCCCGTGACCAAGCCCCAAAACGCGCCCGAAACACCTGCCAGAGAGACGCCGGAAGCGGTCAGCAGAAACGTGGTGGCCGCCGCGATACGCATGTCGTCATCGCCAAACGCCTCCTTGATCGCGATGACGAAAGTGGTGATCAGCGCAAGCCCCGCCACAGCCTCAATCAAGATGCCAGGCGCAAGCGTGACAAATGCTGTTACCAATCCAGCCATCAGCCCGAACCCGACCGAAACCACACCCGCGATAATCGCAGCCCAATAACGACGGGATTTCTTGGGATGGGCCTCTTCACTGGCACACATGGCCGCTGTGATCGCAGCCAAGTTCACCGCGTGACCTCCTAGCGGAGCCCCAAGCACTGTGAAAATGCCCGTGGTCGTGAACCAACGCTCTGGTTTGAGCGGATAACCATAGGTTTTAAGAACGGCCAGACCGGGGATGTTCTGCGAGGCCATTGTCACGATGAACAAGGGCAAGGCGATGTTGAGCGCTCCGGTCAGAGTGAACATCGGCATGACGAGCTCCGGTTTCGGGAACGCCGCCTCGGAGAGGGTCGCAAGGCTCCCATCCGGCATATCCACCCCGAAGAAGATCACCAATATGAACGCAAACAGCGCGGCCAAAACGGCCAATCTCGGCGCGATCAGATAGGTGATCAGCCATGTCACCACAATTGGCAAACCTAGGGCTGGATAGAACGAAATCGCCTGAAAGGGCGCCATACAAAGGCTCAAAAGCACACCTGCAAGCATCGCAGAGGCCAACGGCATTGGGATCGCGGAGACCGCACGTGTGAGCGGCTTGAGCAGACCCGCAATCACGATCAAGAGCCCGCATATGATGAAGGCCCCGACCGCTTCGGGAAACCCATGCTCAGGCGCTCCCGTCGTGGCCAATAGAGCGGCCCCCGGCGTGGACCAAGCGACCCACACGGGATTGCGGTCTTTGATCGAAAGGATAATGGCACACAGTCCCATGGACACGGCCACAGCCATCAGACCGGATGCGGCCTGCGCCTCGCTCGCGCCTGCCCCGCGCAACCCTTGTAGAACAACCGCAAAAGAGCTCGCAAAGCCCACGAAAGCGGTCAGGATGCCAATAAAGACGGCTTGGAATGAAAGATCGCGGATCATGTCATTCTGTTAGGGGAGTTATCGGACCTGTGCAAACCGATCACGGCGCATTGTATGCCACACAAACGCAAGGCGCGGTGTTGGGGTGTAAAGGGATGGACCTGATTAGGTGCATGGCCCATCCCTTCGCAATGGTGCAACGACGCATCGGCGTAATGTGTGTGACGACATACGCAGTCTCAAGGCTGGTTAGGACTCTTCATTCGGCCAGCACCATTTATATAACCGCTGAAACAACCCGTTGGGGTGCTCTCAAATGGGGGGAAAGAGAACAGCGGTTGGGAGCTGCTATAAAGAAGCCTAACGTTGACGTAAAGGTAAGCAAGAAAAATCCTGTTGACGTTAGGGAATGCAAAGAGATTTCGACGCCTTAAGGTTCGAAAAATCCCCAGCCATCGGGCGTATAGCCACGCGCAACCGCAATCTTTGAAACCCGCTCTTCGTGAAGCCAGATATCCTCTGCACTCAAAGCCACATCAGGAATGGACACCACGTAACTTGGCCCGCCCTCATCTGCCTCATTGGGGTCACCGGCGTAACCGAACATGGCCAATGCACGCTCTAGTGCTTCCTCATCGGCCGCTTCACCGGGGGTGAGAAAGATATCAAGGGTCACAATCGTTTCGGCCCCCGTGGGCACGCCCTGATTGTCCTTGAGGTCCTTTAGAGTGTCGATTGTTTCCGATTTCTGGCGATCAAAATCCCAAGTCTCGCTCATAGAACGTCTTCTGGATCAAAAGCGCTCAAGATTGCATCGGCATTCTCAAGCACCTGCTTCACACCGCGCGCCGCTTGGCGAATGCGTTGCTCATTTTCCACGAGGCCTATGCGCACATACCCCTCACCATACTCGCCAAAGCCGACGCCCGGAGACACCGCAACACCCGCTTCTTTGAGCAGAATTTTTGAAAACGCCATGGAGCCCAGATTGTGGAACCGCTCAGGAATAGGCGCCCAAGCGAACATCGTCGCAGGGGGAGGTGGAATATCCCAACCAGCCCGGCTCATGGAGTCCACCAAAGCATCCCGGCGCGACTTGTAGGTCTGGCGAATTTCCTCGATGCAATCGGTGGGGCCGTTCAACGCGGAGGCCGCTGCCACTTGGATCGGTGTGAAAGCTCCGTAATCAAGATAGGATTTGATCCGCGCCAACGCCGCGATCAGACGCTCGTTGCCCACCGCAAATCCCATGCGCCATCCGGGCATTGCGAATGTTTTGGACAGGGACGTAAACTCAACCGAAATCTCCTTGGCCCCCTCCACTTGCAGGATCGAAGGCGGTGGATTGTCGTCGTAATACATTTCCGAATAGGCCAGATCCGAGAGCACCCAAATCTGGTGTTTCTTGGCAAATGCGACCAGTTCTTTGTAGAAATCCAGATCACATAACTGCGCCGTCGGATTAGACGGAAAACTCACCACAACAGCCGTGGGTTTTGGCACCGAGTGAACAACCGCCCGCTCAAGACTGCGCATGTATTCTTCAGGATCAAACACACCGTTATAAAGCGTTTGGATATGGCGCAACGTCCCGCCCGCAATCATGAACCCGTAAGGGTGGATCGGATAGGATGGGTTTGGCACCAGCATCACATCACCCGGTGCAGTAATCGCCATAGCCAGATTGGCCAAGCCTTCTTTCGAGCCGAGTGTGGCGATCACTTCGGTCTCTTCATCCAGCTTCACCCCGAAACGGCGCTCATAATAACCGACCTGCGCACGTCTCAGACCAACGATACCCTTGGAGGAGGAATACCGATGGGTGCGCGGCTTTCGCACGGTCTCCACCAGCTTCTCGACAATATGAGACGGGGTATCCATGTCCGGATTGCCCATGCCAAAGTCGATGATGTCCACACCATTGGCGCGATACTCGGCCTTCAGCCGGTTCACTTCAGCAAAGACGTAAGGGGGAAGGCGTTTGATGCGGTGGAATTCTTCGGCCATGTGCTCTTCTCATTTTATTTTGACTGGAGAATTGCGCCAAACGCAACAAAATATCAAGAGGGTTACGGTGTCGCAGTCGCCTGCGTGAGACGCCGCCGGTCCGCATCGCTCAAAACCGAGGCCCGAAGAGCAGCCGCTCTTGCCCGCAAAGCCGCAGACCTTACAGCCAAGGTCCGGTTTTCCTCGCTCACCTCAGGAGGGCGCGTTTCCAAACCGTCGGTGAGCGTTGAGAGTTGTCCAATCGTCAAAAGCGACGGCCAAGCCTCATCATCGGGACCCGCCTTGCTGGTTGGAACGTCCGGAGCCATCGAACAGCTCGCGACGACAAAAGCGAGCAGCAAATAGGTGCAAATGCCAAGCAGGTCCTGTTGTCTCAAATTTCACAAGCCTTTAAGTAGTGTTGCGTGATGGGGTCGGGTTAATCTACGTTAATTAAACAGGATTTCCAACGGCAACGCGATTGCAAATGATCCAAGCGTCTTATCGGGGACAAAGATGGCTCTAAAAACAGAAGAAACCGGCATATCGGAAACCCAGGATATGGAGGCTTTCGCCGCCAATATGGCACGTCTGACGGATATCGGTCAGGATATCTGGACGCTCTACTCCGAGACCCACCGCCCGGACGACAAACTGGGCGAACCCGATCCGATGAACTTGATGTCGGCTTTTGCAAATCTCTCTGGCCTGATTGCGCAAAACCCCGAAGCGCTGATGAAGGCCTCCATGGAGTATTGGACCGGACAGATGGCGATCTGGACTGATGCCACCAATAAAATGCTGGGCAGCGAGGCCAGTGTAGAGCAGCCACCCAAACGTCCCGAAGGTGGGCGACGGTTCGCGCATCCAAGCTGGTCGGAAAACGCTTTGTTTGAATATATCAAACGCAGCTACCTTCTGACCTCTGAGTGGACCCAAAATCTGGTCGAGGGCACGGATGGCGATCTTGATATGATGGATCGCAAGAAGGTTGAATTTGCCACGCGTAATTTCCTAGAGGCTATGAACCCGGCCAATTTCTTTTCCCTCAATCCCGAAGTGATCGAGGCCACGGTGGCTGAAAACGGCGGCAATCTGGTGCGCGGGGCGGAGATGTTTTTGGAAGACATGAAGCGGGGCAAAGGGGAATTGCTGATCCGCCAGACCGACATGGACGGGTTTGAGGTTGGCAAGAACATGGCGCTGACACCGGGCAAAGTGGTCTGGGAAAACGATATTTTACAGCTGATCCAATATGCTCCGAGCACGGATAAGGTCCATGAGACACCGCTTCTGGTGATCCCGCCTTGGATCAACAAATACTATGTGCTCGACCTCAATGAGAAGAAATCCATGATGAAATGGCTGGTGGCCCAAGGTCACACGGTGTTCATCATCTCTTGGGCCAATCCCGACGAGCGTCATAAGGATCAGACTTGGGACAGCTACATGTTTGAAGGGGCGTCTCAAGCGATTGATAAGGTGATCGAGGAGACCGGAGCCAAGTCGGTGAATGTCGCAAGTTACTGCATCGGCGGGACTTTGACCGGAACCTTGATGGCGCATCTTGGCAAGGCGGATGATAGACGTGTCAAATCGGCGACTTTCTTTACTGCCCAGTTGGATTTTCAGGATGCAGGCGAGTTGCAAGTGTTCGTGGATGAGCACACGTTGGAATTGGTCGACAGCCAGATGGACAAGGGCTACCTGCCTGCCCGCACCATGGCAAAAGCGTTTAACCTATTGAGATCAAATGATTTAATTTGGTCTTATGTGGTGAGTAACTACATGCTTGGCAAAGAGCCCTTCCCGTTTGATCTGCTCTATTGGAACTCAGACAGCACGGCCATGCCTGCGCAGGTGCATCACCATTATCTGGAGAACTGCTACCTCAAGAACGCCTTTGTACAGGGCGATTTTGAAGTGAAGGGCGCGCCCATTTCAATGAGCGATATCAAGGGTCCGGTCTATCATGTTGCGACTGTTGAGGATCATATTGCGCCTGCCACTTCGGTGTATCGCGGGGCGCGTCAAATGGGCTCGGCGGATGTGACGTTTATCTTGTCAGGCTCGGGTCATATTGCAGGAGTAGTGAACCCGCCTGTACTGGAGAAATACCAGTATTGGGTGAATGGTGATCTGTCCCCCGAAAGCTTGGAAGAGTGGAAAAGCGCGGCTGATACCACGGCCGGTTCATGGTGGCCTCATTGGGACACATGGCTTTCAAAGCAGTCCTCCAAGAAAGTGAAGGGACGTGTTCCCGGTCAAACGCTAGGCGCAATTGAGGATGCTCCGGGATCTTATGTGAAAGTGCGCTTCGATAGCTGATCAGGCGGCACCTGCAAGTTGTCTGCCCCATCCCCCCATAGCCTCGATCGAGACGAAGTGATGGGCCCCTGCCCGACCGCGAATGATCTGGAAGGGGGCGGCCGGATGACCAAGGTCGGAAAGCACCAGATCAGCCGCCTGAAAGCGCCCCGAGGAGGTATAGAGCCCCGGTGTCGCGATGACGTTTACCCCAAGGTTTCGCGCCGCTTCCGTTCCCGGTTCACGGGCTTCAATGGTGAAGGTCTGTTCGGAATTAACCCTAAGTTTTTGCAAGGTTTTTTCGTAAACTTCGGACATATTGGTGCGGGGATTGTCTGAAATATCAATATCCTCGATCGTTGTGATCGATTCAAACATGGATAATGCGCCAATGCCAAAATGATTTTGCAACACACATTCAAAGTCGCGACGGCCCGACAGGCTGACCAGACCGAGCTTTACGCCCGCGATACGCGCCTCCCTGATAAGACGTGACACGCCCGGTCTGAGCGTGGCCGCACCTGCTTCGATCATATCGAGATAATGCTCGTTTTTACGCTCGATCATGGACTTCAAAAGCGCCCCGTCTTCGAGCTTGAACGCTTCTTCGGGTCGGTATTGCTGCACAAAGGAGAGGATTTTTCCCTGTGATGTCAACGTGTTGATGAAGCGGGCATAGATCGACTGGCTCCAATGCCAACTGAGGTTAAAGTCTTGAAACGAAAGGTTAAACGCGCGGCGGTGGATTTCATCAGTCTCGGAAATTGTACCATCAGCATTAAAGATCAGCGCAGCAGGAAACATCAATAAACCCTTCTTCAAAGAATCAAACACTCGCAGGGCACATGCTGCGGAATCTTGGTAAACGAAAGGTAACTTGAGCGGCTTAACGGAGTGATTTTGTGGGATTTCTCACCGTGTGAGGCGCAAATAGTCCATAAAAACTTAATGGTTAACGCGCTCAAAGCACCCCAAAAACCGCGTATGATTTGCATATGATTTCTGCGTGAAACGCATATGACGCCGCAAGGTGTTTGGGCGTCTTAACCGAGCGTTCGGTGGGTTTTGCAAGCGATGGGTCTCACCGCTTGCAAGAATATCTAACTTCGCAAATTTGCTTAGCTGTAGATCGGGAAGCGTGCGCAGAGTGCTGTGGCGCGGGCTTTTACAGCCGCCTCGACCTCTGCGTTGCCCTCTTCGCCGTTGGCCGCAAGACCTTGGACCACATCGAGGATCATTTCGCCCACTTCGGTAAACTCCGCTTCACCAAAACCGCGTGTGGTTCCCGCAGGGGTGCCCAAGCGGATGCCGGATGTGACCATCGGCTTTTCAGGGTCAAACGGGATGCCGTTTTTGTTGCAGGTGATATGGGCGCGGCCCAGAGCCTTCTCGGTCGCATTGCCTTTCACGCCTTTGGGGCGCAAATCGACCAGCATCACATGGGTGTCCGTGCCTTTGGTGACGATATCCAGACCGCCTTTGATCAAGGTCGCCGCCAAAGTCTGGGCGTTTTTGATCACCTGCTGCTGGTAGGTTTTGAACTCGGGACGCAGGGCCTCACCGAAGGCGACCGCTTTACCGGCAATCACATGCATCAATGGACCGCCTTGGATGCCCGGGAAGATGGCGGAGTTGAACTTTTTGGCCAGAGCCTCATCGTTGGTCAGGATCATGCCACCGCGCGGACCGCGTAGGGTCTTATGGGTGGTGGTTGTTGCCACATGGGCGTGCGGGAATGGGGAGGGATGCTCGCCTGCGGCAACCAGACCTGCAAAATGGGCCATGTCCACCAGAAGATAGGCACCGACCTCATCGGCCACTTCGCGGAACTTGGCAAAATCGATCTGGCGCGGAACGGCTGAACCACCAGCGATGATCAATTGGGGTTTGTGCTCACGGGCCAGGCTGGCCATCTGGTCGTAATCCAGAAGATTGTCCTCTTCGCGCACACCGTAATGGACGGCGTTGAACCATTTACCCGACTGGTTGGGACGCGCTCCGTGGGTAAGGTGGCCACCGGAGGCCAGATCCATACCCAAAATCGTGTCACCGGGCTTGATCAAAGCGGTGAAGACGCCCTGATTGGCTTGAGAGCCGGAGTTTGGCTGGACGTTGGCGAAACCGACACCGAACAGCTCCTTGGCGCGTTCAATGGCGAGGTTCTCGGCCACATCAACCCAGTCGCAACCGCCATAATAGCGACGCCCCGGATAGCCTTCGGCATATTTATTGGTCATGACCGAGCCTTGGGCTTCCATCACGGCTGCGGACACAATGTTCTCGGACGCGATCAATTCGATCTCGTCGCGCTGGCGGGTCAATTCGCCTGTGATTGAGGCAAACAACTCGGGGTCGCGTGAGGACAAAGCTTCCGTGAAAAAGCCGGAGTCGCGGGAAGTACTGGTCATGGCCGTCTCCAAAATTACAAAACTGGGCTCCTTATGCTGTCTGGGGCGCAAAATTCAAGGCGGAATTGGACATATGCGACACTTGCGCAGGCTTAAAAGATCCGGCCTTGTCATCCCCATTGGTTTTAGGTGAAAGTTAATGCTCAATTCATCGGGAGTTATTGGCTTTGGCCGATTTTGAACGCATCTGTTTTCGGGCCAGTTCCAGCCCTGCGGCTCAAGCCAGTCTTCGGGCCATGGAAAACCGCTATGGGAACACGCATGCTGAGGATGCAGAGGTGATTGTTGCCCTTGGGGGGGACGGCTTCATGCTGACCACGCTCCATGAGACCCAAGAGCTGAATGTGCCGGTTTACGGGATGCATCGGGGCACGGTCGGGTTTTTGATGAATGATTATTCCGAGGATGGTTTGATGGATCGGCTGAACCGAGCCGAGGAGACCGAGACCAATCCCTTGCGCATGCGGGCCACGCGGCCTGATGGCTATATCGAGGAAGCTTTGGCGATCAACGAGGTCTCGCTTCTGCGGGCCGGTCCCCAAGCGGCCAAGCTGCGCATTCTGGTGGACGGAAAAGAGCGCATGAAGGAGCTGGTCTGTGACGGGGCTTTGGTGGCCACGCCTGCGGGATCAACCGCGTATAATTATTCTGCCCACGGCCCGATCCTGCCCATAGGGGCGGATGTTCTGGCTTTAACAGCGATGGCCGCGTTCAGGCCGCGTCGGTGGCGGGGCGCTTTGCTGCCCAAAACAGCGGTTGTGACCTTTGAGGTGATTAATCCGGAGAAAAGACCCGTCTCAGCGGTGGCGGACAGTCAAGAGGTACGGCTGGTGCATCGGGTGGAAATCTGCATTGAAACCCAAATTGCCCATCGCCTGTTGTTTGATCCCGGACACGGGTTGGAGGAACGGCTCATTCGGGAGCAATTCGCGTGAGACGTCTTTGGGTGTTGATCAAAATCGGGATCGGTTTTGTGTTCCTCATCAACGGAGCCGCTTGGGCGCTTTATGCCAATCCAGAGCCTTTCTTTGAGCACAGCTATTCCGGCCATGGCCTGACGTGGAGTGCGGTTGATCCCATTGACGAAGCCTCTGCCGATCAAGCGCTTGCCAAGGCCGCGATGATCCTTGCCGACAGTCCTTTGGGTGCGCCCGAGCGGTCGTATAAAGCCTTTGATACCAACAACAGTTGGCGCACCAAGCTCTTTTTCGCGTCGGTCCCCAAAGCGGGCGGCGTCACTTACTATCCGTTTGCCAAGCGAGAAGCCTATCTGAGTGGCGCGGATGTTGCGAGCGACGTGCTCATCAAAGACGCCTATCGGGTCACCCCTCCGCGCACCCTCACCTATTATCTGGTCCATGAGTTCACCCATCTTCGCATTGGCGAGTTGACGGGGCCCATTGAGTACCACCGCCTGCCCAAATGGATCATGGAGGGCATTTGCGATGTGGTCGCTTTGGGGATGATGGACGAGGCCGAGATCGCGCAGATGTTCACATGGGACGGCACGCCTTTAGAGCGGATGCAGTCACATGGCTCCTACCCCATTGAGCGGGCTTTGGTGAGTTTTGCGCATCTCCACTTGGGTTTATCCCCGCGAGACCTTATCTCTGAGCCAATGGACAGGAGTGACGTGATGGACCTGATGAAGTCCACCGGTATCAAGGGAGCGCTTTAAGTGGCTTTAAGTGTTGGGCAACAGTTCCGCTATTGGGGCATCGGCTTTATCGTTCTGATGGCGGTTTTCTACTTTCTGGGCTCTGCTTTGACGCCGTTTCTGGTGGGGGCCGGACTGGCCTATATCCTTGATCCTATGGCCGATAAGCTGGAATCCTGGGGCTGTTCTCGGGCCATGGCTACGGGGATCATCACGTTTTTCGTGCTCATCGCGTTTCTTTTGGTCGTACTGATCCTCGCCCCTTTCCTATTGGGACAGGCGCAATCTTTGGCAGAAGCGGCTCCGGGCATTATCGAGGCCTTCCGGCTTTGGCTTTTGGAGCGTTTCCCTGCGGCCATGCAAGAAGGCTCGGTCTTTTCTGATGCAGCGGCGCAGGTGCGCAGCAAAATTCAGGAGAGCGGGCTGACGCTTTTGAATACGGTTCTCAGCTCCACCTTGAAGCTCTTGGACTTTGTGATTTTGATTGTGGTCTCCCCTGTGGTGGCGTTTTACCTGCTTTTGGATTGGGACAATATGGTCGCCAAGATCGACAGTTGGGTGCCCCGCGATCATGTGCATACCGTGCGCAAGCTTGGCCGTCAGATGGATGATGCTATGGCTGCGTTCATGCGCGGGCAGATCACCGTCATGGG
This sequence comes from uncultured Rhodobacterales bacterium, assembly GCA_964642935.1. GTDB lineage: Bacteria > Pseudomonadota > Alphaproteobacteria > Rhodobacterales > Rhodobacteraceae > CAKZTM01. Next base: position 2,865 of record CAZXRG010000042.1, on the reverse strand, counting down.
CTTTTTGGGCACGTTTTATGCCATCGGATTGATGCTGATCGGGCTTGAGTTCGGAGCTTTTGTCGGCCTTTTCGCCGGATTGATCTCCTTCATCCCCTATGTGGGCTCGATCCTTGGCGGCGCACTGGCGCTTGGTCTGGCCATCTTCCAGTTCTGGGGAGAGTGGTTCTGGATTTTCGCAGTCGCCATGGTCTTTGCCATCGGCCAGTTCATCGAGGGCAATATCCTCACCCCGAAACTGGTGGGCAGTTCTGTGGGTCTCCACCCGGTCTGGCTGATGTTTGCACTATCGGGCTTTGGCGTGATGTTCGGCTTTTTCGGCCTGCTCATCGCGGTTCCGGCCGCTGCGGCCATCGGTGTTCTGGCGCGGTTTGCCTTGGGTGAATACCTCAACGGACGCCTTTATGGCGGGATCATCGGGAAAGACATGCCCGACGAGGACGCGGCTGAATGAGCAAACGCCAACTGCTGATGGATTTGCCCGTGCGCACGGCACGCGGGCGCGACAGCTTTTTTGTATCTCCGTCCAACGCGCTCGCCCTCAAACAGATTGAGGCTTGGGAGAATTGGGCCGGTGGAAAGATGGTACTGATCGGGCCAGAAAGCTCCGGTAAGAGCCATCTTGCAGCCGTTTGGGCGGAGCTCTGTGGTGCCACGATCCTATCAACCGATGAATTGACGGCGGAGACCGACGGCCATGTGGTGGTCGAGGATGTGGATCGGATCGCCGGTAAGGCGGAGGTCGAAGAAGCGCTGTTTCATCTCCACAACCGCGTTTTGGGGGAGGGTTTCTCGCTGTTGCTGAGCGGTCAGGATGTGCCCCAGCTTTGGGGGTTGACCCTGCCTGATCTGGCCTCTCGGGTGTTTGCGGCAGACGTGGCGCGATTGGGTGCGCCTGATGACGCTCTTTTAACGGCTGTCATGGTAAAGCTGTTTGACGATCGCCAATTGAACGTGCCGCCCGAAGTGATTACATATTTAACAACCCGAATTGATCGCTCGTTTCTTGAGGCGGCGCGTATGGTGGCGCGACTTGATGAGGCGTCCTTGCGCGAGCGCAAACCGATCACGGTCAAATTTGCCGGGCGTATTTTGAACGATGGTGTCTGAACGGGCCTTTGCCCGAAGCGCCTTTTAAATTGGATGTCATAAATTGGTTGCAGAACTGCCCGATAAAACGCCCATGATAGAAGCGGATTTCCTGCATCACCGTTTGCCTGTGACCAAGGCCGGTGCGCCTGCAAAGCTGAGCAAACAAGAGCGGTTCATCAATCGTGAGCTGTCATGGCTCGAATTTGATTTGCGGGTTTTGGAAGAGGCGGAGAATACTTCCGTGCCGCTTTTGGAGCGGCTTCGGTTTTTGGGCATTTCCGGCAGTAATCTGGACGAGTTCTTTTCGGTGCGCGTGGCGGCTTTGCAGTCCCTTGTGCGCCACGGTGTGCGCAAGCTCTCCATTGATGGGCTGAGCGCGCAGGAGCAACTGGATGCGATTTCCCGCTCTGCGAAAGACGTTCTGGATCGCCAACAGACCGTGTGGAGCGATCTGGTGGGCGAACTGGCCAAGGAACGGATCGAAATTCTCAGTTTGGCTGAACTGAAAAAACGCGAGATGGACAAGATCGAAGAGATGTTCATGGAGCAGATCTTTCCGGTGCTCACGCCCATTGCCATTGATCCCGCCCATCCGTTCCCGTTCATTCCAAATGGCGAGTTTGCTTTGGCGCTGGAGTTGGAGCGGGGCGCGGACGGGCGGCTCTTGGAGGCTCTTTTACCGGTCCCCCATCAGTTGCCCCGGTTTATCCGGCTGGATGATACGGCCAAGGGGAAGGTGCGTTTTTTGCCCCTTGAAGCCCTTATGGAACTTTTCGTGCCGCGGATTTTTCCGGGCTATGAGATCAAATCCGCCTGTGCCTTCCGCCTGTTGCGCGACAGTGATCTGGAGGTTGAGGAAGAGGCCGAGGATTTGGTGCGCGAGTTTGAAACCGCGCTTAAGCGGCGGCGGCGCGGTGTGGTGATCCGGCTTGAGTTTTCCTCAGGCGCGGGCACGGGCATTCGCGACAAGATTTTCGAGGAACTGGAGGCGGAAAGTTCCGAGGTTGTGACCGTGGACGGGCTGATCGGTGTGGCGGATGTCTCCGAGATTACGGTGCCCGAGCGCGGTGACCTGCTGTTCAAGCCCTACCGTCCGCGTGTGCCCGAACGCGTGTTGGACCACGACGGGGATATATTCGCGGCCATCCGCCATAAGGATATGCTGCTTCATCACCCCTATGAGACCTTCGATACGGTGGTGCAATTCCTCACCCAAGCCGCGCGTGATCCTGATGTGCTGGCCATCAAACAGACGCTTTACCGCACCTCGAACCAATCCTCGATTGTCTCGGCTTTGTGTGAGGCGGCTGAAGGGGGCAAGTCGGTCACGGCTCTTGTGGAGTTGAAGGCGCGATTTGACGAGGCGGCCAATATCCGGCAGTCGCGACGGTTGGAGCGGGCCGGTGCGCAGGTGATTTACGGGTTTGTGGATTGGAAAACCCACGCGAAAATCTCTGCCGTGGTGCGACGTGAGGGTGACGTTTTGCGCACCTATACGCATTTTGGCACCGGAAACTACCATCCGATCACCGCGAATTTCTATACGGACCTCTCCCTTTTCACCTGCGATCCGGCCCTTGGGCGGGATGCGGCGAAAATCTTCAATTATGTGTCCGGCTACGCCCAGCCCGATGGTCTGGAAAACCTCGCCATAGCGCCGCTCACCTTAAAGAGCCGCATATTGGAGATGACGAAAGCTGAGGCCGATCATGCCCGTGCTGGTCGCCCTGCGCGGATTTGGGCGAAGATGAACGCGCTGATCGAACCGGATGT
>CAZXRG010000041.1:0-18712 GCA_964642935.1 uncultured Rhodobacterales bacterium | reverse complement strand
GAGTTCATCAACCGTCGTGGCGATTTCACGGTGAATATTGCGCTGGTGGAAAACGGTGTGCCAACGCGCGGTGTGGTTTATGCGCCTGCGCGGGAACGGATGTTCTGGACGGATGCGTCTGGTCAATCGGTTGAAGAAACCGGCCCGTTCGGGGACGATATTGGCGAGACCAAACCTATGTCCGTGACCACGCCCGGTGAGGAGCTGACGGTTGTTGCCTCCAAATCGCACCGTGATCAGGCAACGGATGATTATATTGCCAAGTATAAGGTTGGCGCTTTCCAGTCGGCTGGCTCCTCCTTGAAGTTCTGTCTTGTGGCGTCGGGTGAGGCGGATCTTTATCCTCGCGTTGGTCGCACCATGGAGTGGGACACGGCAGCGGGTCATGCGGTTCTAAATGGTGCTGGTGGTGCTGTGGTTCGTTTTGATGATCACTCTCCGCTGGTTTACGGGAAAGAGGATTATGCCAATCCGTTCTTTATTGCCTATGCGCCTGGTGTGGATCTGAAGCCTGCATAATGGCTCTGATCGTTATTCCTGCGCGGTTTGCGTCGAGCCGGTATCCCGGAAAGCCTCTGGTTGAATTGACCGGAGCTTCGGGAGTGTCGAAGTCCTTGATCGAGCGGAGTTGGGATGCGGCTATGTCTGTGTCTGGGGATCACCGCGTTGTTGTGGCCACGGATGATACGCGGATTTCGGATGCGGCTGAGGGTTTCGGGGCTGAGGTTGTAATGACCTCGGAGGCTTGCCGGAACGGGACCGAGCGCTGTGCGGAGGCCTATTCCAATCTGGGTTCGGACGCTGAGATTGTGGTGAATTTGCAGGGCGATGCGCCTTTGACCCCGCCTTGGTTTGTTGAGGCTTTGATCGAGGGCATGACGCCGGGCGTTCACGTGGCCACCCCTGTGTTGCGCTGTGATGCCAAGGCCCATGCGGGGTTTGTGGAGGATCGCGCGAATGATCGGGTCGGCGGAACCACGGCTGTTTTCGATAATTCTTCGCGGGCGTTATACTTTTCCAAAGAAGTTCTCCCTTACACTGGCCGCACGTTTTCTGAAGCGGAGACTTGTCCGGTGTTTCACCATGTTGGCGTTTATGCTTATCGCCCTGATGCTTTGGCCACTTACTCCGGTTGGGGTGAGGGGAAGTTGGAGGCTTGGGAAGGTCTTGAGCAGCTTCGGTTCATGGAGAACGGGGTGCCTGTGCAATGCGTAGAAGTTGACGCCAAGGGGCGGGATTTTTGGGAGCTGAACAATCCGGTCGATGTGGCGCGGATTGAGGGCATTATGAAGGAACAGGGGATTAATTGAGCGATTCCCTACCTCTCGTCTCGGTTATTATTCCCAACCATGATCGGATGGTTGAACTTGGTCGCGCTTTAAAGGCTTTGGCCTTTCAGACCTTCCGCAATTTCGAAGTGATTGTCGTGAGCAATCAGGCGGATTTGATTTCCGAGCGGTTCCCTGAGATTGCAAAGACGCATTTGGTGTCCTTTGAGGAGGCCAATGTTTCGGCGGCTCGCAATTTGGGTGTGTCTCAGGCCCAAGGGGAATTGATCGCGTTTCTGGATGATGACGCGGTGCCCGAAGCCTTGTGGTTGGAGCGCTTGATTGCGCCTTTTGAAGATCCAGAGGTCGGGGCTGTTGGCGGATTGGTTCGCGGGCGCAATGGTGTCTCCTTTCAATGGGGCCCTCAGGAGGTGGATTGCTTTGGCAATGACTGGCCTCTGGCGTTTGAAAAGGACCGGATTACGGCCCCGTCGCGACCGGATCGCGTTTTAAAAACAGTTGGAACCAATTGTGCGTTTCGTGCGAGCGCATTGGCGGACACCGGTTTTGATGAGGCCTATAAGTTCTTCCTTGATGAGACCGATCTCAACTGGCGGCTTGTCCAAAAGGGCTGGTCCGCGGTGATCATTCCGGATGCGGAAGTGCATCATGGTTATGCGGGGAGTGCTTATCGCACGTCCGAGCGGGTGCCCAAATCGCTTAAGGAAATCGGGGCCTCCAAGGCTTATTTCTGCAAGCGGTTCGCTGATCCTGAACAGGTGCCAGAAGAGCTTGACGGGTTTCGAAAAGATCAACGGATGCGACTTATACGCGCCCTTGATCTGGGTCTTTTGCCGCCATCTAAAGTGGGTGGTTTGCTCGACAGTTTAGAGGAGGGGTTTGTGGAAGGGGCGGGGCGTGTGCCGAGATTGCGCTCTCTCCATAAGGCTGAGCGGGATTTTAAACGATATTGCGACGCTGATGAGCTTCCGGCACCCACGCTTCTGACAACGACCCTCTTAAACAGACGCCGAACCCACGCAAAAGCACGCGCGCTAAGTCGCGAAAACCAGCCGGTCACAGTCTTTGAGTTTAGCTACACGGCAACCATGCTGACGGTCCGCTTTACCGATGACGGATATTGGGTGCATCGGGGTGGAATTTACGGGCGGGACGCAAGAAGCGGGCCTTTGCTTCGCTGCACAAATTTAATGCAGCGCATTAAAAAAGAGGCGTTTCGTGTTGCGATGCAGCGTGATTTGCAGGTAGCTTTGAACTCAATCTAAAGGTGTGCTAAGAATACCGCCGTTAACTAAGTGGATAGAAGATGCTTCGTCTATAATACTTGTTGCGGATATCACACTGGAAAGAGTGGAGAACTGAGAGTCGCAAAACTAACAGAGATTTTACTCAGAATTCTGTTATCACCTGCTGGGTAAAGTTGCGTAAAATTTTGATAAGGGGCCGCCTTAATGTCGATGTCACGTAAAGTAACCAAAGCTGTGTTTCCTGTAGCTGGTCTGGGTACCAGATTTTTGCCCGCCACCAAGTCGATCCCAAAAGAGATCATGTCTCTGGTTGATCGCCCCCTCATCCAATACGCAATTGACGAAGCCCGCGCAGCCGGGATTGAAGAATTCATCTTTGTGACCTCGCGCGGTAAAGGTGCGCTTGAGGATTACTTCGACAGTGCTCCGATTTTGGAAGCCACGTTGAAGGCCAAAAACAAAACCGGACTTTTGAATGTCCTTAAAGACACTGACATGGATAGTGGTGCGATTGCCTATATCCGTCAGAAAGAGGCTTTGGGCCTTGGTCACGCCGTTTGGTGTGCGCGTCGTCTGCTTGGCAATGAGCCGTTTGCGGTGATCCTGCCTGATGATGTGATTGCGTCCCAGAAGCCGTGTCTCCAGCAGATGGTTGAGGCTTACGCGCAGACCGGCGGCAATATGGTTGCCTCCATGGAAGTGCCGCGCGAGATGACATCCTCTTACGGTGTTCTTGATATTAAGGAAGACATGGGCGCCTTGGTGTCTGTGAAGGATATGGTTGAAAAGCCAGCTGCAGAGGACGCTCCGTCGAACCTCGCGGTGATCGGTCGTTATATTCTGACGCCTGATGTTCTGAAGAACCTTGATTCTCATTCAACCGGTGCTGGCGGAGAAATCCAGCTCACTGATGCGATTGCCAAAGAGATCAACAAGTCCGGCGTTTACGGGTTCCGTTTCGACGGCCAGCGTTATGACTGCGGTTCTAAGGCAGGTTACTTGCAAGCGACTGTGGCCTTTGGTCTGGCGCGTGACGAGTTGCGCGACGAATTCTTGCATTTCCTCAATGACATTGTTGCTCTCGGGAAGGCTGCTGAGTAAACTGCGGCCAGTTTTAACGACACCCAGTTAGGTCTGATTTGGCAGTTATTTTGGTTACTGGCGGTGCGGGTTACATAGGCTCGCACGCCTGCAAAGCTTTGGCGGCGGCGGGTCATACGCCTGTCACCTATGACAATCTCAAAAACGGCTGGCGTGATGCGGTTCAGTTCGGGCCGCTCGAAGAGGGCGACCTCCTGGATACGGATCGTTTGATAGATGTTATGAAAAAGCATCGCCCCGATGCGGTGATGCATTTCGCAGCGCTCATCGAGGTTGGTCCATCCGTTCAAGAGCCTGACAATTACTGGAAGAACAACGTTAACGGCTCCATGTCGCTGCTGGATGCCATGGTTGCCGCGAGTGTTCATAAGATCGTTTTCTCCTCGACCTGTGCGGTCAATGGGGATCAAGACGGGGTGATGCTGGACGAGACCTCAGGGTTTGCGCCTGCTTCGCCTTATGCGTCTTCGAAATTTGCCGTGGAGCATATGCTGCATGATTATGGTGTGGCCTTTGGCATTCGCCATTTGGCGTTTCGCTATTTCAATGTGGCGGGTGGCGATGATCAGGCCAGAATTGGCGAGCACCATCGCCCCGAGACCCATCTGATCCCGCTTATTCTTGATGCCATTGAGGGCAAACGGGACGCTTTGTCCGTGTTCGGGCAGGACTATCCGACCCGTGACGGCACCTGTGTGCGCGATTATGTGCATGTTGAGGATTTGGCCGATGCGCATGTTCTGGGGCTCGAGTATCTGGAGCGCGACGAGCGTGTGCCGGTTCTGACCCTTGGAACTGGCGACGGATTTACCGTGCGTGAGGTTATGGAGGCGGCGGCCGAGGTGACTGGCAAACCGGTTCCCGCCAGCGATGCACCGCGGCGTGCAGGCGATCCGGCCTCGCTGGTTTGTGGCTCGAAATTGGCATTTGAGAAGCTGGGCTGGAAGGCTGATCGCTCCAATCTCAAGCGGATGATCGAGGATGCATATCGCTGGCATCAGACGGGTCATTACGAGCGATGAACCCAGTTGTTCTTGATGTCACAAGAACGCTGTCTCCCAAATCCATTGCGACCCCGACCGGAATTGATCGGGTTGAGCGGGCCTATGTCTCCCATTTTCTGAACGCCTCGCGCGATGTGCTTTTTGTCTGTAAGGCGGGGCGTGGCTATCGGCTGATGGATCGGGTTGAGATGAAGGCGGTGTTCGCCTCTGTTTTGGCGGGAGATCAAGGGGCGAGGCAGCGCTACAAACTGGGGCTTCTGAGAGGGATCGGCCAGCGGCTTGGCCTTCGGGCCAGTCCTTTTCCCAAAGCGTTTACCTATCTTAACGTGGGGCATACCCATCTGAGCGAGGCTTGGCTTGGCGCTGTGCGAAAGGCCGGAGCGGAGAAGATCATCGGGATGGTCCATGACATGATCCCTATGGATGATCCTCAATTTCAGACCAGCGCTTCGGTGACACGGTTTGAAAAGCGCATGCGAGCTCTGTCCGGTGCGGCAGATCTGATTGTGAGCAATTCGGAGCATACCAAAGGGCGGGTGGCGCATTGGTTTGGCAAATGGGGTGCGCGTCCTGAGATCATCAGCAATCCTCTTGGCGTTGAACCGCTGGCCGACGCGCGTCCGTTTCACTCGGAGCGCCCCTATTTTGTGGTGCTTGGGACCATTGAGCCGCGCAAAAACCATGCGCTCCTTTTGGAGGTCTGGACGGGGTTTCAGGGTATCCCGGAGGCCGAGCGGCCCATTCTTCATATCATCGGGCGGCGTGGCTGGCTGAATGAAGAGGTGTTCGGGGTTCTCGATAGCTCCCCCATGATGGGTCGGGATGTGTTTGAGCATGGGTCTCTGAGCGATCTTGAGGTCGCCTCTTACCTGAGGGGCGCGCGGGCATTGCTGTTCCCTTCACTCACCGAGGGCTACGGCCTCCCTTTATTAGAGGCAATTTTAGCACGCACCCCAACAATTGCGTCGGATATACCGGTGTTTCGCGAGTTGGGGGGAAGCCATACACTTTACTTGGACCCTTTTGATGTTAGCATTTGGAAAAAAATAATAAATGAGCAGGCAAAACAGGGACTTCCGGCGGACGACACCAAAGATTTACCATTGTTTGATACTCCAAAGTGGATCGACCATTTTGCGAGGCTTGAGCAGTATCTTTGAGCGATCAGCTAGGTAAACCTTGTAGGGTGAGACGACGCGGATATGGGCGCATTACGATCCTATCAGCTGCGCTGGGAGCGGCGGCGGCGGCGTATTCGATCGTTCCGAAAGGGGCGGGAGTTGCAATCCCATGTGGATCGCACAGGTGACATCAAGCCCAAAGACATTCTGCTGTTCACGGTTGTGCGCAATGAAATGCCAAGGCTGGCTTACTTTCTAAAGTACTATCGTAATCTGGGCGTCTCGAAATTTGTGTTCGTGGACAATGACAGTGACGACGGCTCGGGTGAGTATCTGGAGGCGCAACCGGATGTCTCGATCTGGCGCACTGATGGCAGTTATAAGCGGTCGCGTTTTGGCGTTGACTGGCTGAACTACCTGCTTGGAAAATATGGTGCGGGCCATTGGACGCTGGTTGTGGATGTGGACGAGTTTTTCGTGTTTCCCCATTGCGATACGCGGAATTTAAATGCCCTGACCGACTGGCTGGATGCATCTTCTGTTAAGTCTTTCGGTGCTATTCTTCTGGACATGTACTCACAACGTCCTGTTGAGAAAACGCCCTACCGCCCGGGCACTGATCCGATCAAGAAGCTCGAGTATTTTGACGCGGGCAATTACACCATGAGTCGCAATAAGAAATATGGCAATTTGTGGGTCCAAGGGGGTCCGCGCCAGCGTATCTTCTTTGAGGACGACCCTGAGCGGGCACCGGCTTTGAACAAAATACCACTCGTAAAGTGGCAAAAAGGCTTTGTTTACGTCTCTTCGACCCATAATTTGTTGCCCAGAGGCCTCAATCTTGTCTACGACGAATGGGGTGGAGAGAAGGCCAGTGGCTGCCTCCTTCATGCCAAATTCCTGGATATATTAAAGGACAAGGCCGTCGAAGAGCTGGGTCGTAAACAGCACTACGCCGCAAGTCGTGAGTACCATGCTTATTCAAAAAAGATTGGTACGGGGACACGACTGTGGTCTGAAACTTCGACGAAATTTGTGGACTGGCGGCAGCTTGAAGAGCTTGGCCTGATGTCTTCGGGGAATTGGATATGAGGGTTTCTAGGTTGTGACTATCGGGGTTGTCATACTGGCGCATGAGCATCTGCACCGCACGCGTGCGATGGCGAAGGCTATCGCGTCGCGCCATGTGAAGGTGATGATCCATGTGGATGCCTCAACCAACACGTCTGCCTTTGAAGATCTGCGCGACGGGCTCGCGAAAAACGCCCATATCGAATTTTGTGAGCGGGTCTCTTGTGAGTGGGGCCGTTTCTCCTTGGTGGCGGCTGGCATGAATGCGGCGCAAGCGCTTCTGGATCGCTGGTCAAATGTCTCCCATGTCATTCAGATCAGCGGCTCTTGTCTTCCGGTGCGCCCGATCAAAGAGTTGAGCGCGTTTCTCGCAGACCAACCGGGTCGCGATTACGTGGAGAGCTTTCCGGCGCAGGACGACAATTGGGTTGTTGATGGACTTGGGCATGAGCGGTTCTCGCTTTATTTTCCGTTCAGCTGGACGCGGCAGCGGTTGTTGTTTGATGCCAGTGTCGAGTTGCAACGCAAGCTTGGCGTGTCGCGCAAAATTCCAGCCGGCATTGAGCCGCATTTGGGATCGCAATGGTGGTGTCTGTCCAAGCGGACATTGAAGGCCATTTTGAACGACCCGGATCGGGCGGAGTATGATCGCTATTTTGCCAAATGCTGGATTCCGGATGAGGGTTACATGCCTACTCTGGCGCAAAAGCACTCGAAGGACTTGGTGTGCCGCTCTTTAACCCTGTCGCGGTTTGACGATCAGGGAAAACCGCATCTGTTTTATGATGATCATGCGGATATGTTGGCGCAAACGGACCACTTCTTTGCCCGTAAGGTTTGGCATGGGGCGGATAAGCTCTATCGTCGGTTCCTCACGAAGAAACGCAAAGCCAAGACGCGGTCTTTGGAGGCCGATTTCGGGTTGGATTTGCTGTTTGATCGCGCACGCACGCGTCGTTGCGAAGGGCGCAAAGGGCGTTTGACTGTCGGGCGTTTTCCTGCGGCGGTTTATGAGCGCCAGCCGTCCACCGCGCGCCAATATGCGGCGTTTGTCGGCTTTTCTCATATCTATGAAGGGTTCGAGCATTGGCTCGGGAAGACCACGGGCACTCTGGCCCATGGGCGGCTTTTCAAGAAAAATGCGGTGCAATTTGCCGAACATCGGGTGGAAATGCCCGGCGGGATCGCAGCAAATCCGGGCATTCGCGACCATAATCCAGAGCAGTTTTTGTGTAATCTTTTGTGGAATTCCTCCGAACGTCACCACTCGATGATGATCGAGCATAGTGACAGCCAGCGCATGTCCGAGTTTGTGATCAATGATCCCAATGCGCAGTTGTTTGTCTTGCAGGGTGGATGGGTTCTGGAGTTGTTTGCTCGTGGCATTCGCGACCCCAAAGTTCTCAAACGTCAGGCGCAACGACTGATGGCGCTTGAGACCATGTTTGAGCGGGAAATTGTTAAATCTGGCCGAAGCGAAGTTCATTCCATCAGCTTTGCTGATTTGATGAGCGATCCGGATGCGCATCTTTCTGGAATTCAGCATAATCTGCGCCCGGAAGTGGACTTGCGGCCCATGGCGAACTTGCGGTTGCGTGATTTCTCAGGGCTTCGTGATTTCCTTGGTGAATTGAACGCTTTGGGTGTTGATACGTCCCGCTTTGGACCGTTGCCTTTTGCACTCCCGCACGAGGTGGTTGCCGCCCAATTGCACAGTAAGTCCGCGCTCGGATGAACGCGTCGGGTTTCAAGTATTTTGCGATATTTGGAGCCATGCGCACGGGCTCCAACCTATTGGAGCGCAATCTCAACCAATATGACGGGATCACCTGCCATGGTGAGGCGTTCAATCCGGCCTTCATCGGTAAGGCTGGGCAGGAAGAACTTCTGGGGGTCGATCTGGCCACGCGGGAGGCTGATCCGTCCAAGTTGATCAACAAAATGGTGAACAAATCCGGTGACAGCTTGCCGGGGTTCCGGATTTTTCAAGGCCATGATCCGCGTGTGTTTGAGGCCAGTCTAAAGGACCCGGAATGTGCCAAGATTATCCTCAGGCGCAGGCCTTTGGACAGTTTTGTGTCTCTCCAGATTGCTCTGGCGACGGACCAATGGATTTTGGGAAATGCGCCGAAACGCCGGACCGAAACGGTGCATTACGATGGGTCTGAGTATCGCGCTTATCTTGCTGATCTGGCGACCTATGAGACTGCGCTTCGGCGTGGGCTTCAGGAGGCCGGTCAATCCGCGTTCGAGTTACGGTTTGAGGATCTCAAGTCGGCTGATGTGATGAACGGATTGGCAGCCTATTTGGGTGTTGAGGACCGACGGGGGTCGTTTGAGGAAAAGATCAAACGCCAAAACCCCGAACCTTTGTCGGAGAAAGTCTCCAACTATGAGGAGATGATGGCGGACCTAGGCGCGCTTGGGTCTGAGTCGGTTCAGGTGGATCGTGCGCCGGAGACCGAACGTGGGTTTGGCCTGCGCGATATCATCGTTTGCCAGAATACGGCGGCATTATTTGCGCCTCTCCCCGGCGTCAATGCCGAGGCGGTTCTGGGTATGATGGGGCAGTTTGATGGGACGGAGCCTGGTCAGTTGAAAACCGGTTTAAACCAGAAAGAGCTGGGGAATTGGCTGGACGCGGCACCAGATCATGCCGCATTCACTTTGGTCGATCATCCGCTGACCCGCGCTTACAGCGTTTTCATGAGCCATATTTTTCCGCCTGAGGGGACGCCTTTTCCAAAGATCAGACGGCGGTTGAACAAGCATTTCGACGTGCCCCTCCCGGAGTCGTTGGACGGTTGGAGCGTTGTGGATCATAGCGCCTCGTTTGAAGCCTATCTGGTGTTTCTGAAAGCCAATCTGGCCGGACAGACCAGCATTCGCATTGATGCCCTTTGGGAGGCGCAACATAAATTGGTCGCGGCCATTTCTCAGGTGCAGCCCGTTGCGCGGATTATCCGGTCTGATGATTTAGAGAGCGTTGCCAGTGATTTGGCGTCGTCTTTGGGCAAACCTGCGCCCGTGTTTGCGCACAAGGATGCGGGGACGGGCTATCAATTGCAGGACATTTATGCGCGTCGATTGGAAAATCTGGCGCGCGCCGCCTATGCCAAGGATTACCGGATGTTCGGTTTTGGAGACTGGACGCCCTAGCGATTTAGGCCGCTTGGGACGCCGCCGTTTCTGTCAGTATCGCATAAAGTGCTGAGGCTTCATCGGTTGAACGGAGTTTCCGGCAGGTGGCCTCATCCCGCAATGTGCGTGATACGCGGGCCAGTGCTTTGAGGTGATCCGCACCCGCATCTTCTGGTGCAAGCAATGTGAAGATCAGATCAACCGGCTGGCGATCGACGCTGTCAAAATCGATGGGATCATCAAGACGTGTGAAAAACCCGATGACCTGGGTGACGTCCGCCATGCGGGCATGTGGAACAGCAATGCCTTTGCCCATGCCAGTGGCGCCCAAAAGCTCGCGCTCTTGCAGGGCTTCAAACACCTTCTGCTGAGACAGATTGTTCAACACTTCAGCCTGCTCGGAAATCCCCTGAAGAAGGCGTTTCTTGCTTGTGATGTTGTGGAATGTAGAAACAGCTTCAGCTACCAATATATCGGCGAGTTCCATTCAAAGTAATCCTTACGTATTATTGGGGGCTTACGCTATGTTACGCGGGTCAATCCAGCCGATATTTCCGTCGTCGCGTTGATACACCACATTAATCGCACCATGCTGCTCGTTCCGGAAAACAAGCAGATTTGCCCCATCTAGCTCCAATTGCATCACAGCTTCACCCACCGACAGGTTTTTCACCTCCGTCGGCATTTCGGCTACTATCACAGGTTGTAGAGACTCGGGCTCAGCATCTTCCGTCGAGCGGTCGATAATGTGGTACTGCGCCTCAAAAGCCTCAATAGGGTTGGTACGTTCTTTGTGGTGGTCTTTTAGTCGTCTTTTGTAGCGACGCAGCTGCTTTTCCATACGCTCAAGGCATCCCTCGAACGCGTCGTAGATATCATTTGCCCGTGCCTGCGCCTTTGTGGTCAGGCCAGTGGACAAATGCACAGTTGCATCACAGACAAACTCGTGCCGGTCTTTTGAGAAGGTAACGTTCGCTTCCACAGGTCGTTCGGAATATTTGGTGACCGATTCGTTGAGTCGCGCCTCCACATGGGTTGTCAGAGACTCACCCACATCGATGTGTTTTCCATTGACCTGTATGCGCATCGTTCCTCCAAAATTAGGAGTTAATCCTACGGTGTATGTCGGGACCGGCTTTTCTAGAGCGCGATACCTAGGGATCAATGAACACTAAGTCAACTTCGACGAAATTTTTTCTCGTAGACCAAGACTCTTTACCGGATTTTATCCAAATTGGCCTTGAAGCGACGCCGTTCCACGGAGGACGGTATGTTCATGCCCTCACGATACTTGGTCACGGTCCTTCGCGCAATATCGATCCCTTGGTTATTGAGAATCTTAACTATTTTATCGTCAGAGAGGACGCTTGAGGCGGCTTCATCATCGATGAGTTTGCGGATTTGTTGCTGGATGCTGGCGTTTGAGACGTCGCCGGCTCCATTTGTGCTGCGAAGGGCTTTGGTGAAGAAGAACTTCAGCTCGAATGTGCCCCGTTCACAGGAGAGATACTTGGAGCTGGCCACGCGACTCACGGTAGATTCGTTTATGTTCACCTTCTCGGCCACGTCCTTCATGGTCAAAGGTTGAAGGTGGGAGATGCCCAGAGTGAAGAATGCGCCTTGGACCCGCACAATCTCGGCGGCCACTTTTTGGATGGTGGAGGAGCGTTGTTCGATGGAGCGTTTCAGCCAGTCGGCCCGTTTGGAGCAGTCGGAGACAAATTTGGCGGCCTCTTTTCCGGTGGTTTTCACCTCATCGGCCAGCGCCTCATTGACGGTGATGGCCGGAAGTGTGGAGTTGTTCAGCTCGACACTCCACCCGCCCAGATTGTTGCGAAAGACGGTGACATCGGGGATCGCAAACTGGATGAAGCCCTGATCAAAGCATTTGCCCGGAGCCGGATTGAGGGCTTTGATTTGGGCGAGCAACTCTGCGTAAGTCTCTGCGTCGATACCAAGTTGGGACCAGCGCTTGGCGTTCGTGCGGAGCGCGAGATCATCCAGAGTGTCCAGAAATCTGCTCATCAGTTCGTTGAGTTCACCCCGTTCCTTAAGCTGGAGGCTGAAGCATTCCGCTAGGTTTCGCGCCGCGATCCCTGTTGGATCACAGCTTTGAACAAGGGTCAGTGCGTGTTGAAGATCTTGCGTATCTGCACCAGCCCGCGCGGCGATCCGGTCCATGTCTGCGCGTAGATACCCGTCATCGTCCAGCTCATGCACCAGAATTTTCGCCAAAGCCACCAAGAGCGGGCTGGCATCGCACATGCCCAATTGGGAGAGCAGATGGTCTTGCAGATTGGGGGGTCTTGCCAGATTTTCCGTGAAACTATTGCCGTCCCCGCTGTCGGCCTTGCTGCGGTGACGCTCAAAGGCGGTCTCAAACCGGTGGTCGATATCAGCGGCTGGGGATTCTACGGCCTCGGCGTCCGTTTCCACGGGCCGTTCGACTTCCAGAAGCGGATTTTTCTCCACCTCGGAATCGATGAACTTTTGCAGTTCGACGGAGGACATTTGCAACAATTCGATGGCCTGCCGCAGTTGCGGGGTCATGGTTAGCTGTTGCGTTTGTCGCGCTGTAAGTCGCGTTGATAGGGCCATTAATCTGCCTAATGGTACACAAATGAGGTCTCGCCGGATTAGATCCGGAATTTTTCCCCCAGGTAAACGCGCCGAACGTTGTCATCTTTGACTACATCCTGCGGTGTACCGCTCATCAACACCTTCCCGTCATGGAGGATATACGCTCTGTCCACAATTTCCAAGGTTTCCCTTACGTTGTGGTCGGTGATCAGAACCCCGATTTCGCGTTCCTTGAGGTGGGAGACCAGCTCGCGAATTTCGCCGACCGCGATTGGATCAACGCCGGCAAAGGGCTCATCAAGGAGCACATAGCTTGGCTGGCTTGCCAGACAGCGAGCGATCTCAACGCGGCGGCGCTCACCACCCGATAGGGAAATGGCGGGGGCACGTCTGAGGTGTTCGATGGAAAACTCGGCCAAGAGCTCATCGACCAGATTTTGACGGGCTGTGCGTTCTTTGACCGCCAGCTCCACGATGGAGCGGATGTTTTTCTCAACCGTCAGACCCCGAAAGATCGAGGCTTCTTGGGGCAGATATCCGATTCCCATTTGCGCACGGCGATACATGGGCAGGTAGGTCACGTCCGTCCCATCAATGGTGACTTTCCCTTTTTCAGGGGTCACAAGGCCTGCGATGGAATAGAAACAGGTGGTTTTTCCCGCCCCGTTGGGACCGAGCAGAGCAACCACTTCACCGCGATTGAGCGTCATGGAGACATCGCGCAGGACCGGCTTTTTCTTGTAGCTTTTGCCTAAGCCGTTGACCCTGAGGCCACCCGTTCCTTCGGCGATTTTGAGATCCGGCATCAGTTGGACTCCGGCTCTAGGATGGTGCGGACACGGCCTTCAAACACCGCGTCTCCGGTGTTGAGATTGATGTTGAGCACATTGCCCGCGATTGCATTGCGCCCTTGGGTCAGAATCACATCACCGGTCATTTTGACCGTGCCACTGGCAATCACATAGACCGCTTCTTCGGCCTGAGCCGCCTCGGCCCCATTGGTCAGGATCACATTTCCAGAGGCGGTCATAGTGTGGATCGCACCAGTGGCAGAGCCGTCATTATCGGCGGCATATTCCACCAGCAGGCGGTCCGCCTCGATCTTCAAGGAGCCCTGTCCGGCCAGCACTTTACCGTTGAATTCGGCATTGGCGTTGCCTTGGCTCACCTTGAGGCTGTCGGATGAAATCTCGATCTTTTTCGAGGCGTCATGCTTGAGCCCGCCAAAAGGCACCTGCGTTTCCTGAGCCATCGCCATGGGCGCGGTCATAAGGG
This sequence comes from uncultured Rhodobacterales bacterium, assembly GCA_964642935.1. Classification (GTDB taxonomy): domain Bacteria; phylum Pseudomonadota; class Alphaproteobacteria; order Rhodobacterales; family Rhodobacteraceae; genus CAKZTM01. The sequence goes on along the minus strand of CAZXRG010000041.1, from coordinate 4,883 downwards.
CAGAGAGCACAAATGGGATAAGAAAGGATCTGGTCATGAGCGGCTCGGTCAATTGGGTGTAAGCGTCAGTGTAACGCCATTTTCGAATGTGAACACCTGATTCTCTTCGTTTGTGTCTTCGGAAAGCTGTTCGATCCGCATGGACCCTGCTTCTAGTTGGCCGATGGGGCCCGAAAGGGTCACGGGGGTGTCGCTGATGAATGAGCCGGTTTCAAGACCTGCGATGACGGCGTTGGTGAGCATCTCGAACCCGTCGGATGTGCGGATATGGACCCCTCCGTAGAGGTCAATGATTTGTTGGGGCAGGCGGGCGGTTCCGCGTGCGGCTTTGAGATAGATGGCAGAGCCGTTTCTGAACTCGGTGCGGCCATTGAGATCGACCAGTTCGACCTCATTGGGATCAGCACCGTCGGGCGTGGCTTTGGAGGCTTCCATGAAGAAGCGGTCGCCGTTGAGGTTTATGCCTGAGAATTTCGGATTATAAATCGCCAGACCGTCGCGCATGGTGTCGCGATCATCGGAGGAAAACGTAATACCGCCCTCGATCTGATCGGATTCCTGAAACAGGAACACAGTGGACAGGAGGGCAACCGCCAGCAGCGGCAGCGCAATTTTGAGAAATCCGACAATGCGGGTCCGTAAGCCGGGGCGATAGTCCGGACGGGCCATCAGCCCACTCCGGCGCGAAGGCAGTCGTGGATATGGAGGATGCCGATGGGTGTTTTGTCCGCCTCGTCGCACACAAACAAACAGGTAATTTTGCGCGCGTTCATGGAGAGGAGCGCGGCTGAAGCGCGGGATTTGGGCGTGATGGTCATGGGATCGCGGGTCATGACGTCTTTGGCGTTGCGCTCCAGCAGCCCGTCCATGTTACGGCGTAGGTCACCGTCGGTAATGATCCCTACCAGCTTGCCCGATCCGTCCAGAACGGCGGCCACGCCAAAGCCTTTTTGGGAGATGGTGATGAGCACTTCGCTCATGGGTTCATCCTCGCCCACTGTCGGGATTTCAGCGCCTTTGTGCATGAGTTCTTCAACCCGCGCCAATCGTGCCCCGAGCTTTCCGCCGGGGTGGAAGACCTTGTAGTCCTCTTGGGTGAAGTTGCGTTTGTCCATCAAGGCCACGGCCAATGCATCGCCCAATGCGAGCGTCATGGTGGTGGAGGTGGTCGGGGCCAGTCCGGCAATGCACGCCTCATCGGCCTTTGGCAGGGTCAGCGCGATGTCGGCTTTTTTGAGCAGCGTGGAGTCCGGATTTCCGGCGATGCCGATCATGGTGATATCGGAATTGCGCACATGGGCGATGATGTCCGCGAGCTCGGCCGTTTCACCGGAGTTGGAGAGCATCAGCACCACATCCGCGCGTGTGATCATGCCCAGATCGCCGTGGGAGGCTTCGCCGGGATGTACGAACTGTGCAGGCGTTCCGGTGGAGGCCAAGGTTGCGGCGATCTTCACACCGATATGGCCTGATTTGCCCATGCCAGAGACGATCACGCGACCCTTGGCGGCAAACATGGCGTTGACCGCTTGGGCGAAGCTTTCTCCCAGACCATCAGCCATGCGCAAAATGGCCTCGCCTTCTGTGCGTAGAACCGTTTTTCCGGTCTCTATGAGATCAGGGGAGCCCATCAGTGGGAGAAAATATCTGTTTCAGGCCATCCGGCCAGATCAAGGGCGGCGCGGTGGGGGAGAAACTTAAACGCAGCCTCGGCCAATTCCGTGCGCCCCTCACGGGCCAACCGCTCATCGAGTATTTTACGAAGCTTGTGCAGGTAGAGCACATCTGACGCCGCATATTCCAACTGCGCTTTGGTCAGAGTATCCGCACCCCAATCGGAGGATTGCTGGAGCTTGGAGATATCCACGCTCAACAGCTCCTGAAGCAGGTTTTTCAAGCCGTGGCGATCCGTGTAGGTGCGCACCATCTTGGAGGCGATCTTTGTGCAGTAAACGGGCGCGGTCATCACGCCGAAACGATGCAGCATGACGGCGATATCAAAGCGTCCGAAGTGGAACAGTTTCAACACATCCGGATCGGCCAGCATTTTCGTGAGGTTGGGCGCTTCGGTCTGGTCTTGGCTGATCTGCACCAGATGGGCATTCCCGTCACCCGAGGACATCTGGATCAGACAGAGACGGTCACGATGGGGCAGAAGGCCCATGGTCTCACAGTCAATCGCCACAACCGGCCCAAGATCGAGCCCGTCAGGAAGGTCGTTTTTGTATAGTGTATTGGTCAAAGGATCACTCGCTTCTTTGCCTTCATGTAGGCATTTTATCGGGCACTAAAAGGACTGGGGGTGTATAACTTGCGTTATTCCACAAAAGCCAGATGCGTTTTTGAAAGGAATGGGTGACTGGCGCATGTGGGCATCTAAATCACCATGACGATATTCCAGAAGGCGCGTATCTGTGCCTCGCAGGCGTCGCGTTCTGCTTGGGTTTTGCCCACGATACGCTCAACGCGGAACCCGAAGCGCTCTAACCCGCAATAATCAACATGGCTGAGGATGACCGGATGGGCCTCTTTTTCCACGGCGATCTGTGCGAGTTTGACGGCCAGTTGCAGCGGGTTGTCCACGTCCTTGGTGATGCGTGCGCCAAAGCAGACGGTCGTGGCGTCGGCGAATTCCAAAGGCAGGGTGCCGCGTTCGGCTTCTTTGGGGAAGGACATCTCGCCCGTTTCCACGCCCAAGGGTGCGATCTGGTCGATGGTGGCGTCGATGTCTTCGGGCGCCATGGGGGTGATGGAGGCGAGAACTTGCGTGTAATATGGATCGCTCATTCTACCAACTCCCCGATGAGTTTTGCGGCCTTTGCGTTTCCAAGTTCTGGAAACTCATGGCTCTTGAAAGCTTCGCGTATCTCGTCGGCTTTCCCGCGATTGAGGAACTGACGCACTTCGCGATCCAACTGGCTCAACTGAGAGGGCAGGATGAGAGAGGCCAGACCTTTGTCGGTGGCCGCCTCTGCGCGGGCCTCCTGATCGTCGAGCATTGTGTCAACTTGAGGCACAAAAATCGCGGGAACGCTGTTGTACATGGCCTCATGGAAGGAGTTATAGCCCACGGCGGAGACCACAAAATCCGCGTGCGCGGCCAACCAACCGGCCCGCATGGTCTTGACCACCTTTGACTGGTTCCACGCATAGCGCTGGGCGGGCACGACGGCACTTGGCCAGACCACAATCAGGTTGAGACAGGTCGGATCGTGCTCCACCGCGCTACAGACGGTTTGCACATTGGCGGAAAGATCATGGAGCACGCCGCTGCCGAGCATAGTGACCACCAGCTTCTCGAAGGGCATATCGAACTGTTTGCGCAAGGCCGCGAACAGCTGTTCCTTGCTTTTAGGCGTTGCTGTGACCTGGCGAGTGATGGGCCCGACCTTGTGGATGTGGGAGCCTGAGGACAGGTTGGAATTCAGTGCGTCAAAGGCCTCTAAAGGCTCGATCACACGGGTGAAATACTTCTCCCGATCAAGGGTCCGCGTGTTGTCCTGACCCCTTGGCCACAGACCGCGTCTGAGCCAGATCGCTTTTAGGTCTCGCTCCACAATCGTGCGGTACACGCTGTCAAAAACATAGCCGCCATCAAAAATGAAGACATCTCGCGCTTCCATCGAGGCACGAATACGGGCGAAATTCGCAAGATCATTGGCAGCACTGTCCTTGTGCAACTCGGAGCGGGGCAGGAGCGGTGTCGCGTCAAACCCGCCCTTGGTGATCATCGGAAGACAGGAGGGGAAGGCCAGAAACGAAGCGTCTTGTGCCTGTTCCTTGAGGGCCTCACCGATCAAGACGCATCTTTGCGCATGCCCCAGTCCGTGACCGTTGGTGGGCATGAATTTTATGGAAGGCGCGGGGCTTTGATCGGGCGTGTCTTCGCATTTGGGCAGGTCCGAAAGATACTCGGTCAGGGAGATGCCAAGGGTGATGCTCGCGCTGCGGGTGGCTTGGGAAATACCCTCCAAATTCGGCAGGATCATCTGGTCGAGATACGCAGGCAGATACGCCAGATCAGACGGGCCACGTTGGACGGGCAGTCCGGCAGCCTCAAACAGGCCATCAACGGTGGCATCAATAATCGCACCCCCTGAGACAAGCTGGTTGTTCAGCAGACATTTGGCGATCTGGTTTTTCTCAATGGAACTTGTCAGGACCAGAACCTTGCTCATCTTTGCCATCGTCGCCGGAGTGACTTCCGAATACTGGTAGATATGGTCCCCGGGCGGGCAATTGTTGAGCCACCGCGTTTTATCCTTGCCCGACATATAGGCCAGAGCCGTGAACTTTCTGGAGCTGATAAGGTTCTGAAGATCACTGATCGCGGAGCGCGGTTCCAGATCATCGATGACAATCGCAACGGTCGGCTGCGCGCGCAAGAAAGCGGGGGCCGCGCCGGTCACATCAACACCAAAGCACGGGCAAATGCTGCGTCCGGCCTGAATATCGGGAAGCTCATGGAGGTTGATCAGCTTTGGACTGCCGCCAGAGGCGTAGCTGAGCTGGGCCATAGCGTCGGTTTCTTGGCCCGGTGTTTCAAAGTTACCAAAGCCGATGACCTGAACCGAAGGGCTCAATTCAAGACGGCGCAACCGGTCGAGATGTCCCAAATCCTCAGCATCAAGACCAAGCACGATCACATGGGTCAGCTCGGCGCTCTCAATGTCGCGCAAATAGGGAAAACCCTGGAATATTGTGGAGGCACTCGCGCTCTGAGGAATATGAACGCCATCAATCACAGCAGCAAAGCCCGCAGCCGTCAATTGATCGGCAAATACAATCGCTTGCTGGAAAGCCCCCTCAGAGGCTTCGCCGGTCGTGACAAGAATCATTCTGCCGTCCAGTCGTTGAAGTTGTTAACTTGACTATAGTTCGGA
>CAZXRG010000040.1:0-18827 GCA_964642935.1 uncultured Rhodobacterales bacterium | reverse complement strand
TCGTTCATATTGGAAAGAGCCGAGGAGGTCATGGCCAGAATGATATCCCGAACCACCACATGATCCTGCATAGCTCCGCAAGATCCTATTCTAATCAATGTCTTAGCGTCATAATCCTTGATCAACTCATTGACGTAGATCGAGAGCGACGGCATCCCCATTCCAGACCCCTGAATGGTGACAGGGTTGCCCTTCCAAGTGCCAGTAAAGCCCAGCATCCCGCGCACATCATTGACCAGCTTCACCCCGTCCAAATAGGTCTCCGCCGCCCATTTTGCGCGATAAGGATCCCCTGGAAGAAGGACAGTTTCAGCAATTTCGCCGGGTTTTGCGCCGATATGAATTGTCATAAGAGACCTCCGCTAATGGCCTCACTATAACGCCAGTTTACTCAGCCGCCACTGGCAGATTGTCGGAAATGAGACCTACCAAATCAAACATGATCGCATTCAATTCAAAGTCCTTGGGCGTATAAACCTTAGCGACCCCATAAGCCCGCAGAGCCTCCGCATCTTCCTCAGGAATAATCCCCCCTACCACGAGCGGCACATCCAACCCCTCAGCCCGCAACCGATCCACAACATCCCGCACCAACGGCAGGTGCGACCCTGACAAAATCGATAGCCCAATCACATGCGCATCTTCATCACGCGCTGCTGCGACGATCTCCTCAGGGGTCAGGCGAATACCCTCATAAACCACGTCCATTCCCGCGTCTCGAGCCCGCACAGCGATCTGCTCTGCGCCATTGGAATGCCCATCAAGTCCCGGTTTTCCCACGACAAATTTGACTTGCCGCCCAAGCTGATCCGACAGTCCGGACACCGCCGTGCGGAGATCATCGAGGCCTTCAGCAGAGTTAGAAACAGCCTTGGACACACCGGTAGGCGCACGAAACTCGCCGAAAACATCGCGCATCACAGCACCCCATTCACCAGTAGTTACGCCAGATTTGGCGCAAGCAATCGAGGGCTCCATGATGTTCCGCCCCTCCTTGGCCGCACTGCGCAAAGCACCCAAGGCAGCCTCAACCGACGCGCCATCCCGCTCTGCCCGCCACACAACAAGCCGCTCGATTTGCTCGTTCTCGACCTTAGGATCGACCACCATGATGCCGCCATCACCTGCGGTCAAAGGGCTTTCCTCGGTCTCGGTGAACTTATTGACCCCGACCACAACCGTCTCACCGCGCTCAATGCGCCCGACCCGATCCGCATTGGCCTCTACTAATCTCGATTTCATGTACTCAATGGACGCAACCGCGCCGCCCATATCGTCGATCCGATGCAACTCCTCCATCGCGGCCATCTTCAAGGCTTCAACTTTTGCATCCACCGCCGGATTTCCGTCAAACAGATCCTCATACTCCAGAAGATCCGTCTCAAACGCCATGATCTGCTGCATGCGCATGGACCATTGCTGATCCCAAGGACGGGGGAGGCCCAACGCCTCGTTCCAAGCAGGCAGCTGAACTGCCCTGGCCCTAGCCTTCTTGGATAAAGTAACGGCCAACATCTCAATCAAGATGCGGTACACATTGTTCTCTGGCTGAGGCTCGGTCAGACCCAAAGAGTTCACCTGAACCCCGTACCGAAACCGCCTCAACTTCGGATCATCCACGCCATAGCGATCCCGACAAATTTCGTCCCAAAGATCAACAAAAGCGCGCATTTTGCACATTTCGGTAACAAAGCGGATGCCCGCATTCACAAAGAAGGAAATCCGCGCAACCACCTTTGGAAAATCCTCTGCAGGAACCTGACCCTTAACCTGATCAAGCACCGCGCAAGCCGTGGCCAAAGCATAGGCCAACTCCTGCTCCGGCGTCGCGCCCGCCTCTTGCAAGTGATAGGAACAGACATTCATCGGGTTCCATTTGGGCACATTCGTGTAGCAATATTCAGCCACATCTCCGATCAGCTTGAGGGAGGGTTTGGGGGGCAACATGTAAGTGCCCCGCGACAAATACTCCTTGATGATATCGTTTTGAACAGTGCCCTGAAGCGCTGAGATATCCGCACCCTGCTCCTCCGCGACCGCCACATACAGCGCCAACAGCCAAGGGGCGGGCGCATTAATGGTCATCGAAGTATTCATCTGATCGAGCGGAATGTCAGCAAACAAGGCCCGCATATCGCCAATATGGCTGATCGGCACGCCGACTTTCCCGACCTCACCACGCGCCAGAATATGGTCGCTGTCATAGCCCGTCTGGGTCGGCAAATCGAACGCCACAGAGAGGCCAGTCTGCCCTTTAGCCAGATTAGAGCGATAAAGCGCGTTCGAGGCAGCAGCCGTAGAATGCCCCGCATAGGTCCGGATAAGCCAAGGACGGTCTTTGGATTGCTGCGTTGTCATCGATGAACTCCAGTCAGAACCATTGTTACACTCTCGCAAATTTGCGTTCGAATTCCACACTCTTTTTTGCGCAGTATCGACTTATATACGCAACATAATTTCAACGATGGTATAAAACTAATAATAAACTTGCGTCAATAAATTGTTTCGCATATGCACAATTTGAGACGGGACCTGTGATCGTGAGTCGCATGTTCCCTTTAACGAAACGGTAATTTCACTGACTAAAGGTCCAAAATGACGAGCGTGGAGAGTAAAATGGCCCCAAAAGACACCGCCCCGAATTTCCCGGAGTATGACGCAGCGCAAAAAGATCTCTATGAGATGGGAGAGATTCCTCCCCTCGGTCATGTGCCTGCGCAAATGTATGCATGGACCATTCGTCAGGAACGACATGGCGAACCAAACACTGCCATGCAGCTCGAAGTCGTGGATACCCCAAAGCTCGATAGCCATGAAGTGCTGGTCTATGTCATGGCCGCAGGCGTGAATTATAATGGCGTCTGGGCGGCCCTTGGCATCCCGATTTCCCCTTTTGACGGGCATAAGCAACCCTATCATATCGCCGGATCCGACGCCTCGGGCATCATCTGGGCGGTGGGCGATAAGGTCACGCGTTGGAAAGTTGGCGATGAAGTCGTCATCCATTGCAATCAGGACGATGGCGATGACGAGCATTGTAACGGCGGCGATCCAATGTTCTCTCCGTCTCAGCGGATTTGGGGCTATGAGACGCCCGACGGCTCTTTCGCGCAATTCACCAACGTTCAAGCACAGCAGCTTATGCCACGTCCCAAACATCTGACTTGGGAGGAGGCGGCCTGTTACACGCTCACTTTGGCAACCGCCTATCGCATGTTGTTCGGACATCACCCGCATGAACTTAAGCCCGGACAAAATGTTCTGGTATGGGGTGCCTCGGGTGGTTTGGGCTCCTACGCGATCCAGTTGATCAATACCGCAGGCGCCAATGCCGTCGGCGTGATCTCAGAAGAAGACAAGCGCGAGTTTGTCATGTCTCTGGGCGCAAAAGGCGTCATCAATCGGAAGGACTTTAACTGTTGGGGCCAGCTTCCGACTGTTAACACCGATGAATACGGAGAGTGGTTCAAAGAGGTCCGCAAGTTCGGTAAGGCGATTTGGGAGATAACCGGCAAAGGCAACAACGTCGACATGGTCTTTGAGCATCCGGGCGAGGCGACCATGCCGGTCTCCAGCTTCGTGGTGAAAAAAGGTGGTATGGTGGTGATCTGTGCGGGAACGACGGGTTATAACCTTACCATTGATGCGCGGTATCTTTGGATGCATCAAAAGCGGGTTCAGGGCTCCCATTTTGCGAACCTGAAACAGGCCGCCGCTGCGAACCAGCTGATGTTGGAGCGCCGTCTTGATCCTTGCATGTCAGAAGTGTTCCCTTGGGATGACCTGCCAGAGGCCCATATGAAGATGCGCCGGAACGAGCATAAGCCGGGCAATATGGCCGTTTTGGTCAATTCTCCGCTTACGGGGCTTCGAACCTTTGAAGACACGCTTGAGGCGAGTAAGCCGCTAAGCTAGAAGGGAATCAAACACCCAATCGCGCGGGGATCAAAACAGTGATTCCCGCCGAAATTACCCAAAAATCCAATTTACCAATTCTTCACCATAATAAAATCAATGACTTACAATTTTTAACCCACCATTTTTGGGTAATATCAATACACGAAAAACCTGTCATTATAATGCATGTTAGGGTTGATTAACCGTTCATTAACTAAAGCAGGTGAAACCAATATGTGTAACGACTGGATGATCGACGTTCTCAAGGACATGCGGCAGGTGGCATTGCAAAATGCGATGCTCGACTTCGCGGAACATCTTGATGACGCGATAATCGTCGCTGCGGTAGAGCTCGGTGAGCGCAAGACAATTGCCACAGTGGAAGAGTATGACCGGGAAGATAGACAGAGTATTAGATCGCTTACAAGGTATGGAGACGCCGAACCAGCTCCAATCCCTTGTTGAAATCACGCGCGATATCTACGAGGTCGAGAACGTCCTCTATTACTCCAACGACCTTTCAAACAATGAAGTAACCGGATTTACGTTTTCGCCTGAATGGGCGCAACACTATCAAGCCTCTCAATTTCAAACCATTGATCCGGTGGTCAAAACGGCCCAGCGCCAGTTTCACCCGATCGACTGGAAACGCCTTGATTGGAGCAATAAAAAAAGCCGCGATATGTTCCGCCAAGCCGCATCTGAGGGCGTTGGAAATCAGGGATTAACCGTCCCCATACGAGGCCCGCTCGGCCAATTTGCCGTGCTCACAATCAACGACGCCACCTCTGACGACAACTGGCAGGCGTTCATCAAAGACTACACGCAAGACATGCTCGTCTTGTCCCACTACATCCATAAAAAGGTCCATGAACTGATCCAACCGGAGGTCGAAGACGACAAAAAAGACCTCTCCCCGCGCGAACGCGATGTCATCTCCTTGCTCGCTCTGGGAAAAAACCGGGCCCAAATTGCGGAGTTCTTGGGCATCTCCGAACACACGGTCCGCGTCTATCTGGACACCGCGCGCACAAAACTGGGTGCCATTAACACCACCCAGGCGGTCGTTTTGGCCCTGCAATCCGGCGCCGTAAACATCTAAATTTGGCAACCCATGTTGCAAAGGACGGCCGCGGAGCGCACGCTGGCTTCCGGCTCCGTTAATATCCTGAACAAATAAATCCTCCCAACGCACCCATCGTTCAGGAGGAACACCATGATCCGCTACATTTACGCCGAAGACCTCGACAGCTTCCCCATTCTTCGCAACACAATGTTCAAGGATCGTGCCACACAATTCAAATCCCGCCTGAATTGGGAAGTGACCGTTGATGCGACCGGCCATGAGATTGACCAATACGACACGCTCAACCCGCTCTATGTGATTTACGAACAGGAAGACGGCACCCACGGAGGCTCGGTCCGTTTCCTTCCGACCACCGGCCAGACAATGGTAAACGACCATTTTCTCGATTTGACCGATGGGGTGCGCATTGAAAGCCCCTTGATCTGGGAATGCACCCGTTTCTGCGTCTCCCCCCGTGCGAATGCAGATGTGGTCAGCCAGATTGCCTCCTCGCTTCTGATCAGCTCTTGTGAAATGGGCCTCAATTTCGGAGCCAGCGACTCCGTCGGTGTCTTTGACGCGCGCATGGTCCGCATTTATCGACGTCTTGGTTGGGAGCCGACGGTGCTTGGCACCAAAGGCGAAGGCCGTGACAAAACCAGCGTTGGCATTTGGGAATTAAGCGAAGAGGCCTTAAACCGCATGTGCGAACGATCCGGAATTACCCGCGAGACCTCCAAAAAATGGTTCAACGGCGGGTTTTCTCATAACGCCCGAGTTTATGCCGCCTGATCCGCTGGTGCCTGAGTCGTGAGGTCGTTAAAGTCATCGCAAAACGACCTCGCTTTGGAGCGCACCGCCCTTGATACAATTGTCCGAAGATCAGGCTGAAGCCTATGACAGCATCTCGGAAATGCTGTTGGGCGCGGGCGTGGATGTGGCAAATGCCAGCCTTCTTCCGGCCTCCGACGGCAAAAGCACGGTCGCGGCGGTTTTGGGAAAAGCGGGATCGGGTAAAACCCTGCTTTTAGGTGAGATCGTCAACGCCTTGATCGATATGGGTGTGGAGGCGGTCTCCGCAGATTACGAATCCAAGACCAAAGCGGACAAGCGCACCTTCGCGGTGCTGGCTCCCACCAACAAGGCGGCCTCGGTCCTGCGCAATCGCGGTGTTCCGGCAACCACAATTCACCGCATTCTCTACACGCCCGTTTACGATCCGGAATATGAGAAAATTGCCGAATGGCTGGCAGGCGAGGCGGTCCGTCCAGAGATCGAAGGGCTTTCCGATGCCGCCCTTGATCGGGCCGAGGCCTTTTATAAAGCGCAAAAATCCATGCCCGGCGCATTGGCCGCCGCTGGCTTGCGTGGCTCGGACTTCATTACCGGCTGGACCAGACGAGACTCTCCCCTCGACATCGGCTTTATCGACGAATCCTCCATGCTTGATGATCGTCAATTAAATGACCTCAAGGAGATTTTCTCGACCCTTGTGCTGTTTGGTGACCCCGCCCAGTTGGCTCCGGTAGGTCAGTCAGGAAGCATGTCTTTTGATGTTCTTCCCGAACACTCCAAACTGACGCTAAGCCGCGTTCACAGACAGGAAGCCGACAATCCCATTCTTGATCTGGCCCATGCTCTGGCTGATCCCGACCTGCAATTCCCCGATTTCGAGCGGATGATTGAAGAGGCCGCAGCGAGGGACGATCGCGTCACCATAACACCCCGCGTAGATGCCGAACTCATGTCTCGATCTCCGGTTCTGGTTTGGCGCAATGCCACGCGCATCCGGCTTATTCACGCCTTTCGCGCCGTTCACGGCGCCCCGTCTGACGAGCTTATCGCTGGCGAGCCTCTCATTTGCGACGGGATCGAGCTGCCCATGAAGCACCGCAAACGCCGCATTGATCTGGAAACACGAGGCCTGATCAAAGGCGCTCAGGTGATCTATCTGGGCCCTGGAAAACGCCCCGGATTTTCCCGTGTTTGGGTGGTCGGTGCAGAAGATCCGCAGGTAAACGCCGCCAGCATCATCAAGATCGAAATCCCCGATCAGGAAGAGCCCTTCATTCCTTTCGCCGCCCATATGGGCGCGGCGTTTGTGCATGGCGCCGCTTGCACCATCCACAAGGCCCAAGGCAGTCAATGGCCGGACGTTCAACTCTTTGGTCCAGACATTGATGCCGCCGCCCGCTTCGGGCGATCAGAAGCAGGTATACCCCTTTGGAAACGTCTCGCTTACGTGGCCATCACCCGAGCAGAACATCGCTTGCATTGGGTGACGCGCTATATGCTCTCCAAACCATCAGGTCCGCTAACGGCTGATGACATGAAGCTGGCTCCGCCCACCGAGCTGGTCCTGACAAGTGAAACATCCGACTAAGCCGCAAAGATCGCCTGCCACCATTCTAGGCCATTGCCATCGTCACCCGATTTGTCTCGACAACATGCCGGAACACACGACCGTGGCCTAACTCATTCTTTCGGTGAAAATGCACCGAGACCGCCCGCTTGCGAACCGCTTCTTCATCCAGCCATTTGTTACCGGAAATCAGCAACAGCTTTGCATCCTTGTTGTCCTCATCCGCCAGAAGGATATCAATGGCGTCTTCGCCGGTGCCATCCGGAAGGTAATAATCAATAACAGCGACATCATAGGTGGTGTTGCGCAAGGCTTCTGAAAGCTGACACAGGCATGAAATCTCATCGACCTTGGCTTCAATCCCCGATTGGGCAATCTCACGTTTCATCCTGAGCCGATCAAAACTGCAATCATCCAGAATGAGAACCCTCAAAGGTTCGTATTGCGGAAGGGGTAGGCCATATTCCAACGTCTTCTCGACTAAAGCTGTGTGCATTTCTTGCATCCTTTATCACCATACAAGGAATGACTTATCAGCGCCGGCCTAACACCCGGTAACCAATTTATCTTGGATTTTATCTAACTGCGAAAAAACTCTGACAGTGGCCGAAAAACCTAGAACACAAGGTTCATCATCACCATTGAAACGATCAAAAACAGCACCGTCATAATGCCGCCCGTGCGCACAAAATCCATTACCCGATACCCAGCCGGACCCATAATCAAAGCGTTCACCTGATGGGTCGGGATCAGGAAGGAATTCGACGTCGAGATCGCCACGGTCATTGCAAAAATCGCCGGATCAGCGCCAGCGGTCATGGCAATGGACACCGCCAAAGGCACCAGCAGAACGGTCGCGCCCACATTGGACATCACCAGAGTAAACACAGTCGCCAAAACCGCGATCCCCACTTGAAGCCCCCAAATGGGCCAACCATCCAAAACGATCAGAATATTCTGTGCAATCCACTCCGCCGTGCCCGTCGATTGCACAGCCCGCCCCAGGGGGATCAAAGAGGCCAGCAGAAACACCGTGTTCCAGCCCACCGCCTCGTATGCCTCATCAACGCTCAAAACCCGCGTGACAATCATCCCGACCGCACCCACCAGCAAAGCCAGCGATAGGCGCAAATCCGAGAACAGAATGAGCGCCAAAGCAATTCCGAAGAACAAGAGCGCCCAGCCAACCTTCTGGGGCCGCAGCTCCTCCTGTGGGAAATCCGCCGTCACAATCACGATATTCCGGTCGCTTTTCAGCTTGGCCAGACGCTCCCATTGGGTCTGCACCACCAGAGTGTCACCCGCATGGAGCGCAATTTTACCAATGGCACTGGCCGCATGATCCTCGGTCTCCACCAACGACAGGGTCTCTTCACTGCGATGGATCGCCAGAAGGTTCAAACCGAAGCCCTTACGGAACTCCAATTCCGCCGCGCTTTTACCGATAAATGCACTGTCCGGCGGGATCACAATCTCCGCCACACCCGCCTTGGTCGCCGCAAAATCCTCCGAGAAGATGGTCAGTTTGGGATGCAGAACCAGCCCGAAAATCAGAGCCATATCCTCAACAGCCGCCCGCTCGCCCATGATCGCCAACCGACAGGGGCCTTCAATCACTGTGCTCAGAACCGGCGAGAGATACCGTGTGCCCTGATAGTAGCTGCCCACCACATAAACATGCTGAACCGCCATCAGATCATCAAAGGTCTGGGAGATCAGAATACTGCCCGCAGGTACCTCAACCTCGAACACATCCGCATCAAGCCCGTAAAGCCGCTTCATATATTCCGACATGGACTGACCCGCAGCACCGTCATCCCGCGCTCCGGTTTGGGGCAACACCCAACGACCAAAGAGCATGAAATAGAGGATACCAGTCAGGACCAAAGCAATGCCGATAGGGGTCACGGAAAACAGCCCGAAGGTCTCCATCTGCGCATCGGCCGGAAGCTCTTCATTGGCGGTGATGATCAGATCATTGAGCAGGATCAAAGGCGATGAGCCCACAAGCGTCATCGTCCCGCCCAGAATGGCGCAAAAGCCCATGGGCATCAAAAGCCGGCTCAAGGGCAAATCGGTCCGTGCAGAAATCCGAGACACCACAGGAAGGAACAATGCCGCAGCACCCACGTTTTGCATAAAGCTCGAAATGAAACCGACAGTGCCGGAAATGATCGGAATAATACGGGTCTCGGTCGTCCCGCCCACGTTCAAAATCCAAGCCGCCACCTTGGACATCAAGCCGGTTTTATCGAGCCCCGCCCCGATGATCATCACCGCAATAATCGAAATCACCGCATTGGAGGCGAAGCCGTCAAACAGGTGGTTGATATCCGCCAACCCACCCAAACCCGGCACATAGGAGAGCACCCCCAAAAGCACCATGACAAGGATTGCCGAGAGATCGACACGCAGGATCTCGGACACGAACAGAAACACCGTAAAGCCCAGAAGGCTGAGAACGGCGATCATCTCAGTTGTCAGAGTAATTGTTTCCAAAAAGGTGGTCCGTGCGTGGTGTTATTCGCCGCAGGTTTAGCGAAAACACCCCAACTTGGAAACCCACCGAATTGGCGCACTCTCCTCTACCCTGAAAACTCCAGTTGGCGTTGAACCCCACACTCTTTAGAACCATTCTAAGAGTTCTTGACTTATTTGGTCGGACTAGACATGTTAAGCACCTGAAACACTGAGGATCATGCGCCATGTTTATCCAAACAGAATCTACTCCGAACCCAGCCACTCTGAAGTTCCTGCCGGGCCAAATGGTCCTCCAAGCAGGCACCGCCGATTTCCCGAGCGCTGAGGCCGCGACCTCCTCTCCCATGGCCCGCCGGATATTTTCGGTTGATGGCGTCACGGGCGTCTTCTTCGGACCGGACTTTGTGACAGTCACCAAGGACGACACGATCGAATGGGACCACATCAAGCCGGGCATTCTTGGTGCGATTATGGAGCATTATCAGTCCGGCGAAGCGGTCATGGACGGAGAGATCGGCACAGTAGATCATGCAGCCCATGACGGCCCAGACGCCGAAGTGGTCAACCAGATCAAAGACCTTCTGGACACACGCGTGCGCCCCGCAGTGGCTCAAGATGGCGGCGACATCACCTTCCACGGTTTCGAGCGCGGTGTGGTCTATCTCCACATGCAAGGCGCTTGTGCAGGCTGCCCGTCCTCGACCATGACCCTCAAGTCAGGCATCGAGAACCTCCTACGCCATTACATCCCCGAGGTTCTAGAGGTGCGCCCTGTCGCAGCCTGAGACCCACGATGAACCACCCATAAGCGGGCGCTGCTATTGCGGCGCCTGTTCTCTTTTGGCAGACCAACCCCCGATGACCGTAGCCCATTGCCATTGTAGCGACTGTAAACGTTGGACAGGATCACCCCTGCCCACATTTGCCGCCTTTCCAGAAGGCTCCGTCACATTGGACCCCGAACCAGAAGCCAAATCCTTCGCCAAAGGCATCACGCGATGGGCCTGCCCATCCTGCGGCTCGCCTCTAAAAGCCAGCTTCGACTACCTTCCAGACCAAATCTATGTGCCCTTGGGAATTATCGACCAAGCTGACGCGCTCGTCCCCGAAATACACTGCCACGCCGGATCACAGGCCACATGGCTCCACCTGAATGACGGCCTCCCAAGAGAGACCGGAACAGCACGCGACACCCTAACCGCAGCAAAACCAACATGAGCCTGATCCTGTCCCTCGACACCACTGCAGCCCATTGCGCCGTTGCCCTGTTGGATGGCCAAACAGTCTTGGCCACCAAATCCGAGCCCATGACCAAAGGCCAAGCCGAACGGCTTTTCCCGATGATGGAGGAGGTGCTAGAGGAGGCCCAAAAGACCCTCAAAGACCTCAAAGCCATCGCAGTCGCCACAGGCCCCGGAAACTTCACAGGCGTTCGCATTTGCGTCTCCGCCGCACGCGGGTTGATGCTGTCCTTAGGCATCCCCGCCATAGGTGTGAGCAACCTAGAAGCGCTCGCATATGGGCAAACAGGCACGGTTCTAGCAACCTTGGACGCCCGCGCAGATCACCTCTACGCGCAGATATTCGACGGCTCAAAGACGCCCACCACCCCGATCCATATCCCCATAGAAGACCTCGCCGCACAACTCCCTCCCATCACCACATGCGTAGGCTTTTGCGCTGTAGAGATCGCCGCCACGATTGGTGCAACGAACCTCTCCACCACCTTACCAAGCCCAGAAACCTACGGCCTGATCGCCCAAACGCGCGACTGGTCCAAAGAACCTCGCCCGGCCCCCCTCTACCTGCGCAGCCCCGACGCGGCCCTCCCGTCCGAACCCGCGCCCCACATCATACCGTGACCCCGCTAGAGCTGTCCGAGATGGAGGCACTGTGCTTCCCCAACGCACGGGTCACTTGGTCCGAGGCCGACTACGCAGCACACCTCAAAAGCGAAACAGGCCTAACAGTCTCCACTGACACAGGCTTCGTGGTCGGGCAGATCGCTGCCGATCAAGCTGAAATCATCACTCTGGGCGTGTTGCCGGACTACCGGAAACAAGGGCACGGCACCGACCTGCTCACATCCTTTGAGCACGCCGCCCAAAAACGCGGAGCCACCGAGATTTTCCTCGAAGTTTCCGCCGAAAACACCGCCGCCATCGCCCTTTACCGTGCCAATAAGTTCGAATCCGTGGGCCGTCGTCGGAAATACTATAAAAATGCACAAGGAATGGCCGTAGATGCGTTCATTCTCAAAAAAGAAATTTGATCGTTTGGATAAAACACACGTATCGTGTTGACCGCGTGGTCATGCCCTGCATTATCAAGCTTATGGAGCGTCAGGGAATCTGCCAACGACAGAGCCCCTGAACACGAACACCAAATAAACGACCAACAGTGGAGACTAATATGAAACTTACTCACATCATTACGGGTGCAGCAGTTGCCGTATTCGGTGCAGCGTCAGCCGCACTCGCTGATCCGGCGATCATCTACGACATGGGCGGTAAATTCGACAAATCGTTCAATGAGGCCGCGTTCAACGGTGCCACAAAATGGGCCGATGAGACCGGCAACTCCTTTGACGATTTCGAGATGCAGAACGAAGCCCAGCGCGAGCAGGCCCTGCGCCGTTTCGCAGCCCGTGGCTCCAACCCGATCGTTGTGACCGGCTTTGCTTTCGCGGATGCGGTGAACGCCGTGGCTCAGGAATTCCCCGAGACCAACTTCGCGATCATCGACATGGTTGTGGACCAGCCAAACGTGCGCTCGGTTGTGTTTAACGAGCACGAAGGCTCCTATCTGGTTGGTATGATGGCGGCTATGGCCTCCAAAACAGGTACAGTCGGCTTTGTGGGCGGTATGGATATCCCTCTGATCTCCAAATTCGCTTGTGGCTATGTGCAGGGCGCAAAAGCAGCCAATGCGGACATCACAGTGCTCCAGAACATGACAGGCACAACACCATCCGCTTGGAACGACCCGATCAAAGGTGGCGAGCTGACACAGTCCCAGATCGACCAAGGCGCTGACGTTGTCTATCACGCAGCCGGTGGTACGGGCCGTGGCGTCCTTCAAGCCGCTGCAGATGCGGGTGTTCTTGGAATTGGCGTGGACAGCAACCAGAACTACCTGTTCCCGGGCTCGGTCCTCACATCCATGCTCAAGCGCGTTGACGTGGCCGTTTACAACGCATTCTCCGACGGCACATCCGGCGGCGAGTTTGCAACCGGCTTTAACGTCCTCGGCCTCAAAGAAGGCGGCGTGGGCTATGCGATGGACGAAAACAACGAATCCCTCGTTTCCGCTGAAATGGCAGACGCTGTGAATGCAGCCGCCGAGATGATCAAATCCGGCGAGCTGGCCGTACACGACTACATGTCCGACAGTGCTTGTCCGGTAATGTAAGCCAAGTGACGGGCAAACAAGACGCGGGGCGGGCGACACAGTCCGCCCCTGCAATTGAACTCAAAGGCATTTCCAAAGCGTTTGGCCCGGTTCAGGCCAATAAGGATATTTCACTCCATGTCGCACGCGGCGCCATCCATGGCATCGTCGGCGAAAACGGAGCCGGAAAATCCACGCTCATGTCGATCCTCTACGGTTTTTACAAAGCCGACGCCGGAGAGATTTACATCAACGGCACCCTCACCCCCATCCCCGACAGCAACGCGGCCATTAACGCGGGCATCGGAATGGTCCACCAGCACTTCAAACTGGTCGAAAATTTCACGGTCCTTGAAAATGTCGTACTGGGTGCCGAAGACGGCGCCATGCTCAAACCCTCCTTGGCCAAAGCTCGTAAGCAGCTGACCTCACTGGCCGATGAATACGAGCTGGACGTTGACCCCGACGCCATCATCGAAGACCTCTCCGTGGGCCTCCAACAACGCGTCGAAATCCTCAAAGCGCTTTATCGCAAAGCAGACATCCTGATCCTTGACGAGCCTACAGGCGTGCTCACCCCTGCAGAGGCCGACCACCTGTTCCGCATCCTCAAAAACCTCAAGGATGAAGGCAAAACCATCATCCTGATCACCCATAAACTGCGCGAAATCATGGCCGTCACCGACAGCGTCTCCGTGATGCGTCGTGGCGAGATGACAGCCACCAAACCGACCTCTGAGACCAACGCCCAAGAGCTGGCTGAACTCATGGTCGGACGCCAAGTGCTGCTGAATGTGCAAAAAGGCCCGGCCAACCCCGGTGCCCCTCTCCTGAGTGTCGAAAACCTCAGCGTCAAAGATGAACAAGGGGTGCAGAAGCTCAAAGAGGTCTCCTTCGAGGTCCGCGCTGGCGAAATTCTAGGCGTGGCAGGGGTCGCCGGAAACGGCCAGTCCGAACTGCTAGAGATCATCTCCGGCATCTCCCCCGCAGACGGAGGCCGCGTGCTCATCAAAGGCGAGCAAATAGACACAGGCAAATCCGCCAACCCCAACATGCGCCGCCATCGCGGCATCGCCCATGTCCCCGAAGACCGCCACCGGATGGGGATGATCATGCCCAATATGGCTTGGGAAAACACCTTCTTCGGCTATCAGGACGACCCCTCATTTGAAGGTAAATTCGGCTGGATGAACCGACCCGCCATTGTGGATGATGCCAATCAAAAGATGGACCGCTTCGACATCCGCCCGCCCAACCCGAACCTGAAGGCGGAGAACTTCTCTGGCGGCAACCAGCAGAAAATCGTGCTGGCCCGTGAGATCGAACGCAATCCGGATGTGCTCCTCGTGGGCCAACCCACACGCGGTGTCGACATTGGCGCTATCGAGTTTATACACAAACAAATCGTCGCCCTGCGCGATGCAGGCAAAGCGATCCTTCTGGTCTCCGTGGAACTCGACGAAATCCTCAGCCTGTCTGACCGCGTCATCGTCATGTTCGACGGAGCCATTGCAGGCGAGCGCGACGCGACCCAAACCGACAACACAGAACTGGGCCTCCTGATGGCAGGCATGACCGGAAATGCCGCATGAATAATACGCTCCCCAAATGGGTCGATGTGGGCCTGATCCCGCTGATCAACCTACTGCTGGCCTTCGTGGTCTCCGGCCTCGTGGTCCTCTCCATCGGAGAAAACCCGTTCGAGGCCATGCGCGTCCTCTTCACAGGCGCGGTACGCGGCGGCTATGAAATCGGCTACACGCTCTATTACGCCACCTCCTTCATGTTCACAGGCCTCGCCGTGGCCATCGCCTTCCATGCAGGCCTGTTCAACATCGGCGGAGAAGGCCAAGCAGGTCTGGGCGGCCTTGGCGTCGCCCTTGTCGCCCTCTCCATGGACCACACCCATTGGATCCTCGTCTTCCCACTGGCGATCCTGGGCGCAGCGTTTTTCGGAGCCCTCTGGGCCGCCATCCCCGCCTACCTGCAAGCAAGACGCGGCTCCCACATCGTGATCACCACGATCATGTTCAACTACATCGCCTATTCAGTGCTCGGCTACCTGCTGGTCCGCGTCCTCAAACCCGAAGGCGCAATGGCCCCTGAAACGCGCCGCTTTGAAGAGGGCGCCCATCTGCCGTTCATGCACGACGCGCTGGGCTGGATCGGGTTTGATATGGCCAACACCCCCATGAACCTCTCCTTCTTCTGGGCGCTCATCTGCGCTGTCGCCGTATGGGCGCTGATCTGGCGCACACGATTGGGATACGAACTCCGCGCCTTCGGCCAATCGGAACCGGCGGCAAAATACGCAGGCATCTCCCCGTTTAAAATCACCATGATCACCATGCTCATCTCAGGCGCGCTTGCGGGCATGATGGCCCTCAATGTGGTGCTTGGCGGCTATAGCCAAAAGCTGGTCAACGACCCGATCCAAGGTGCAGGCTTTGTGGGCATCGCCGTCGCCCTCATGGGTCGATCCCATCCCGTGGGCGTCGTTCTGGCCGCGATCCTGTTCGGAATGCTCTACCAAGGCGGCTCCGAACTGCAGTTCGAAATGGGTATTCCGGTGCAAATGATCCTTGTCATCCAAGCCCTCGTCATCCTGTTCGTGGGCGCTCTAGAACATATGGTCCGCCAACCCATCACCAACCTGTTTCATTCGATGAATAAGGGGAAAAGCTGATGGATATCCTGCAGTTTTTCTCTGGCCTCTACCATTTGGGCGCAACCTTCGTGGTCCTGTCGTTCTCCCTACCAGTCCTCGACAGCATGCTCCGATTGGCCGCCCCCTTGATCTTCGCCTGTCTGGCTGGCCTCTACTCGGAACGCTCCGGCGTCTTTGACATTGGTCTTGAGGGCAAACTTTTGGGCGGAGCCTTCGCGGCAGGTGCTGTCGCCGCCCTCACAGGCAGCGCATGGGCAGGGCTTCTGGCTGCAATCTTCTGCTCGGTGCTTTTGTCCCTGATCCACGGGCTGGCCTCGATCACCTTCAAAGGCAACCAGATCATCTCAGGTGTGGCCATCAACTTCCTGGCCTCCGGCCTGACTGTCCTGATCGGACAAAGCATGTTCTCCCAAGGTGGCCAAACCCCGCCCCTTTCCGGAGACGCCCGCTTCCAGTCCATCACGCTCCCCTTCGCAGAGGCCGCTGCAGACGTCCCCGTCATCGGCCCGATCTATAAAGAGCTTATCTCCGGCCATAATATCCTCGTCTACATCGCCCTCCTGGCCGTCCCACTCACTTGGTGGGTATTGTTTCGAACCCGCTTCGGATTGCGCCTAAGGGCTGTCGGCGAAAACCCTGGAGCTGTTGATACAGCAGGCATCTCGGTTGTCCGCCTACGCTACGCAGGCGTCCTAATCTGCGGCATCCTCTGTGGTTTGGGAGGCGCATACCTCGCCACCGCCATCGGAGCAGGCTTCGGGCGCGAAATGTCCGCAGGCCGAGGCTTCATCGCACTGGCCGCCCTGATCTTCGCCAAATGGAGACCCATAGCCGCCCTGTTCACCTGCCTCCTGTTCGGCTTGCTAGAAGCCGTCGCCAACCGCCTTCAAGGCATGCAGATCGAGGATTTGGGAACAGTGCCCGTGCAATTCATGCAGGCGCTTCCCTATATTTTGACCGTGGTGATCCTCGCAGGTTTCGTCGGCAAAGCCATCCCGCCCAAAGCAGGCGGCGAACCCTACGTGAAAGAGCGCTAAAGTAGGATGCGTTTAAAACGCATCCTACACATCACCCGCGACCCACAAACGGCATATTGGTCGCCATGATCGTCTGAAACAGGACATTGGTGCTCAAAGGTAGGTTCGCCATGTTCAACACCGCCCCTGCAACCTCTTCTGCCTGCATCACCGGCTCAACCGCAATCTCGCCATTGGCCTGAGGCACGCCTTTGGTCATGGCCACAGCCATATCCGTCAACGCATTGCCAATATCAATCTGACCACAGGCAATCGAAAAAGGCCGCCCGTCCAAAGCAATGGTCCGCGTCAAACCCGTAATGGCATGTTTCGAGGACGTATAAGGCGCTGACCCCGGTCTGGGCGCACTGGCAGACACGGACCCGTTGTTGATGATCCGCCCCCCTTGAGGCTCTTGCGCCCGCATATGTCGAAACGCCGCCCGAGCTGCCAGAAATGACCCGGTCAGGTTCACATCAATCACAGACTTCCAGTCCTCAAAGGAAATCTGGTCAATGGTGCCCGCTTTGCAGTTAGACCCGGCATTGTTAAACAAAACATCGACCCGCCCAAGCGTCTTCGAGATCGCATCAAACTGCGCATCGACCTCCGCCTCATCGGTTAAATCACAGGCAAACACATGACCACCGGACCCCATGGACGCGGTCTCCTCCAAAGCCTCGGAGCGTCGCCCGATCAGGGCAACGCCGTACCCGTCATCCATGAACGCTTTGGCGGTGACACGCCCGATACCCGAGCCCGCACCGGTAATGACTGCAATTCTTTTCATAATCCCTCTCCCATAACCGTTTTCTCTATTATAACGCGACCCTGCGACTTACCCCTCCCAATTTCAAGACAGACCTGCATAGCAAATGCGCAGGCCAGCGCCTCAAATCACCGGTTTCACCATCAAACCTTGAAAATCCACTCTTCTAGTTGAGTCGAAATGTCAAAACGCCTAATTTCCCAGTAAGACAAACGACTTAAGCGAAGGATCGCGCCCATGTCAGACGAGTTTTTCCAACCGGTTTCCGGCTTTGACCTCCCACGCTTCGCAGGCGTCCCCAGCTTCATGCGCCTCCCCAACCTGACACCCGATCACACCCGCTACAAAGACGTGCAAATGGGCCTCATAGGCGTGCCATGGGACGCAGGCACCACCAACCGCCCCGGCCCCCGCCACGGTCCCCGCCAAATGCGCGACTATTCCACCATGATCCGCCGCATCAATCCGGCCACCGGCATCGACCCCTTCGCCCTCGTCAACTGCGCAGACCTAGGCGATGTGGGCCCCAACCCGGCCGACCTCCAAGACAGCCTCACCCGCATCACCGACTTCTACAAAGAAGTCGTCAAAGCCGGCATCACGCCCATGTCCATCGGCGGCGACCACCTGTGCAGCCTCCCCATCCTACGCGCTCTGGCCACAGAACCGCTCGGAATGATCCACTTCGACGCCCACACAGACCTCTTCGACAGCTACTTTGGCGGCTTCAAATACACCCATGGAACCCCCTTCAGACGCGCCATCGAAGAGGGCCTTCTGGACCCCAAACGGGTCGTCCAAATCGGCATTCGAGGCACCATGTACGACGGCGAAGACCTAGAATTCGCCCGCTCCGTGGGCGTGCGCATCGTGCAAATAGAAGAGCTGTTTGACCGCGGCATCAAAGAGGTCATGGCCGAGGCCAGAGAGATCGTCGGA
Source organism: uncultured Rhodobacterales bacterium (assembly GCA_964642935.1). Taxonomy (GTDB): domain Bacteria; phylum Pseudomonadota; class Alphaproteobacteria; order Rhodobacterales; family Rhodobacteraceae; genus CAKZTM01. The sequence continues at coordinate 239 of CAZXRG010000040.1, read as the reverse complement.
ACCCAACCCACCTATTGCTCCTACGATATCGACTTCATCGACCCCGCCTTCGCGCCGGGAACCGGAACCCCCGAAATAGGCGGCCCCAACGCCTTCCAAGCCCAACAGGTGGTCCGGGAACTCAAAGGCGTCAACCTGATCGGAGCCGATCTGGTCGAAGTCTCCCCCCCCTTCGATCAATCCGGAGGCACCGCATGGCTGGGCATCTCCATCGTGTTCGAACTCATGTGCGTCTTGGC
>CAZXRG010000039.1:0-18887 GCA_964642935.1 uncultured Rhodobacterales bacterium | reverse complement strand
CGGGGTTGAATAACCGCGCTGAAGACGCCTGAATTCGGGTTTTACTCAACTAGTTGAGTCGAACAGCTTTAACGCGCGGAAACAACGGCTTAACCCAGAAAACCCGCAAGAATTAACTCTTTTTAACCATTTTCCTGAACACCCCCATTTTGCACCCGAACCACCGTGATCCCATCCGCAGTAAAGACCGGGATCGCCTTATCCTCGACAAACCGTTTCCCCGGTCGGGATTGCTCGTGCATGACCAAGCGTGCCGCACCATTCATGCGTCGTTTCACCGAAGGAACAAGATCGGGAAGAAGCCCCAAGGGGAGGAACATAAACACCACGCTGGCTTCCGACAGATCCGCCGTATCCGCGCTGGCATGACGAATATCGATACGCTCCGCCGCGGGAGATTTCGCCACCATCGCACGCGCCCGCGCCACCAAATCCCCGTTGTGTTCAACGCCAATGGCGCGACAGCCAAATTGCTCTGCCGCCACGCTCAAAACACGCCCGTCACCGCATCCAAGATCGAGCAGCACATCTCCCTCCACCAGATCCAAACACTCCAAAATGGGCGCGATCAAACCGGCAGGCGTGCCCAAGAAATCGATCTCATGGTGCGGACTGCGCACGCCCGACACACGCTCTTTCACCAACCGAAACGGCCTGACCAGAGCATAAAACGGCGCCAACGGGCCCGGCAAAGACACCTCCCCCAAATCAGCCAGACCAGGCCGCAACGGCCTTGGCAACAGGGACGGTGGATCGCTCTCAAATTGCAGAATAATCCGCGTGGTCGCTTGATCAAACCGCACCAATTGCAATTGCTTGGCCGTGCGACGCAAACAGGCCACCCGCGCTTTGGTCATTTCAATCGACGGATAAAACCCAAGCTTTGCCAACTCTGGCAATGCAATCCCCAAATCAGCCCTTGGAATAGAGATCGTGGCGGAGTGGAACTGCAATGCAGCCTGCTCGACCAAATCTCCGACCGCGCGGGCTTTGACGCCAACACAGACGAGAGATGCAATGACCTCAGACTGAACATCTGCCATTGAACGCGAGATGGCCGAACAAGCCGCCAAAGCCGCCCGCGCTATTTCTTCAGCATCGCCATCAAGCCGACCGCCCTCCAACACCGCCCTCGCAACTTCGGCCAAGCGTTGATCGGGGATTGCCTCGACAAACCGATCCTTAATCGCAACACTATCCATGACCGACTGAAACTCCCCACACAGGCACGACCCACCCCGACCACTATCTAGTTCACCCGTGGCAGAACACAAATTTCCACGCAGATCAGGCGTGGTATTTTTTCACACATTCGTGAACAACGCTGTTATTATTGAAACAAACAAAAATATCTTTGAACCAAACTGCGTCGGGTAACGTAGTATAATCACTCAAATAAACAGACCTGGGGGAGAACGAGAGTGAGACATTTTTTATCAGCGGCATTGTTTTTGGCCGGATTTTTTGGAGTTTTAGGCCTTACGACACCGGCCTCCGCTCATCAGCAAGGCGAAAGCTACATTTTCTTCTCAATTTCAGACGATAATTTCGCAGGCCGGTTCGAAGCCATCCTCAGTGACATTGATCGCATGATCCCCATTGACGCCAATTCCGACGGGACGATCACAGAGGAAGAATTCACCGCCAAAGGTCCGGAGATTTACGAGTTCTTCAAAGACCGCCTCACCATCACTCGCAACGGGGAAACCTTCCCCATCACCTCCACAGATTTCGGCATCCTTCAAACCCCGCAAGGCGAGTTCGGTCAGATCAGCTTTGACGTGGCCAGCCCAACCCCGACACCGGACAGTTTCGAGATCGGCTACACACCCTTGATCGACGCAGATACGCCAAACCACGGCGGTTACGGCGTTATCGAGAACAACACCCGCACAGGCGTCGTGGACAACGAACGCCACATCGCCCTCTTCTTCAAACCCGACGGAACACCCCAAACTCTCTCCACAATCAGCGAGCCATGGTTTGCGATCTTCGTGGAATTCGTCAAACAGGGCGTGCTCCACATCTGGTTCGGGTTCGACCATGTGCTCTTCCTGATCACCCTCCTCCTTCCCGCCGTGTTGTTCCGCCAATCAAACGCATGGGCCCCGGTGGATGAGTTCAAAACCGCCTTCATCAACGTCGTCAAAATCGCCACGGTCTTCACGGTCTCCCACTCCATCACCCTCAGCCTGGCCGCCCTTGGCATCGTCACGCTGCCGGTGACACTGGTGGAAGCGGTCATCGCAATCTCCATCGCTGTCGTCGCATTGGGCAATATGTTCCCGATCTTCCACAACCGCGTCCTTTTGGTCGTGTTCATCTTCGGCCTGTTCCACGGGTTCGGTTTCGCAAACGTGCTTGAACCGCTCGGCCTTGTCCCATCAGCCAAAGTGGTCGGCCTTCTGGCCTTCAACATCGGGGTCGAGCTTGGCCAAATCGCGATCATTATCGTGCTTCTTCCAATCCTGTTCCTGATCCGACAGTGGAGCGCCTATCCGTTCCTCGCCCTCAAGCTGGGCTCATTAGCGATCATACTTATGGCAGGCATCTGGATCGTCGAGCGCACAGCGGACACCTTCTGGAAGTATCAAGAGCAGCTCTTTGCGATGATCGGATAAGGTCAATGGACCGCTATCTAGAGTCGCATCTGCGCGCTCAGGCGCAGGCCAGACCGGACAAAGACGCATTCACCATGAACGGCGAGACCTTAAGCTTCGCCGCTCTGGAGGCGCAATCGGACCGCCTCGCCCGCCTTCTGAGCAGCCTTGAGATAGGCCCCGGTGATCGCGTGGGCATCTATATGGACAAATGCCTCCAGATGCCCGTGGCGGTCTATGGTATCCTCAAGTCAGGGGCCGCCTATGTGCCTTTGGACGGGGCCGCCCCGCCTGCCCATACCGCTGGCATAATTTCCGATTGCGAGATCACCGTGCTGATCACCCAGCCGGACAAGTCTGCGGGCCTTAGCCAAATCCTCACGAAATCAACGGGCCTAAAACACCTCATCGGCGCTGCGCCTGAGTTCGATCTGAGCCCTATCACCAGCCATAAGATCACCCAAGACGCCCCCGAGCCGACCCGCACACCGAAACGAACCCCACTTGATCCGGCCTATATCCTCTTCACCTCCGGCTCCACAGGCAAACCCAAAGGGATGGTCCACACCCATCAAAGCGGGCTGGCCTATATGGACATGATCATCCGCCTTTATGGCTACAATTCCGACGATCGCATGGCCAACCACGCGCCCCTTCATTTCGACATGGCGATGATGGAGTTTTTCGCGGGCATCTCGGTCGGGGCCACCGTCGTGATGATCCCTGAAATCCTCACCAAACTCCCCGCCAGCCTGTCCAAACTGATCGAAGACGAACGCCTGACCACATGGTATTCCGTCCCCTTCGCCCTCATCCAACTGGCCGATAATGGCGCATTGGACAAACGCGATCTGACCTCCTTGCGCTGGATCACATTCGGCGGCGCTCCCATGTCGAGCCGCCACCTGAACGCGCTCCAGACCCGCCTGCCAAACGCCCGCTTTTCCAATTCCTATGGCCCAGCCGAGGCCAATCAGGTGACCTACCACCACCTCCCCAAAGAGCCCCACCCCATTGACCAGCCGGTCCCCATAGGCACCGTCTGCGATCACACGGAAATCAAACTCACGCCCGAAGGCGAGTTGCTCATAGCCACACCCGCGATGATGGACGGCTATTGGAACCGCCCCGAACTGAATGCCAAAGCGTTCGAGCACATCGACGGGAAGCGCTACTATCGCACCGGTGATCTGGTCGAGCGCGCCCCCGATGGCACCCTTTTCTATCTGGGCCGCATGGACAGACAGGTCAAAATCCGCGGCTTCCGCGTGGAACTGGACGAGGTCGAACTTGTCATCTCCACCCATCCATCTGTCTTTGAAGTGGCCGTCATCGTCTCGGAAGATGGCCTGATGCTTGAGGCTTTTGTAACCTCCGCCACGGGCCACATCGCAAAAGACACCACACTACAAACCCATGTGCGAGACCGCCTCCCCGCCGTCTTCGTTCCGGCCAAAATCGAGGTCTGTGAGGCGTTCACGCGCACAGCCACAGGCAAAATAGACCGTACCGCGTTAAGGATAAGTGCATGAGTACCAACAGACAGATCATTGATGCGGGCGAACTGGCCCGCTTCGTCTCCGAAAAACTGCTGGCGGGTCGCGCCATCAGCATGGAAGAAAACCTGCTCCTTTCCGGTCTCATCGACAGCCTAGGCGTCATGACCCTCGTGGCCCATCTGGAGGAAGTGACAGGAGCGCCCGTCCCCATGGAAGACGTGATCCTTGAGAATTTCGAGAGCATAAACGCCATCACAACCTACCTTGGCACCCGCAAGTGAGCCACGACCCAAGCATCCCGATGACCAACAGCCAGCAGCTGATCTGGACCGGTCAGGCTTTGGCCAAAGACGCGCCCCTCTATAACATGGCATGGCGGTTTGATCTGCATTTGGCACTTGATAAAGACCTGTTTGCCCAAGCTTTCACCCATGTCTGCCACACCCATGACGCCCTCCGCCTGAGCTTCACGACTGAAGGCGCGGACACAACACAGATCCTGTTCGAAACACCGATCCCCTTCCCACCCACGCTCGATTTCAGCGCCGAGGAAGACCCAGAAGACGCCGCCGCCAATTGGACCAGGACCCGCGCCGCGCGGCCGATTGATCTGGGCAAAACCACCTATGACACCTGCCTGATCAAACTTAGCAACGACCATTGGGTCTGGTTTTTCAACCAACACCATATCGCCACCGACGCTTGGTCCGGCTCCCTCATCTTCAAAGCGGTTTCAAAGGCATATGACGCGCTTCAAAGCGGGCAGGCGCCCGACCCGCAAGCCGCACCAAAATTCCAAGACTACGCCTTGGCACCCGTAGAACTGACCGACGACACAAAAGAGCACTGGCGCTCCAAAACCAGCCAAGCCCCCCTGAACGCCCCACCCTACGGAGCCAAACGGGACAGCGCAAAACCAGCCTCAGAGCGCATCTCAATCGACTTTGGAAAAGCCCGCAGCGACGCGCTAAAAGCCCTCGCCACAACCGCGCCGTTCCGCTCGATCAGCCCGGACCTCTCCACCTTCGCCCTTCTGGCCACGGTCTACACGGCGTTCCTGTCGCGCGTCACCAACCAGTCCCAACTCTCCATCGGCACCCCTTCCCACAACCGCGCAACACCAGCGCTAAAAGAGACCTCCGGCCTCTTCATCGAGATGTTCCCGCTCGGCATCAAACTGGCTCCAAGCGACACTTTCGAGGACCTGTTCAAAGCCACATTGGCCGAAACCATGTCCTTCCTGCGCCACGCCAAAAAGGGCGCGTCCAACGCCGCCACAGCCGCCACATTCAACGCCGTTCTGAACTATATTCCGGTCAATTACGGAGCCTTCGCCAAGGCCAAAACCCAAATCCAATGGCTGCACCCGAACGCCCATGACGCCAACAACGACCTGCGCCTGCATGTCTATGACTTTGAGGGAACAGGCACCTTCACGGTTGAAATGGACTGCAATAACACGATTTTTAACGCCGAACGTCGCGCCCGCGTCCCCGACCATTTCCTAAAACTAATCGATGCGCTGCTTGAAGACGCCACCCAAACCATCGCCACGCTACCCCTGCTCGATCCGGCGTCCCAAGAAGCCCAAAACGCCATCCAATCCGGCCCCAAAACCACGCCAACCCAGACCACACTCCTCGACACAATCGCCGCCCAGACCGAGGCCACCCCGACGGCAATCGCTTGCACCTGCAACGGCGAAACCCTGACCTATAGAGACCTCGACGCACGCGCGACCGCCTTCGCCGCCGACCTCCTCCAAAAGGGCGTCACCACGGGCGATCCGGTTCTGATCCACGCCAAACGCTCCCTCAATCTGGTCCCCGCGATCCTTGGCACCCTCAAAGCGGGCGGCTTCTTCGTTCCAGTCCCCTCGGACACGCCAAAAGAACGCCTTGAAACCATCATCCGCCTCACATCCCCAAAGACCATCCTGACCGATGCGGACCTAGAAATACCACCAACCGCCTCGGCCCCACTCCCAGCAATTGCCCCGACCCAAACGGCCTATACAATCTTCACCTCAGGCTCCACAGGCGCGCCCAAAGGCGTCGAAGTCGATCACCAAAACCTCGCCGAATACATCCGCTGGGCCGCCGACAGTTTCGGCCCCAATGGCCCCAAAACCTACCCGCTCTACTCCTCCATCGGCTTTGACCTCACGCTCACCTCGATCTTCACGCCGCTCATCACGGGGGGCAAAATCGTCATCTACCCCGAACCGGAAACCCCAACCGACCTCTCCATCCTCGACGTGTTCAAGGACGACCAAGTGGACGTGGTCAAACTCACCCCCGCCCATCTGTCGCTGCTTTGCGAACAGGGCCAAAAAGCCACCCGCATCAAAACCCTGATCTTGGGCGGCGAAAACCTGACCACGGCGCTGTGCAACCGCGCCCTCACCACCATCTCAAAAGACCTCACCATCATCAACGAATACGGCCCCACCGAAGCGGTCGTCGGCTGCATGATCCACCGCTTTGACCCCAAGACCGACACCGACAGCTCCGTGCCCATCGGTCGCCCCGCTGACAACACCACAATCCAAATCCTCGACGCAGGCCTAAATCCCGTCCCCACAGGCGTCACGGGTGAAATCCACATCTCCGGAAGGCTGGCCAAAGGCTACCTCAACCGCCCTGACCTGACGGGCGAAAAATTCCTCCCCTGCAACGAAAAAATCCTCTACCGCACCGGCGATCTGGCCCGCACAACACCAAACGGCACCATCCAATACTTGGGCCGCTCAGACACCCAACTCAAGCTAGGCGGCGTGCGCGCCGAACCCGCCGAGATCGAAGCCGCCTTCGCCGCCCTCCCCGGTGTCACCGCCAGTTTCGCCACCACCTATGAGCGCAAACGCGCAGTCCCCCCGACACACACCACCCAATGCACAAAATGCGGCATTTCCAGCAATTTCCCGGACACCACCATCGCCGAGAACGGCATCTGTGCGATTTGCACAGGCTTTGAAACCTACAAAGACCGCGCCTCCGTCTACTTCAAAACCCCCGAGGACCTGAGCAAAATCACCGCCACGCTTCCGCGCCGAAAGACCGGAAAATACGACGCCATCGTGCTCCTGTCAGGGGGCAAAGACAGCACCTACGCGCTCTACCGCTTCGCCGAGCTCACCGACAATATCCTCGCCCTGACACTGGACAACGGCTTCATCTCTGAGGGCGCAAAGGCCAACATCCGCCGCGTCACCGACGGCCTTGGCATCGACCACCGGTTTATGACCACGCCTGCCATGAACGCCATCTTCAACGAAAGCCTCACCAAACATTCCAACGTCTGTCAGGGCTGCTTTAAAACCATCTACACTCTGGCGCTTGAGACCGCCCGTGCGGAAGGAATTCCAGCCGTCGTCACCGGCCTCTCACGTGGCCAATTCTTCGAGACCCGCCTGACCCCTGAACTGTTTGAGACCCGCAATCCCACAAGCGAGCAACTGGACATATTCGTCAAAGATGCGCGCAAATCTTACCACCGCATGGACGACGCCATCTCGCGCAATCTGGGCGTCACCTTCGACGACGCGCTTTTTGACGACATCGAGATCATCGACATCTACCGCTACCTCGACGTGCCCGTCTCCGAGCTCTACGCCTATCTGGCCGAAAAAGGCGCCTGGACCCGCCCGGACGACACGGGCCGCTCGACCAATTGCCTGATCAACGACGTGGGGATCTACGTGCACAAAAAGCGCGAAGGCTTCCACAATTACGCGCTCCCTTACAGCTGGGACGTGCGCATGGGCCATAAGACCCGCGCGGAGGCCGTGGAGGAACTCGACGACGAAATCGACACCTCACGCGTGGCCCAAATCCTCAGCGAAATCGGCTTTGACCAGACCTTACTCAGCGACGCCACCCAAACCCAGCTGGTGATCTATGTGAGCGGGACAAACCTCAATGAGACCGACCTGCGCGAGAAAGCCGCCCAAAAGCTGCTCCCCGCAATGATGCCCGCCCATATTATCCTGCTTGACGAGATGCCCCTCACATCCAACGGCAAAATCGACACTAGCGCCCTGCCGAAGCCAGACAGCCACCGCACCGCCGCCCAACGCCCGCATGTGGCCCCCGAAAGCGAGACCGAGCGCCAGTTAAGCCGCATCTATCAAAACATCCTCGGCCTGAGTGCGGTCAGCGTGGCTGATAATTTCTACGATATGGGTGGCGACAGCATCGCCGCCATCCAGATCGCCATATCCGCCACGGATCAGGGCCTGCCTATGGACCCCAACGCCCTTTTCGAGCATCAAACTATCCGAGAGCTAGCCGCAAACCTTCCCAGCCAAGCCTCTCAAGACGACGACCCGCTTGACGCGCCTTTGATTGAACTGGACGCAGATGATTTCGAAGCGATTGCCAAACAACTGTCCGGGTCGCTCTGATGGGCAAAATGGATAACGTCTCAGACATACTCCCGCTGTCCCCGGTCCAAGAGGGAATGCTCTTTGAGACCGCCGCAGGCGCCGCACCGCCGGGCACATATGTGGCCGCCATGACAATCACCTTCAACGGCCCGCTTGATCCGGAGACATTCAAATCCGCCGCACAAATGGCCATCAGCGAACGCGATGCCCTGCGCGCGGCCTTTATCTTTGAAGGTGTGCGCCAGCCGGTCCAACTGATCCACGAAAAGATCGAGCTGCCTTTTGAAATTCTGGATTGGTCGCAAAATACCGCGTTTGAGGCCGACTTGGCCAGATTGATCACGCAAGAACGCACAAAAGGGTTCGATCTCAAAAAAGCGCCCCTCATGCGCGGGATATTGATCAAACGCACCCAAACCCGCCATTATTTCATCTGGATCGCCCATCATCTGGTCAGCGACGGCTGGTCGACGGGCATCCTCATCAATGACATTCTGGCGTTTTATCACGGCGCGGACCTGACCTCGCCCCAATCAAAGGGTGCAAGCTTTAAGCACTATCTGGCGTGGCTCAAATCCAGAGATAACACCACAGATACCGCCTTTTGGACCGACTATTTAGCTGGCGTAAAAAACGCCACCACGATTGCGTATCGTCCACCCAACGGGCCGTGCTCAGACCAGATGCACCGGATCATCTCTCGCGATTTGCCCGATGACCTGATGAAGGACCTCAAAGCCACCGCAAGGGTTCAACGGGTAACATCCGCGACCCTCCTGTCTACCGTTTGGGCTCTGGTTCTGCGTCGGTACTCCTGTGAAAACGACGTTGTATTTGGCCAAACAAACTCAGGCCGCCCCACCGCAATCAAAGGGATCGAGACGGCCGTTGGCGCATTCATCAATACCTTGCCGGTGCGCCTTGAGATCGACGCGAATGAAACGGCCTCGGCACTTTTGGCCCGCGCCGAAGCGGATGCCATAAAACGCCGTTCCCATGAGCAAGCCAGCCTGCGCGATGTTCTTGAGTGCTCCGAGGTATCGCGCGGTCGCCAGATTTTCGAAACGCTTTTCGTGTTTGAGGATTTCCCCCAACATAACAGCCCCAAAAGCGATATCTCGCTCGGCTCCATCGCGAGGTTCAATTCCACCCCCCATCCGCTGACACTATTGATATTCCCGGAAACGCCTTGGCGTATGGACATGATCTTCGATCCGGCACTGCTTGATGAAGCGGTCGTCGCACAGATGATCGACGACTATCAATCGCTCCTGACCAATCTCGTCGACGCCACTGACACGCCCATCAATGAACTCGCCGACTTAAGCTGGGGCGCTCCTGTGCCCGCGCCAAGCGCACCACCCGCATTCCGCTCCATCCTCGATGACATCAGCCATTGGGCGACGACCACGCCCAACGCAAAAGCCCTGAACGATCAGAACACCACCACCAGCTATGCCGCTCTGGACGCCGCCTCAAACGCCATCGCCGCCACCCTCCAAAGCAAGGGCATCGGCAAAGGCGATATCGTGCCCATCGCGCTGGAACGCTCCGCAGATGTGGTCACCGCCATGCTTGGCATCCTAAAAACGGGCGCCTGCTATACCCCGCTTGACCTCAGCTACCCAAGCGAGCGCCTTGCCCAAACCATAAAAGCCTGCACACCAAAACTCATCGTCACCTCCACGGGTGCCGCATCCAAACTCCCAGAATCCACCACCGAGCGGCTCCCAATCGACGCCCTCAGCACGCCCCAAGAATTCCACCCCGTGGACATACAGCCCGACGATCTAGCCTATATCATCTTCACCTCCGGCTCCTCAGGCACCCCCAAAGGCGTCAAAATCAGCCACGGCAATCTGGCCTATTCCACCCAAACGCGCGACACCACCTACCCCGCACCCCCAACCGCCTTCCTGCTCCTCTCCTCCTTCGCCTTCGACAGCTCGGTCGTGGGCATCTATTGGACGCTCACAAAGGGCGGCAAACTGGTCGTCTCCCCCCCGAAAGCCGAGCAGGATATCAAGGCCCTAGCCGAGACGATACGCGACGAATCCATCTCCCACCTCCTGTGCTTGCCGAGCCTTTATGACGCCCTCCTCAAAGCGGCCCCCAAAAGCCACCTCGCATCCCTCACCACAACAATCGTCGCAGGCGAAGCACTCCTCCCCGCGACCCTGACCACCCACCAAGCCATCCTACCCAACACGGCGCTGTTCAACGAATACGGCCCCACTGAAACCACCGTATGGTGCGCCGCCGCCGACCTCTCCGAAACCTCCGAGATCACCATCGGCACGCCCCCAAAAGGCACCAGCCTCACCATCAGTGACCCGGACGGAAACCCGCTCCCAACCGGCATGACTGGCGAGATCACCATATCCGGCCCCGGCGTGGCAAAAGGCTACCTGCACACGCCCGAGGCCACCGCAAAAGCCTTCCCCAACAATACCTACAAAACAGGCGACCTCGGCTATAAACGCGTGGACGGACACACAATCTTCATGGGCCGGAAGGACGCGCAAATCAAAATCCGAGGCCACCGGATCGAGTTGGAGGACGTGCAAACCAACATCGCCAAAATCCTCAACACACCCGATCTGGCCGTCCTCGCACGCCCAAGTGAGAGCTCCCACCAACTGGCCTGCATCCTGAGCGCAGACCCCGAAAATTTCGACGCGAAAACCACCAAAGCCGCCATCGCCGCCAAACTCCCCGCCCATATGGTCCCGACACGGCTCATCGCCATCAAAACGCTCCCGCGCCTGCCCAACGGGAAGATCGACACCACAGCCCTCAACCGCCTGATCGACACTCAAGAGGCGACAAACCCCGAACAGCCCCAAGCCGCCACCTATACGGAAACACAACTCACAGCACTTTGGAGCGACATTCTCGCCACCCAAAACATCTCCCCCAAAAGCGACTTTTTCGACCTTGGCGGGGACAGCCTCAAAACCGTCGCCCTGTCCCTGAAAGCCGAAGAAAAGGGGCTGAACATCGCCCCCTATGAGCTCTTCGAATATCCGATCCTGCGCGATCTGGCCGCCCATCTGCACACACGCGCCGAGGCGCTGTCTCACACCATCCCCGACGCCAATCTGGCCCATGCCAATGACAGCGGCGAAAAGCCGATCTTCTTCATGATCCACGGCAGTCTGAAAATGTACTCCTATCTAAGTGCCGCCTTGGGCAAAGACCGCCCCCTCGGCTTTCTCTTCTCCCATTTCTTCAGCGGCGAAATCCATCCAAACGATAGGATCGAGAGCCTCACTGATGAGGCCATGACCCGCCTCAAATCCCTCAAACCAAACGGCCCCTACCATCTGGGCGGCTACTCCTTGGGCGGGATCATCGCGCTCGAACTGGCCCACCGATTGCGCGAAATGGGCGAAACCGTCGACACGCTCTTCCTGCTCGACCCCTCCTATGATGTGCGCACCCCCAAGGGCAGTACCCCTGACAAGGCCAAAACCACACGCCATTGCCTCATGGAAAACATCAAAGGCCGCGCCCTCATGACACTGGCCAACCTCACAAGACAGCTCCCGGGAACAGACAAAAACCGGGCCCGCATGACCCATGTGGGCAACGCCTATCGACGCATCCTGACCTACTACCGCCCCCCCGTTTACGAGGGCCAAACGGTGATCATGACCACTCCGGCCAAAGACGGCACCAAGGCCAGCACCCATTGGCAACATCTGGCCCTCCCCAATGCAAGCCGCCAAGATCTGCCCTTTGATCACTTCGACCTACAACGCGACCCAGACGCCCTGATGGCATGGACCAGCAAGCTTTGCGCCATTCTCAACTCAAGCGAGACCCTCTGATGGATTTCTCCCACTCCCCCCACACGCTGACACTCGGCCAAGAGGCGCGGGCATTCGGCCAAGACACGCTCTCAATCGGCACAAAGGTACGCGACCAAGACGGCCCCGACGCCACCCCGAACTGGCGCGACCTATGGAGCAAAGCCGCCCAGTTCGGACTGCTCGGCCTCGCCATCCCCAAAGAGTTCGGCGGCAAAGGCCACGACATCCAAACCACCGTCCACATCCTCAAAGAACTGGGCTACGGCTGCACGGACGCAGGGCTGGCCTTGGGCCTCAGCGCGCAAATCTGGTCCATGCAAATGCCGATCCTCGAATTTGGCAGTGACGCGCAAAAAGCCCGCTACCTGCCCGATATGATCTCCGGCAAAACCATCTGCGCCCATGCGGTCACCGAAGAAAGCTCCGGCTCAGACGCCATGTCGCTTACCACCACCGCCACCCCAACCGAGGGCGGCTTCCTGTTGAACGGAACCAAAACCTACATCGGCATGGCCCCCACCTGCGATCTGGCCTTCGTCTTTGCCACCAGCAATCCCGAGCACGGCGCATGGGGCATCAGCGCCTTTCTGGTGGACGCCCATTCCAAAGGCGTCATCCGCGGCGAACCCCTTGAAAAAACAGGCGCCCGCAGCCTGCCCTTTGGCACACTCACCTTCAAAGACTGCTTCGTGCCCACCGACGCACTCCTTGGCAAAAAGGGCTCGGGAAACACCATCTTCAACCGCTCCTTGGAATGGGAACGACGGTTCATCTTCGCCCCCCAAGTGGGCGCCATGGCCCGCCAACTCGACGAATGCATCGCCTATTCCAAAGAGCGCGAGGTGTTCGGCCAAGCCATCGCCAACCACCAATCCGTCGCCAACCGATTGGCAGAGATGAAACTACGCCTGGAAACCTCGGAACTCATGCTGGCCAAAGCCGCTTGGGAGGCCGATCGAGGCATCTCCAACATGCCCCAAGCCGCGGCCACAAAACTGCATATCTCCGAGAGCTTTCTGGCCTCCAGCCTTGACGCCATGCGCACATTTGCAGCCAGAGGCTACCTGCAAGGCTCAGAACCAGACCGCAATCTGCGCGACGCTTTGGGCGGCATCACCTATGGCGGCACCTCCGACATCCAACGCCAGATCATAGCAGCGGGACTAACCCGCGCCTGACCCGTTACACATGACGATGTAAAATCGTAAAGCGTCACCTATTGCGAACGCAAAACTGCCCCCAACGACAATGGATTTCCGCAATTTTTGCGATTAGACGCGCCATCCGCTCTGGCAGACACAAAAATAGTGCTACTTTCAAGAGTGATCCTGAAAATCTTACCAATTAACTTAAGTCTCCCTAAATCACTTTGGAGTTAAAGGACCATCGGAGACGTGGTTGGACTAAAGGGTGAAGAGCGATGGCAACGGGTACAACATTTAATGCGATTTATCTTGGAAACTTTGCGGACCTCGAAGCCCCTGATGGCACGACGGGTGCCTATTCTGACGTAGATACATCTTACGCAATCGCCGAAGCCAACGCCGGATTGCTACTGGGGACTTACGACCACGACGACCTGCAGATCGTGGAAATCACCGCTTATCATCGCGCCGAGGACCACCTGATCGGTAGCGATGACTACCCAAGCGTTGCATATGACGACGGTCAGGAAGGGATTGAATATTCTGTAGATGGCGGAAACACCGTTGGCGATGGCATTGTTTCAAGCACAACAACCCCATATGGCACGCCGCCGCCCGACTATGGCACGGCAACAGGCGGCATCGCGATCGACAATGAAATCTACTATAACGCGACGGTGACCCATTACGATAGCGGCACCGACAGTCTTATAGTTGAAAGTAAGATCGTCTCAGTGTTCCAGACCGACAATGGCGACGTATTCCTGCAAGAATATCTCGATAGTAATTCTTCCTTCTACAACCTCGACGGATTAAATATCACTAGCATCAGTCTTAATTCCGTCTACCACTACGATACCGACGCGGTCGTTTACGACAACTGGTCCATAACCGGCAGCTCCATTATGCCCTGCTTTGTCAGCGGCACACTGATCTCAACGCCTCGCGGCGATATCGCCATTGAAGACCTCAGCGCTGATGATCTGGTCCTCACACGAGACAACGGTTTTCAAGCCATCAAATGGTGCGGAGCGCGCAAATTGTCCCACAAAAGCCTCGCGTTCACACCCGCTCTCCTGCCGATCAAGATATCCGCAGGCGCTCTTGGCCCCGAACTACCATGCACCGACCTTTTCGTATCGCCTCAACACCGTGTCTTGTTGTCCTCGAAAATCTCCGAACGGATGTTCAACAAGCCCGAAGTCTTAGTGGCCGCCAAACATCTTTTGGAACTGGAAGGCCTCCAAACCGCCACTCAAGAGACAAGTGTAACTTACCACCACCTGCTGTTTGACACCCATCAGATCGTGAAATCCAATGGCATGTGGACAGAGTCCCTTCTGCCCGCACGTCAGGCCCTGCGTTCACTGCCCGCTGCCTCTGTTCAAGAGATTTTCATCCTCTTTCCTGAATTAAAAGGAATAGATTGCACACCAGAGCCCGCACGAGAAACGATCCCCGGACGACGTGCGCGGCATCTTGTCAGCCGCCATGTCAAAAACAACCATTCTCTCGCCAGCCAACTCTAGCAACCAACAAAATCCACGTTATTCGCACATGCAGCATTGACTTACCAAAGCTGCGACCCTAATCCGAGTGCGTAACATTATTGCGCAAAACTCGGAGAATCTTTACATGTCTTTTAAGGTCCAGCCCGCAGCTCCTGCCCGTCCCAACCGCTGCCAGCTCTTTGGCCCCGGGTCACGCCCTGAAATTCTCCCCAAAATGGCCAGTTCCGCCGCCGATGTGATCAATCTTGATCTCGAGGACAGCGTCTCCCCCAACGACAAGGATCAGGCGCGCAAAAACATCATCGACGCCATTGGCGATATCGATTGGGGCAACAAAACCCTTTCCGTGCGCATCAACGGTCTGGACACGCCCTATTGGTACCGAGACGTTGTGGACCTCTTGGAAAACGCCTCCGAGCGGCTCGACCAGATTATGATCCCGAAAGTGGGCAATGCAGGCGACCTTTACGCCGTCGACGCCCTCGTCAGTGCCATTGAAACCGCCAAAAACCGCTCCAAAAAGATCAAATTCGAGATCATCATCGAAACCGCCGCAGGCCTTGCTAATATCAACGAAATTGCCCAAGCCACCCCCCGCCTTGAGGCCATGAGCCTAGGCGCGGCCGATTACGCCGCCTCCATGGGCATGGCCACCACAGGTATTGGCGGCACACAATCCAACTACTACATGCTCTCTGACGGCGACAATCGCGAGACCCATTTCTCCGATCCATGGCATATGGCCACGGTCGCCATTGTCGCGGCTTGCCGCACCCATGGCATCCTCCCCGTAGACGGCCCGTTTGGCGACTTTTCCGACGATGAGGGCTTCAAAGCCCAAGCCTTGCGCTCCGCCACTTTGGGCATGGTCGGAAAATGGGCCATCCACCCTAAACAAATTGCCTTGGCCAATGAGGTCTTCACCCCCTCAGAGGCCCAAATCACCGAGGCCCGCGAAATTCTCGCGGCCATGAAAGAGGCCGAAGCCTCCGGCCAAGGCGCCGCCGTCTACAAAGGCCGCCTCGTGGACCTCGCCTCCATCCGCCAAGCCGAAGTCATCGTGCGAAACGCTGAAATGATCACCGATTGACCGCCCGGATTTGCCTAAAAAACGAGCGCCGAAATACCCGGTTGAGGGTCCGCCAAATCCAATCACAAAATTGAATGTGGAAAGCCCCAAGCTTTGCCATATATGTTGTTAATGGCTATACCACCGACCAACACGCGCACCGACGCTTTTATCCGAGTCCTCAAGGGCTTGCTGAGACCGCTCGTGCGCGCGTTGATCGCGCAAGGCGTCACCGCGCCGGTCTTTTACCGTCTGGTCAAACAAGCCTATGTGGACGTGGCCGTGGACGATCTGGACGACGGGAAAAGCCCGGTCACAGACAGCAGCATCAGCGTGGTCACAGGCGTGCACAGGCGCGATGTGAAAGCCATGCGCAGCGAGGATCAGACCGAAGAGGCCGCCCTCAGGGCCAAAGTCTCGACCCTGTCCTCCGTGGTTGGCAACTGGCTGGCCTCCCCTGAGTTCACCGACGAGGAGGGAGCTCCCAAAAAGCTGTACCGCTTTGGTGAAAAAGCGCCCAGCTTTGAGACCCTCGTGAAATCGGTCAGCCGCGACATCCGCCCGCGCACCGTTTTGGACGAGTTGATCCGCCAAGACCTTGCCACGCTTCATCCTGACGATACCATCAGCCTGAAAACCGACGCCTTTCTGGGGCCCGCTGATCTGGATCAACGCATCCATTTCTTCTCCTCAAATGTCGGCGACCATCTGGCCGCAGCCGTGGAAAACCTTCTGGCCGAAGAGCCGCCCTTCATGGAACGCGCGGTGTTTTACAACCACCTGCAAACAAGCTCCGTGGATCAGATCGAAGCGCAAGCCCGTGACATGGGGAACGAGCTTCTGCTATCTCTGAACAGGGACGCACATGCCCATCAGTTGGAAGACAAGGAAGACGAGGACGCCACCGAACGCTTCCGCTTCGGTATCTTTTTCTATCGCGACGACGAGAAAACCAATAAAGAGGGTTAAACGGGGATAAAGAGAGTGACCAAAACGCATACCGATCGACGCCGCCTGCTTGCCCAAGGAGCAGCCGTCGGACTTTTGTCCGCCTGCGCACCTATGCCCATCGACATTGGACGCCAAGACAGGAAGCCGCTGGAAGGCGGCATCGGCGGCACTGGAATCGTCGGTCTGCTCACGGATTTTGGCAGCCTGATCGTCAATGGCATGCGCATCGAAACCCGCGAAAACACGCAATTCTCCAACGCCACGGGTCCTCTCTCGAACGACCGCGTCAGCCTTGGCGACAGCCTCACCATTGAAGCCGAAACCCGCCAAGGCCGCCTGATCGCGCGACGCGTCCATGTCACCCACCCGCTCATCGGCACCGTACAAACCCTCTCCGCTTCCGGCGCCTTGATGACCGTCAACGGCGTCAGCGTCACGCTTGAGCCCCAAGCCCAAGGCCGCGCCCGATTGGGCGACCGCGTCCGCATCTCCGGCCTCTGGCGCAACAACAGCGTGATCGCAAGCCAAGTGCTCCTCACCCAAACCGAAACCGACGTGATCGCGGGCGAGACCACGCTCGCCTCCGGCATCCTCACCATCGGCGGCATCCCAATCGCAACCGGCAACTTCCAAAGCGGCCTTGGGGACGCGCAATTCGCCACCATTCTGGGCCGCTTCAACAACGGCACCATGAACGCGCAACAAATCACCCCCAACCGCTTCACAGGTGCGGCAGGCCCGCTCAAACGCCTCTCAATCGAGGGCTACCTAGACCCGGCCCCAACTGCACCGGGCTTCAAACTGGCAGGCCTAGGCCACAGCTTCGCGTCAAACCTCAACCTCTCCGCCTTCCAAAACAGCCGCACACTCTTCGACGGCCCCTACCAAGACACATTCCGAGCCGATCGCGGCATGATCCTGCCTGAAAGCTACCTAAACCGCCGGAAACTCCTTGAAACCCGCCTTGACGGCGACGATCCGGAAAATTGGACCCCGATCACCTAAACCCTCATTGCAAATCGCCAAAACTCTTCGCATATAGTGCCAAGGAACGAACAAAGGGCAGGCGAAATGCACAAATATCTCGATTTCGAAAAAGGTCTGGCAGAGATCGAAGGGAAAGCCGAAGAGCTCCGAGCCCTTGCCCGCGACAATTCCGAAATGGACGTGGCCGATGAAGCCGCCGCACTCGACAAAAAAGCCGAGGCCCTTCTGGAGGAGCTCTACGAGGACCTCACCCCGTGGCGCAAATGCCTGATCGCCCGCCACGAAGACCGCCCCCACGCCAAAGACTACATCAACGCGCTCTTCACCGACGTCACCCCGCTGGCAGGCGACCGCAACTTCGCCGATGACCACGCCATCGTCGGCGGTCTGGCCCGCATCGACGGCCAACCGGTCATGGTCTTTGGTCAGGAAAAAGGCAACGACACCAAATCTCGGATCGAGCGCAACTTCGGCATGGCCCGCCCGGAAGGCTACCGAAAAGCCATCCGCCTCATGGACATGGCCGACCGCTTTAACCTGCCCGTGATCACCCTTGTGGACACACCGGGCGCCTACCCCGGAAAAGGGGCCGAAGAACGCGGCCAATCCGAAGCCATCGCAAGATCAACCGAAAAATGCCTCTCCCTAGGCGTGCCGCTGGTCTCCGTGATCATCGGCGAAGGAGGCTCGGGCGGCGCCGTCGCATTCGCCTCCGCCAACCGCCTGATCATGCTAGAGCACTCCATCTACTCGGTCATCTCCCCCGAAGGCTGCGCCTCGATCCTCTGGAAAGACGCCACCAAAATGCGCGAAGCCGCCGAGGCCCTGCGCCTGACCGCCCAAGACCTCCACCAACTGGGCATCTGCGACACCATAGTGACCGAGCCCATCGGCGGCGCCCAACGCGCCCGCGAAAAAGCCAT
>CAZXRG010000038.1:13123-18944 GCA_964642935.1 uncultured Rhodobacterales bacterium | reverse complement strand
TTTGCATTGGCTGATAATCTGGATGCTTTACGCTCAACAGGCACGGACGTGGAGCGTGTATTGGCCGTCGGTGGAGGATCGCGCTCTGCCTACTGGCTTGAAATCATTGCAACTCTTCTGGATGTGCCGGTGGACATCCCTGTGGGTGGAGACTTTGGAGCGGCCTTGGGTGCAGCGAGATTGGGGATGATTGCGGCCATGAAGGCGGATCCGCCTCAGATTTGCACACAGCCAGAGATAAAGCGCACAATCACGCCGAACAAGAACCTCCAAGGTGCTTATGGGGACGCGCGAGAGCGGTTTATGGCTCTTTATCCGGTATTTCGCGATTTAGCTTGAGATAATATCAAATCGAATCAAAAGGTTAACACCGAAAAAGTGACGCATCGCTACCCTGTGATTCGTATATGATTCATGCGTGACTCTGATATGCACAGGACCCCCAAAAAGCCCGAGTAACGCGCCGTACGCTGGTTCGCGAACACTCAGCGCGTTCTGGATATCGCAGCCACCAAACCGTTCAAAGGAAGAGACGCGGAGATCGGGTTGTCGCTGCCAAAAGGAATGTAGCGGAGTTCCATGGTTTGACGCTGCAACATTAACGCCAGATCAGCGTTGGAAATTTCAACAGTTGCGCGACAGCCGTCGGCATAACAGACCTTGAGAGGCGCAAACCATTCCTGACCCTCCACTGTAATGCGCACACCGGGTTGAAGGGCAACGCCCAAAGGCGCGGTCAGCACAAAGGAGGCCTCCCCGTTGGACACATCAATCAGGATTTCAAACAGAGCAAACGGGCTGTTCTCACCGGCAAAAATGAGCGTTTTGCGAAACACACAATAATCGTCGTCGCAATCAGAGCTCCAATCGCCCGGCGTAAGCTGTTGTGCAGAGGCTGGAAGGGACAGAAAAACCGCGAGGAGAAGAATGGACAGGCGTTTCACGAGGTGGGGGCTCACTTTATTCATCTTAACGGATAGCGTTATCCGGTATTCACTTAACAAAAAACCCATAGCACTTGAATGGACGCAAATTAAGGCGTCAGGTGTATCTTTGCGATGATGAGTTTTTGTGGCTCCGGCGGTAGGGATCGAACCTACGACAAATTGATTAACAGTCAACTGCTCTACCGCTGAGCTACGCCGGAATAGTAACCACGACGGGCCGTATACCTACAAAAAAATTCAGCGTCCAGTGGGTTTCTGAGGAAATTTCGAATTGATTGTATTTTGTTTGAAATGAGCATTGGGCTTGAAGGCCTGCGCTTAAACGGGCAGTGAATGAACGGACAGTTAGGATGGAGATCGCGTCATGAAAGCAGCAACTCTGAATGGTTTGGTGATGCATTATCGCGACGATGGACCGCGCGAGGCGCCTGTTTTGGTGTTTTCCAACTCATTGGGAACGGACCTTCGGATTTGGGACGAAATGGTAGCGCAATTGCCCGAGTTCCGTTGCATTCGCTATGACACCCGTGGGCATGGGCTCTCTGAAGGGAGCGCCCCGCCCTATTTCATGGGTGATCTGGTGTCTGATGTGGCAGCGCTTTTGGATCATCTGGGTCTAAAGAATGTCACCTTTGTGGGGCTCTCCATTGGCGGTCTGATCGGACAAGGTTTGACAGCGGAGCGCCCTGATCTGGTCGGCACATTGGTTTTGGCCGATACCGCGGCCAAGATCGGCACTACGGAGGCCTGGGCAGAGCGTATTGCAACCATCCGCGAAGGCGGGCTGGCGAGCATGACCGATGGGGTGATGGAGCGCTGGTTCTCACCGGGGTTCCGCAAGGATGAGCCGGAGGCCTTGAAGCTTTGGAGCGCCATGTTCGAGCGCACCCCAGAGGCCGGATATATCGGCTGTTGCCAAGCCATTGGTGAGACGGACCTTTTGGAAAGCACCGCGCGGCTGACCCTGCCCACAATGGTGGTTGTGGGGCGCGATGATGCGGCGACACCGCCTGATCTGGTGCGCGAGACTGCGGAGCTGATTAAAGGGTCGGAGTTTCATATTATTCCGAGTGCCGGACATCTGCCATGCGTGGAGCAACCCGATGAGATGACCCGACTGCTTCGTTCGTTCCTGTCCACCCATGGAATAGGGTGAGGATTTTATGGCGCATTCTCCTTTAGACAGCGATATTTTCGGGGGGCTTTTTGGCGATCCCGTGATTGGCGATCTGATGTCCGAGGCCTCTTTCATTCGCGCGATGATGACGGTTGAGGGGCATCTGGCCAAGGTGCAAGGGGAGTTGGGGATTATCCCTCAGGAGAGCGCGTCTGCGATCTTCAAAGCGTCCTCCGAGATTACCATTGATCCTAGCGATCTTGGGGCGGGTACGCAAAAGGATGGCATTCCGGTGCCTGCGTTTGTCGGGGTGTTTCGCCGGAAGATGGAGGCGCCTGAGCATGCGCGATATGTGCATTGGGGGGCCACCTCTCAGGATATTATGGACACGGGGCTGATCTTGAGGTTGCGGGAGGTTCTGGATCACATAGATGCGCAGTGTCTCGCGCTTTTGGACGGGTTTGCAGGCCAAGCGGATGCGCATGGTCGTCTCCCCATGGCCGCGCGGACACGTAATCAGGTGGCCACGACGACCAGTTTTGGGGCGCGTGTGGCCAGTTGGGGCAGTCCATTTCTGCGCCATGTGGAGCGTCTTGCGCAAACGCGGGTGCGCCTTGAGGTTGTGAGCTTTGCAGGGGCATCCGGGACGCTTGCCGCCCTTGAGGGGCGTGGCCTTGAGGTGGCGGATGCTCTGGCGGATAGTTTGGGGCTTGGCCGTCAGCTGACCCCTTGGCACAGTGCACGCGATACCATTGCTGAGGTGGCTCATGTTCTGGCGGGTCTGGCAGGCTCGCTTGGGAAGTTTGGCGAGGACGTGATTTCTTTGGGTCAATCGGAGCTGCGAGAGGTGTCTCTGAGCGCGTCTGGCGGGTCTTCGACCATGCCCCATAAATCCAATCCGGTTGGGCCTGAGACCATTCTGGCACTCTCCAAAGTGGCTGGAGCTCAGGCTGGTTTGGTTGGCGCGGCCATGATCCATAAAGGCGAGCGGGATGGCGGGGCTTGGGCCCTTGAGTGGCATGCGCTTCCTCAGCTTCTTGGGGCCGTGGGCGGGGCGTTGCGGCACTCTGTTGATTTGGCCGTTGAGATGACCCCGAACCCTGAGCGTATGATGGCGAGCATTGATGCGACGGGCGGTCTGATGTTTGCGGAGGCCGCGACATTTGCACTGGCCAAAGTGATGCCGCGCCCGGATGCGCAGGCTTTGGTGAAACAGGCTTGTGGGGATGCGGTTCAACAGGGTCGACATCTTAAAGACGTGTTGGAGCCTCAAGCGGATATCGACTGGGATGCGGTGTTTGCGGTGGATCAGCAGATGGGTGATGCGGCGCGTTTTGCGGATCGGTTTGTGTCTGCCGTCGCTGAGACCAAGAAATAACTCAAATTTTAAGTGAATTGATCAAGATGGTTACGCGGTCTTAAGGTTAAGACCCGTATTTCTCCCAAGACTTCAAACGGGAGAATCCCATTGAGCGAGTATTTCGCTATTGTGCTGACTTGGCGTCGGCTTTGGCTTTCCATGGCCATATCTTTGTTTTTGATCGGGTTTTCTGCGCCAAACGCGCCAGCGCGTTCCCCCGATCTTGATCCCCAACTCACGGGGCTATGTCATAATGCGATTGCTCTGGCCTCTCAAAGAAGCGGTGTGCCCCATGAGGTTATGTTGGCGATTTCCTTGACGGAAACCGGGAAAAACATCGGCGGCGTGCTCAATCCTTGGCCGTGGACCGTGAATATGGAAGGTGCAGGGGTTTGGTTTGAAACCAAGCCGGAAGCTTTGGCCTATGTGAATGCCCATTTCGCGCGTGGTGCGCGCAGTTTTGATGTCGGATGTTTTCAGATCAACTACAAATGGCACCATCAGCATTTTAGCTCGATTGAGGATATGTTCGATCCGGTGATCAACGCGACTTATGCAGCGAGATATCTTACCGAGCTTTACCACGAGACCGGAACTTGGGCGCAAGCGGCCGGCTTTTATCACTCGCGAACGCCCGAGTATTCGCAACGTTATGCCAAGCGGTTTGCCCGTCATCTAGAGAAGATACGCGGGCAAGGCGGGGGGCCTGTGTTTGAAGGGCATGGATCGGAAACCTTGCGGATCGCGCAGGCACAACCAAAGCCGCCCCGTGCAGTGCCGGTTTGGCCCTTGGCAAATCTAGGAGCACTTGCCTCCACCGAGATCATCTCCAGCAAACCATCGGGAAGCCTTGTGCGCCTTGATGGCGGTCCGGGGCTTTTAACCGCCTCTGGCCAACCGATGTTCTGAGAGCGCGTATGAACCCCAGCTTCTCCATCTCAACCCTCTTTCAACCGACAGTCCTTCTGGCAATCGCCTTGATGGCGGTGATCGTAATGATGATCCTGCCTGTTCCGTCTTGGGTACTGGATGTTGGTCTTGCGGCCTCCTTTGCGATCGCCATTCTGATCTTTACAGTCACGCTTTTCATTTCGCGCCCGCTTGATTTCTCGTCCTTTCCGACGATCCTTTTGGCCTCTTTGATGCTGCGCCTGTCACTGAATGTCTCCTCCACCAAGCTGATTATCGGGAATGGTCACACTGGCCCTGATGCCGCAGGTGGGGTCATCCAAGGTTTTGCCATGTTCATCATGGGGGGCTCGGTCTTTCTGGGACTGGTCGTGTTTGGCGTCCTGATTATCGTGAATTTCATTGTGATCACCAAAGGTGCTGGTCGCATGGCCGAGGTCGGCGCCCGGTTTGCGCTTGATGCTATGCCTGGCAAACAGTTGGCGATTGACAGTGATGTGGCTGCGGGTGCGATTAGCCATGAGGAGGCCAAGGAGCGGCGTCGGATCGAGCAGGAAGAAACCACCTTCTTCGGCTCACTGGACGGTGCCTCGAAGTTCGTAAAGGGCGATGCGATTGCGGGGCTTTTGATCACGCTTCTCAATCTGGTCATGGGGCTGGCCATCGGGATCATTCTACATGATATGCCTATTTCTCAAGCCTTTGAGACCTATTCCATTCTAACGGTCGGCGATGGATTGGTCAGCCAAATCCCAGCGGTGATCATCTCGATTGCTTCTGCTCTTTTGCTGTCCAAAGGTGGCGCAATCGGCTCGGCGGATGAGGCGATTTTTGACCAGCTTGGCAAGTACCCTGTGGCCTTGGGAACCGTCGGAGCCCTTTTGGCACTCTTTGCTTTGGTCCCCGGTCTTCCGTTTCTCCCGTTCATTGCGGGGGCCGCGATCTTGGGCGCGGCTGCGTTTTATTCCAGTAAATCGCTCCGCATTGCGCAAACCGCCGCTCTGATAGAGCAAACCGAAGTACCCGAGGCCCCGGAAAAAACCCTCGGGGACCTTCTGGATTTGGATGACATCCACTTGGAGTTCGCCCCCAACCTTGTGCCCACGGTTCTGGATGAAAGCACCGGGCTGGATACGCGCATTTTGAACATGCGAAATCATATCGCCTCGGTCTTTGGGTTCATCATTCCAGAAATTCGAATGACTGATAACATCGGGCTTCCCAAAGACACCTATGTGATCCGTGTTCAAGGGGTTGAGGTTGCGCGAAACATCATTGATCCGGGTAAGGTTTTGGTTCTCATCTCCGAGGATGACACTACAGTTCCGCCCGGCAAAACCGTGGCCGAGCCGGTCTATGGCGCCCCTGCTCGCTGGATTGATCGGACCCATCAGGAGGATGCCGCCGTACACGGGTTGGCGGTTGTAGCCCCCACGGAAGTTGTGGCCACTCATCTTCTAGAGGTGATCAAGCAGAACTTTGGCAAGA
>CAZXRG010000038.1:7308-13023 GCA_964642935.1 uncultured Rhodobacterales bacterium | reverse complement strand
ACGGAAGTTGTGGCCACTCATCTTCTAGAGGTGATCAAGCAGAACTTTGGCAAGATATTCTCGCGCCGCGCCATGCGTAAATTACTCGACGAATTTGTCACCGTTTCTGAGCCGAAACGGGCAGATTCAAACCGTCGGCTTTTGGATGAATTTGTGCCAGACAAACTGCCCGTGGAGATCCTCCACTCCGTCCTTCGATTGCTCTTAGAGGAGCGGGTCTCGATCCGTAATCTTCCGCTTATTCTTGAGGCATCTGCCGAGGCCAACGGGCCGTTGCAAAACGTCGAAGCCATTACTGAGCATGTGCGCAAAAGGCTTGGTTTTCAGTTGGTGTCCGACCTGCAAGAACCCGATGGTGCCTTGCCTTTGATCCAGCTGAAACCCTCTTGGGAGGAATTGTTCAACGAGTATCAGATCAATGCTGAAAGCGGCGTGGCAGATGTGGCGCTTCCCCCCGAGGAGTTCAACAGGCTCGCAGGATCAGTTGCAGAACGCCTGAGCAATGCTGCCAAGGACGGCCGTTTTCCGGCACTCATCACCTCCTCCAAACGCCGCCGTTTTCTTCAAACGGTCCTGCGCGCCAAAGGCATTCGCAATCCGGTGTTGTCATTTGACGAGATCGGACCGGAGACAAACCCGGCCCTATTGGGCACCGCATGACGTTGTTTGAAAACCTTGGCGGGCTTTTGGACGTCACCGAGCCGATTTTGATGTCCATGGCTCTTGTGTTTGTGCGGGTGAGCGCGATGGTCTCGATCCTGCCTGGATTTGGCGAGCAGACTATTCCGGTGCGGGTCAAACTCGGGGTTGCTTTGTCATTTACGATTCTGGTTTGGCCGTTGGTCTCCTTGCCCGAAGATATTATGGGATTGAACGGCTATGAAATCCTCCCGCTGATCGTCTCGGAGACCATCGTGGGTCTCGCCCTGGGCCTTTCGGTACGGTTGATCCTGATCGCCTTACAGTTTGCGGGATCCATTGCCTCCCAATCCACTTCATTGGCCCAAATGATGGGCGCGGGTGCCACGCCTGATCCAATGCCCGCGATCGGCAATATTCTGGTCATGTCAGGACTGGTGCTCGCATTTTCCCTTGGGCTGCACATCAAGGCGATCAATGCGGTTGTACTGTCTTATCAGACTTTACCGGCTGGGCAGTTGCCGACGGGCTCGGACATTGCTGATTGGGGTATTGCTAAGGCGTCCGCTGTGGCCGGCATTGCGTTTACCTTGTCAGCTCCTTTTGTGATCGCGTCATTCGCCTACAATCTTATGCTTGGGTTTATCAATCGGGCTATGCCTCAGTTAATGGTGGCGTTTATTGGCGCACCTGCCATTACTGCGGGCGGGATATTCATGTTGCTGCTGGCAGCTCCGGCTCTGTTGATGGCTTGGCACGCGCATCTGGATGCGGCGCTCTTTGCGCCATTTGCGCTTCCCTGATGGCAGAGGAATCCGATCAGGGCGAAAAGGTCCACGACCCCACACCGCAAAAGCTGGAAGATGCCCGAAAGAAAGGCGATATCCCCCGGTCCATGGACGTCTCGGCGGCTTGCGCGATGATCGGGCTGTTGTTGGCCCTGTCATTTGCAGGGGCCGAGCTCTCACAATCCACCGGAGCGGTTCTGGCAGCCATGTTTGATCGTGCCCATGGATTTTCGGGTGTTCTCTTGGCACCTGGCGGATTGGAACTGGGGTTTAGCTGGGTGAATGCTGCCCTAACACCTTTGCTCCCCGTGTTCTTATTGCCATTTGGATTGGCTTTGGCATCGCTCGTTGCGCAGCGGGCCTTTGCGGTCTCCTTTGAGAAAATTGTCCCGAAGTTCAGCAGGCTTGGGCTTATTTCGAACGCCAAGCAAAAGTTCGGACCCTCTGGCCTGGTTCAGTTTCTGAAAAGTACGATCAAGATGGTTACTATTGCCACGGTTCTTATCCTGTACCTGCTGGGAAAAAACGATGAGTTGATTGGTGCGGTAAACGGCAACAAATATAGCGTGTTTGCTTTGCTGGGTGAGACCCTGATTACAATTACGACGGCAAGTTGTGTTATTTTTTCAATCATCGGCCTGATCGATCTACTCTGGCAGAGATTTGACCACTCTCGAAAGCTCAGGATGTCGTTCCAAGATATGAAAGACGAGCATAAGAGCTCTGAGGGTGATCCACACACAAAGGCGCAACGTCGTCAGCGCGGACAGGAAATTGCAACCAACAGGATGATGCTCGATGTGCCTAAGGCCGATGTTGTGATCGTGAACCCGACCCATTATGCGGTCGCGCTTAAATGGGATCGGGCACCCGGCAAGGCTCCGGAATGCGTTGCCAAAGGGACCGATGAGGTGGCGGCTCGCATTCGAGAGACCGCAGCGGAACACGGCGTGCCAATTCACAGCGATCCTCCAACTGCTCGGGCGATTTTTGGATCGGTTGAGATCGGGGAAGAGATTGAGCCCAAACACTACCGCGCGGTGGCAGCGGCAATCAACTTTGCAGAGAAGATCCGCGAGAAAGCCAAGAGGCAGAAGCACGATGGATAAAGCTAGCCTGGAAAACTTAAGCAGCATTGCGGATTTGGTTCATGACAAGAATGCAGCTGAGCTGAGCGCGGCAAAGGCTTCACTGGAAGGAGCGAAAGAAAAACGTCGCGCCTTATTAATGCGACCGGGTCGGGACTTGTCCGATCTAGGACACGAAAGTTCTGCGCTCTTGGCGCAAACCAAGTGGAGCAACTCTGTTGAGGCGGAACTCCCTGTTTTAGATCAAGAAATTCAGGACTTAGAAAATGAGGTAGCTCGCCACATTGCCCAAACCCGCCAGAGCTTCACAAAAGTAAAAGGCCTAGAAGCTCTCGTGGAAAAACGGAGTTCTGATGAAAAGTCAGAGGCTTTGAAACAAGAAGAGCAGACCCAAGACATGCTGGTTGGTTTACGCAGGATTTCGAATATCAGGTCTGAATAACAGTAGGCTAGCTGCCCCGCACAGCTGTAACGTCTGAGGCCGGAAGTTTGCTTCCGTCAGAGAAAACCAACTCAATGACGCCATCCGTTAGGCGCGTTTCTTTCACGGTTGAAAACGTTTGAGCCGTTTGAACGCCCAGGGACTTTCCGTCCTCAAAGCCCTCAACTTCGAAAGTGTACTCGCCGTCGGGCAACGCGTTTAGCGAAGCATCCATTCCATCCCAAGCGAACTCGGTCTTTGATACATCAATGGCGCGTCGATCAACCTCAAGCCCTGCATTGTCTTTAACAACAAATTGCGCCGTAGAGGCCGCCTCAGGTATCTTGAAAAATGTATCAATCGGCTGCCCTTCAAAACGAGTTGGCGCTTTTGATCTGACCTCAGCTCCAATCCACCTCGACAGATCAGACGTCATGCCGCCATTCACCTGACTAATCAACTCGTCCAGTTTGGAATTGGTGTTGATCTGCTGCTCAACAGCCGAGAAGCTCGCCAATTGGGCCACAAATTCGGTTGAGTCCAAGGGCTTGGAAGGATCTTGGTTCTCCAATTGAGTCGTTAGCAATCGAAGGAAGGTTTCAAAATCGGACGCCAACGCAGATGTTGTTGTCTCTTTCGCCTCCGGCACCGGAGCGACTGCTGTTTTTGTCTGGTCAATGGCCGGTGTATTTGTCGCAACTTCCATCTATCGGAGCTCCTGGTTTTAAAGTCTAATGTCTAGGTCCGCGCTTGTGCGGATCAATGTCGGTTCAACGAACATGGTTTGATGTTTTGACCCTGTCTCCGTCGTTCCGGCGGAAAACTCCGCCTCCTGATCGGCATCTGGGTGATCTTGTTGATCAAAGGTGAAAGAGAGCGATTCAAAACCTGCGCCGTCAAATTCACTTTGCAACAGGTTCTCGTTCTTCTTTAGCAGATCGAGAACCTCAGGTTTCTCAACCAAAACATTGGCGGATTGTCCTAAACTACCCTCAAGGATCTGAATGGTTATCCGGCCAAGCTCAGCGGGATTTAGTCGAATTTCGATCCCACCCTGCCCCAACTGGCTCAGACCCGCGGATAATTGACCAAATATTTGCCGCGCCACTGTCGAATTGAGCTGAGCGGTGCTCTGCGGGGACAAAGGCTGCGCGCTCAAACGGTCTTTAACATTGATCTGCTCAAGCCCGCGACCAAGGTCGATATCATCAACGATCGGATCGATCGGCACATCGAAAGTTGCATCAACTGAAACAGTCGTTGGCTGCACCGGGGCTTGTGGCTGAGCGACAGGTGTTCGGGTCTGAGGAACCAGTAGTTTCTGATCTTCGATGGGGAGATCTTTCAACCTGACCTCATCCGGCTTCAATACCGGTCCAGAACCATTTATCGGTTGTTCAAGCTTTGGTTTTTCGGGCAATCCATCCACTTTGGGTCGGATGGAAGCCTGCACTATCGCGGGCTCCACGTCTCTTTTGCGCAGGGTTCCATCTACAGAGATTGTTTGAACAGGAACCGCAATCGGTTCTTTGGGGGCAACGATCGCCGCCACTTCATTTTGAACCAAAGGTCGTTCGGTTTTGACAGCTTCTTTTGGCGCAATAGTTTCAAGAGGAGCATCCGAACCCTCTTTAAGATTATCTGCCGAAGGCGGCCGAGAAATCAGCTCTGCCTCATTGGTCGCATCTGCCTCACTTACCGGACTGACCGTCAAAATGTCAGCCTTAACAGGCCCATTTTCTGAAGATTTTATCGGTTCAATAGGTATGTCATCGCTCAGGGAAGTCAGCTCAACACCTTTCTTGGGCGGAGCCACTTCTCCGACCAACCTGAACTGACCATCCTGTGGTTGCAACGCGTCTAGCTCTTCCACTTCAATTGCGTCACCCTCGACCGCATCCCATATCGGCCACGACTGTTCCTTACCCAAATCAACAATCGGTGCAGAGTTTGGCGATGGCGTTTCGTCTACTTCCCCACGCTCACCCATTTTCTCAACCTCATGAGAAAACGAGTTTGAGGTTTCGGCATCTGTACTCGCTGATTTTTGACCGTCAGGCTTTTGCACAGGTTTTACGAAAACCGGAAGCGTTGAAGAGTCTTTTTGATCAATAGATGACATCGGATTTTCCAATTTTGGTGCCCCGACACTATCTCTCCAATCCCTTACGAAATTTTTACTGTGTTGCGCAATAAGAGGGGACGAGCGGTGAAAAATGTGGAGAATTTTATGGAAGTGAATGCCCGCAATACGATGTCGCCGGTCATCGATCCCACGCTTAAACCTGACCCTCAGCGTAAGATTGCCGAGGAGTTTGAGGCGAGTTTTTTGGCCGAAATGCTTAAGTATAGCGGTGTTAACAAAACCAGCGAAAGTTTTGGCGGCGGTGCGGGAGAGGAGGCTTTTTCATCCATGTTAAACGATGCTTACGCCCAAGCTCTGGTGAAGTCCGGAGGTATCGGAATTGCCGATCTCGTTTACAAGTCGATCGTTGAAAAATCCAAAAAATCAGAAGGATAGAGACATGTCGCAAAAATTGACCCACCTAAAGGAGCTCCTACTTGCTGATCGCGCAGCTTTGCTTGCCGGTGATTTTTCGCACCTGAGCACCACTTCAAACGCTGTGAGCGAACTGCTAAACGAACTTGAGGTAGATGACGCTCTGTTAAGTGCCGAAAATAGCGGATTATTAACCGAGGTTCGCAATTTGGCGGCGCGAAATGCCTCACTCATGTCGGCGGGCATTGATGGAATCAAAGAAGCAAAAGAAAAGATTGA
>CAZXRG010000038.1:0-7208 GCA_964642935.1 uncultured Rhodobacterales bacterium | reverse complement strand
TTGGCGATTTCCGCTTGAGCGTTAAACCCAAGTTATACAACGGCGTGGCATAAAAAGGAACCGCGCAATCTGGTAGATGTTTGCGTCCAACTTTACATGCCGCAAGTGAGATTTATGCAAAATACGGCTCTTAACAAACACCCATACGGCGTCTCTGATACTGTTACGAGATCAGAGCGCAGTATCGAATATCAGGCGTTTGCTAAGGTGACGAGTGCGCTAACGGTACATGAGCGCAAAGCAGATGACGACTATGCAGCGCTTGCAGATGCTGTCCACCAAAACCGGAAACTGTGGAACATTCTAGCGCGAGATGTGCTATCTGACGATAATGAGCTGCCTTTGGAATTGCGCGCAAATATCTTCTCAATTTCTCAGTTTGTCATGCGTCACTCGGCGCTCGTGCTGAATGGAAGCGGCGACATCAAAACCCTCATCGACTTGAACAAGACGATGATGCGTGGATTGAACAAAGGGTAGAAACACCATGGCTGGACTTGTTCTAAAACTTAGGCCCAAAGAACGCTTCATGATCAACGGAGTTGTTTTGCAAAATGGCGAAAAGCGCTCAAACATTGTTGTCGTGAGTGAGGATGTTAATGTTCTTCGATTACGTGACGCGATCCATCCTGAGGACGCCAAAACTCCGGTCAAGCGGGTATGCTATGTTACCCAGCTTGTGTTAGCCGGGGAAGCCGATCCAACCGAAGCTTCTTTTCAGATTTTGCGGGGTATAGAGCAGCTAAGTCAGGTGTTTAATGATCCCGATAGCAAGGCTCATCTTGATAAAGCCACCAAGAGTGTTGGCCAAAAACAATTCTACCAAACTTTAAAGAACCTCCGTGCGCTACTTGCACGCGAAGAAAGACTCTTGTCGCTCGCGGAGGCATCATGACCTTTCAACCACTCGTTCCTCTTAGTGGTCTCGCTGGATTACGCTTTATTGAGCGCACTCAAGAAACCCAACAGGCCGTATTCAACCAAAGTCCGGATATCGTTCGCGAAGTTGAATACTTCAGAGAGAACATTCACAAGGCAGCAACAGCCGATGATCTCACAGAAGATTACTTGCTTTTGAAGGTCGCATTGGGCGCTTTTGGACTTGAGGAAGATCAATCTAAAAAATTCTTCATTAACAAAGTTTTGGATGAAGGTACTGAAGAAGCAGACGCTTTTGCCAATCGCCTGGTGGACACGCGCTACCGGGATCTCGCGGAAGCCTTCGGATATGGCAACCTTTTAGGTGCTAACGTGATTCAATCTGACTTTGCCGACAAGATCATCAACGCTTATCACACGCAAAAGTTTGAAACAGCCGTTGGAAATGTGGACAATTCGATCCGGTTGGCTATGAATTTCAAACGCGAGATTAACGATGCGGCATCCGACAGCATTGCCACAGATACAGCTTGGTATCAGGTCATGGGCAACACGCCGTTGCGCACAGTATTTGAAACTGCATTTGGATTGCCGCCCTCTGTTGGCGCGCTTGATGTTGAAAGACAGTTGGAAATATTCAAGGAAAAGGCTAACGACGCTTATGGCGGTTCCTCTTTGACTGTTTTTCAGGACCCTGAAAAGGTCGAAAAACTTCTGAGAGACTTTATGGTTCGAGATCAACTTAGTGCTGGGCCCGTTTATTCCACACCTGGATATTCTGCCTTGTCTCTTTTGCAAAACACAGGCCTAGGCTCAGCGGGAACAACGAACCTGTTATTGTCTCGTTTTTAGTCTTCACTCAGAAGCGAAGACAGAAGTTGAAAGCTCATATCGCTATTTTCCGCGCCGTCTATTTTAATAAACTCATCAAGCATCGGCCATAGTCTGATTGATTGATCAATCTTCGGATCACTGCCTGCCACATAAAGACCGGTTTGGATCAAGGGTAGAGCGGTTTCGTAAGAGTTTAAAATTCCACGCGCTTTGGCGATCAAACTGTTCTCTTCCTCATTGGCAATTCCCGGCAAAGACCGCGACACGCTCTTTCGAACATCGATTGCTGGGAAACGCCCTCGTTCAGCGATCGTGCGATCAAGTATAATATGTCCATCCAAAAGTCCGCGTGTCATGTCGGCAACCGGCTCCTCCATATCGGCTCCTGCGACCAATACAGAGTATATTGCGGTAATGTCGCCCTGCCCCTTGCCGCCCGCACCTGCCCGTTCGGTCAAAGCGGCGATCATATTGCTGGTCGATGGAGGGTATGCACGAAGTGAAGGCGTTTCGCCGGCCAACAATGCCACTTCTCTATGGGCCTCGGCAAATCGGGTGATTGAATCTACAATCAAAAGCACGTGCTGACCTTGATCGCGGAAAAACTCAGCAATCGACGTCGCAGTCCATGCGGCCCTACGCTTAACCAAAGAAGACTGATCCGAGGTTGCGGCGACCACGACTGAACGCGCCATACCTTCTGGACCCAGCCCAACTTCGATAAACTCGTTAAGTTCCCGACCGCGTTCGCCTACCAAACAAATCACGACACAATCAGCCTCAATATTCCGAGCAAGCTTCGCAAGCAGCGAGGTTTTACCCACGCCGCTCCCTGCAAAAACGCCTAACCTTTGGCCCTTTGCAATCGGCAACATAGTATCCAAAACAGCATGTCCCGTATTCAACCGATGGATCAATTTCCCACGCTCACTCGCGGCTGGAGGATCTCGACGCAAGGAAACAGGGGTGCGCCCAGGAAGTAAAACCCGTCCATCAAGCGGGTTTCCAAATGCATTAACGACACGCCCGATCCAATCTCGACCAGGTCGCAAGAGAAGCTCTGGCACCAAAGTCGCAACCGCCCCAATTGCAGGCGATATTCTCTGGTCATATGGGGACAGAACAGCAAAGTCAGAAGAAGTTGCGACAACCTCGGCCAGGCCCGTTTCGGAGCGGTGCTCAGCAAGTTGCACTAAATCACCGATACGCGCATGGGTCGTAAGCCCGGCGACCTGAATGGCCCCAGCCGACACACTCACAACGCGACCTTTTCGCGAAGCGGGCCGCATATTTCGCAAATCGTCAGTGAGCTGTTCAAAATTTGTGATCAATTTTAACCAAGTCCTTCGGTTTGTAGTCACGAATTATCAACCAAGAACCGTTAAATATTCGTTCGACGAACAACGTGGGAGAAGCCCCGATGACTGCACCGATCAAGATTTTGTCTTTGGCCAATGATCTAGCCTCGCACGCCTATAAGCGGCAGGGCATTATTGCGGCCAATATCGCCAATGCCGACACACCCGGTTACCGGGCAAAGGATTTGCAACAATTTTCTGACCGCATTGATCCACCCTTTGATATGCGTTCAAGCCGACCAGGCCATTTTGGCACCTCCCAAACACATCAAATACATAAAACTGTCGAGACCAACGTTTTGGCAGCTCAATCCCCGAACGGGAACGATGTTTCTATCGAAGATCAGATGATGCGAAGCGCTGAAATCAAGCATCAGCATGAACTGGCCTTGGGCGTTTACAAAAAATCAATGGCAATTCTGCGCGCGAGCCTTGGGCGTCGATAGTCCTCAAACATAGGTGACAAAATGAGCGATTTTTCTAAATCTATGGCCATCTCGGCCAGCGGAATGCAGGCACATGCGTCTCGCTTACGGGTGTCTTCGGAGAACATTGCGAACTCGAATACCCCAGGATATCGGCGAAAACTGCTACCATTTGAGCAGGTGTTTGATCGGAATACCGAAACCAACATGGTCAAAACAGGACGCCTTGCTCTCGATAAGACCGAGTTGACGCAAGTCTATGACCCGACCCATCCGATGGCCAATGATGAAGGGTATTTTGAGGGGTCGAACGTCAACTCAATTATCGAGATTGCGGACGCCCGCGAGGCTCAGCGATCCTATGAGGCCAATCTGAAAATGTTCGATCAAGCGAGGCAAATGTCCTCATCCCTTCTGGAACTTCTGAGACGATAAAGGCGAAAAACCATGGAACTTTCTAGCGCACTCGCGTCCAAAAACTACCAAAATGTCCTGTCGGCGGTAAAGCCAATCGCGGGTATGGAACAGGAAAAAAACGACGGCCCCAGCTTTGCAAAGGTTGCAGGTGATCTTATTGGGACCCTTCAAAAGGGAGAGGCAATTGCAACGGATGGCATCACCGGTAAGGCAGATGCACATTCCGTGGTAAAAGCTTTGGCTCAGACAGAATTGGCGATCGAAACCGCCGTGACTGTAAGAGATAAAGTTGTCGAGGCTTATCAAGAGATTTTGCGGATGCCGGTCTGATGACTGACGATCAGTTGATGGACGTATTGAGAGCCGGTTTATGGACGGCTTTCATGATTTCCTTACCTATTTTGTTTGTGTCACTGATCGTGGGTACGGCTATCGGCCTGTTCCAAGCGCTCACATCCGTTCAAGAAATGACGCTGACCTTTGTGCCAAAACTTGGCGCGATCTTTGTCGTTTTCTGGCTAAGCCTCGGCTTTGTGGGACAAACTTTGGTGTCGTTTTACAATTCTCAGATAATCACCGCCATTGAACGGCGATGAAGCTACTTCACAACCAAAATACCTAAAATTCTAGCTAACTTTCACACCACCCCACCTGATCAATTGACCGCTTATTAACCACGATTGGTCAATCAATACATCTCAGCAAGATCGAAAGAAATTCGATCATCGGCTCAACGGTCATTAAGGAGAGAATCTCTTGGATAGCGCGAACTATGTAGCTTTGACCCGCCAGACCGGATTACTGAAGGAACTTCAGATTACCGCGAACAACATAGCCAATGCCTCAACAACGGGCTACCGCGCAGAAGGCGTGGTGTTTGCTGAAATGATTGAAGCCACCAATAGTGAGGGCGGTTCTGTCTCCATGACCGATGCCCGCGTCCGCTTTACGAGTGAGCTTTCAGGCGTTCTGTCTCAAACCGGCGGGACTTTTGATGTGGCCATTCAGGGCGATGGCTTTTTTCAAGTCGAAACGCCAAATGGCATTCGATTGACGCGAAATGGCGCTTTCACTCCCAATGCCCAAAATGAACTTGTTACATTCGACGGTTACCGCGTGCTCGACAGCGGTGGGGCCCCTATTTTTGTCCCCCCTGACGATCCAAAAATCGCCATTTCAGCGGATGGGACGGTTAGTAACTCCCAAGGTCCGATCTCTCAAATCGGCGTTGTCGCTCCTGAAAACTCAGCCGATCTCATCCGCGAAGATGGTGTTTTCTTTAACCCGGTGAACGGAGCCCAGCAGGTTGAGAATGCCTCTGTTTTGCAAGGCCATATCGAGGGATCGAACGTCGATCCGGTCATTCAAATTGCGCGTCTGATTGAAGTACAACGGGCCTATGAATCCAGCCAAAAATTTCTTGAAAAAGAAGATGAGAGAATTCGCAGCGTAGTGCGCACCCTTGGCACAGCACGATAATTCGAAAAGGAAGTAGACTATGCAAGCCCTAAAAATAGCAGCGACCGGAATGGATGCGCAGCAAATGCGCGTCGAGGTTATCTCAAACAACCTCGCGAACATGTCGACCACCGCCTATAACGCGCGACGCGCTGAATTTGCCGATCTGCATTATCAGCAAATTCGCAGCCCCGGCACGGTCAATGCGACGGACGGAACAGTTCTACCTGCAGGCGTCCAGCTTGGTCTGGGCGTTCGCCCGTCAGCCATCTCGATGGATGTAGAGCAAGGCTCTATTCGCGCAACAGGCGGCCAACTTGATGTCGCCATTGAGGGGGCCGGTTATCTAGAGATAGAACTGCCATCCGGGGGGCAGGCTTTCACCCGCGATGGCGCTTTGAAAATGACGGGCGACGGACAGATCGTGACCTCGGAAGGGTACTCGATCATACCTGAAATCACGGTTCCTGAGGATGCGCGCAAGGTAACAATTAACGGAGACGGTGAGGTCTACGCCAGTTTTCTGGGCAATGTCGACGATCAACTTCTTGGGCAATTGAACCTATCCACCTTTTCAAATGACAAAGGTTTAGAGGCCATCGGTAGCAATATGTATCTTGAAACAACAGCCTCGGGAGCCGCGACGGTTGGCGAGCCCGGCAATGACGGGCGAGGAACTTTCCGTCAAGGGTATCTTGAGGAAAGCAGCGTTGATCCTGTTCGCGAAATTACCGAATTGATTTCGGCACAACGGGGATATGAGCTGAACGCCAAGGTCATTACCGCCGCAGACCAAATGCTCGGTGCAACGACACAGATCCGATGATTAGGCGTTATTTCTTGGCATTGGCGGCGGTATTCGCGGTTTTCATTTCGATGGATGCCGCGGCTCAATCCGTGCAGTCGGCCCGACCCATCAAAGTAAACACAATCGTCACACAGGATGATTTTGTTCTAATTGATGCGGCTATCCCCGGTGCATTTGGGCGTATCGAGGATGCGGTCGGATTAGAGACTAAAAAGACGCTCTATCCCGGAAGGCCGGTGATGGTCGGAGATCTTGGACCGATCACCGTCGTTGATCGCAATCAACTTGTCCAACTTGTCTTTTCGCTCGGCGCTTTAAAGATCACGGCAGATGGCCGCGCCTTGGGAAGAGCCTCTTTGGGTCAAAGAGTGCGTGTTATGAATTCTGATACGCGGCTGGTGGTCACTGGCGTTGTTACCAGCCCCACGACAGTTGAGGTGCAAAATTGAAACGTAAAATCCTGACTTCACTGTCGCTTTTAATCCTGCTGAGCGGATGTTCAGGGCGTTTGAACGATTTGGGCCAACAACCGGCGTTTACCCCCATTGGTAACAATCAAGAGTATCTGACCGGCGTTGATCGCAGCCATTCTGGTGTCATTGATCGAAGAGCAAAGCCCACACAGGCCAAATATGCCGAAGGGTCGCTTTGGAATTCCGGACCGAGTTCATTGTTCGGAGATCGTCGTGCCCAGAACCTTGGGGACATTATGACCATTGTGATCGAGATCAGTGATGAGGCGAGTATGAGCAATTCGTCAAATCGGGCTCGTAGCGGTTCGGATGATCTGTCAATTCCCAACTTTCTTGGCATCCCGCAGATTTTGAATAAGCGGCTGCCGGATGGGGCGGATCTTGGAAGTGCGGTTGGGGTGTCCTCGTCATCCTCCGCGTCCGGAAACGGGTCAATTTCGCGCAACGAAGAGATTACGCTTCGTGTGGCTGCGACGGTGACCGATATCCTTCCCAACGGCCATATGGTGATCAAGGGAACCCAAGAGGTTCGGGTGAATTTCGAACTCAGAGACCT
>CAZXRG010000037.1:0-19196 GCA_964642935.1 uncultured Rhodobacterales bacterium | reverse complement strand
AGCACGATAGCGCATAAAAACGAAAGGGAATCGGTTGCACCCCGTTTGACGATATGTCAGTTGACGTGTCCAATTGAGCAGAGAGAGCGGAGGGTCAAAAGTGCGTAATATCGGAGTAGTCATTGCTCTGTTTGTATTGTGGCTTTTGATGTCCGGACTCTATTACAAATCCCTCATTACCGGACTTGGTTTGGCCTCCGCAATCTTCGCCGTCTACATGGTCCGCCGCATGGACGCGGCCGACGGCGACCAGCTGGAAATCAGTCTGAACCCGTTCAAGTTCATCTCCTATAACATCTGGCTTATGGTCGAGATCGCCAAATCCAACTGGGCCGTGACCAAGCTGATTGTGAGCGGGAAACCCCTCAACCAGCACCTGTTCTACACGCCCCACACCCAACGCACCGATCTGGCCCAAGTGATCTTCGCCAATTCCATCACGCTCACGCCTGGGACAATCACCGTTGAGACCGAGCCCGGACGGTTCTTGGTCCACGCCGTTGATTTCGCCAAGAGCGATCACGATGACTTGGCCGACATGGACGCCCGCGTTTCAGCCATGGAAGGGGGCAAATAATGTTCATCGTCGCCGCATTGGCTCTCTTTATCGGCATGATCCTAGTCCTTTACCGCCTCTACTCCGGCCCAACGGTCTATGACCGCGTGCTGGCCGTAAACTCGTTCGGCACCCACACCGTCCTGTTCATCGGTGTTGTCGGCTTTCTGGCAGGTCGTCCTGATTTTCTCGACATTGCACTCCTTTATGCGTTGATCAATTTCGTGGGCACCATCGCCGTGCTGAAATTCTTCCGCTACCGCTCCATCGGCGACATCCCCCAAATAAAGAGGGACGCAAAATGAGCATGGTCATCTCCATCCTTGCATGGGCCGCGATCCTGTCAGGCTCCGCCTTCCTGATCATTGGCGCTTGGGGCACTGTGAAATTCCCCGACTTCTGGTCGCGCCTGCACGCGGTCTCCGTGACTGATAGTGCGGGAATGCTGCTGCTAACACTCGGCATGTGCCTCCACTCGGGGCTGACCCTGATCACTGTCAAACTCATCATCATGGGCATCTTCCTGTTCATCACCGGCCCCACAGCCACCCATGCGGTGGCCAATGCGGCTCTGGTCTCAGGCTTGCGCCCAACAGAAGGCTCCGGCCTGATCAGTGAACTTGGAAAACCCGAAACACCGGAGGTCTCACCATAGAAACCTTCATCACCATAACGCTCTTCACGATGCTCGTGGCCACCGCCTTTGCCATCGCGAAACTCAACAACCTGTTTGCGGTTGTGATGCTGTCAGGCGTCTTCTCCCTGCTGGCCGCCCTCCTGTTCGTGAACATGGACGCGGTCGACGTGGCCTTCACCGAGGCCGCTGTGGGTGCAGGCATCTCCACCGTCCTCCTCCTTGGCACAATCGCCCTCACCTCGCGCAATGAGATGAAGTCGACCCAATCCCCCCTGATCCCGCTCGCCGCCTGCCTCGTGACCGGCGCGGCACTGATCTACGGCACATTGGACATGCCAAACTTCGGCTCACCGGACGCGCCCGTGCACACGCATGTGGGCCCCGATTATATCGAGCGCTCCCAACACGAGATCGGTGTCCCCAACATGGTCACCTCCGTTCTGGCCAGCTATCGGGGCTACGACACCCTTGGTGAAACCGCCGTGGTCTTCACCGCAGGCATCGGGGTTCTGTTACTTATCAGTGGCTTACGCCGCAGACGTGATCCCGAAGAAGAGGAGGAAAGCTGAATGCGCCACCACCTCATCCTTCGCGTGATCGTCAAACTCTTGGTCGCCACCATCATCCTTTACGCCCTCTACGTGCAATTCCACGGGGATTACTCACCGGGCGGAGGCTTTCAGGCAGGTGTCATCATGGCCGTGGCCTTCATCCTCTACGGGATCGTCTTTGGCCTTGATAAAGTCCACGCCGTCCTCCCCCCTTGGATCGTCCACAAACTGCTCGCTCTGGGCGTGCTGGTTTACGGCGGCACAGGCGTGATCAACATGCTCCAAGGGTTCGAGTACCTCAATTACGGCTCCTTCACCCCCCACCACCCCGAGCACGGGCAACATTGGGGCATATTGGCCGTTGAAGCAGGTGTCGGCATCACAGTGACAGGCGTTATGATCGCCATTTACTACGCATTCGCCGCCCGTCCGCCGCGCATGTCAGACGAGGAGTGGTAGGCCCATGTTGGAATACATAATTGGCCACCTCAACTACTGGCTGTTCTGCGTTTTGATGATGACAGGGCTCTATATCGTTGTGGCCCGTGGCAATCTGGTCAAGAAAATCGTCGGCCTCAACATTTTCCAGACCGCCGTTTTCATGCTCTATATTTCCATGGGTAAAATCAAAGGCGGCACCGCGCCGATCTTCCCCACGGACATGAACGTGGACCCCGATGTGGTCTATTCCAACCCGCTTCCCCACGTCCTGATCCTCACCGCCATTGTGGTCGGCATTGCCACCACCTCTCTGGGTCTGGCCCTGATTGTGCGCATCCGCGAGGAATTCGGCACCATTGAGGAAGAAGAAATCCTGAAAATCGAACGCGATATGGTCCATGAAGAGAACCAAATCCACGGAGACGCCATGGGTGGTCGTGCATAATGGCTACCTCTGAAGTCCACCACACAGCTTTAACGCTGCATGATCAATTGCCGATCCTCCAGATCGTCATTCCGCTTCTGGCGGCCCCTCTCTGCGTGATCATCGGCCAACGCCATGCCGCTTGGTGGATCGCCTTTATCGCTTCCGCCCTCAGCTTCCTGATTTCTTGCCTTCTTCTGGTGCAAGTCTCTGACGGCAGCTATATTTCCTATGAAATCGGCGGATGGGCCCCACCACTCGGCATCGAATACCGCGTGGACGCGCTCAACGCCTTTATGCTGTTCCTCGTCTCGGGCGTCGCCACATTGGTACTCCCCTTCGCAAGTCGCAGCCTTGGCGCGGAAGTCCCCGAAAAATCCCACACGCTGCTTTATTCCTGCTTCCTGCTCTGCATGACAGGCCTCATGGGCGTGCTGATCACAGGCGACGCCTTCAACGTCTTCGTGTTCCTCGAAATCTCATCGCTCTCCACCTACGTCCTCGTCGCCCAAGGCGCCTATAAGGACAAACGCGCCCTCTCAGCCGCCTATGACTATTTGATCATGGGCACAATCGGCGCAACCTTCTTCGTGATCGGCCTCGGCTTCCTCTACATGGCCACAGGCACGCTCAACATGGTGGATATTGCCGCGCGCATCGCAGACCAAGGCGACAGCCGCACGGTTCGCGCCGCTTTCGCCTTCATCCTTGTGGGCATGGGCCTCAAGGTCGCCATCTACCCGCTGCACCATTGGCTGCCAAACGCCTATACATTCGCACCCTCCGCCATCACCGCCTTCCTAGCGGCCACCTCCACCAAAGTGGCGATCTACGTCTGGCTGCGCTTCATGTTCGGTGTCTTCCAACCGGACTTCGTATTCGACCTCTACACGCTGCAATTCGTGATCCTGCCGTTCGGCCTGATCGCCATGTTCGCGGCCTCCTTCGTGGCCATTTTCCAGCGTGATTTCAAACGGATGCTGGCCTATTCCTCGATTGCGCAAATCGGCTATATGCTCTTGGGCATCGGTATGATCTCCTCCACAGGATTGACCGCCACCATCACTCATCTGTTCAACCACGGCATCACCAAAGCCGCTCTGTTCATGGGCGTGGGCGCATTGGTCTTCTACTCCGGCTCCTCCTTTTATGACCGCATCAAAGGACGCGGACGCACCATGCCATGGACCTCTGCGGCCATCGTCATCGGCGGGCTCTCCCTGATCGGCGTTCCGGGCACCGCTGGCTTCATCTCCAAATGGGTGCTGGTACAAGCAGCACTCGAAAAAGGCTGGTGGCCCATTGCCGCCCTTGTGGTCGCCTCCTCGCTCCTCGCCGTCATCTACGTCTGGCGCGTGATCGAAACCCTCTACCTAGAGGAACCAGCCGAGGGCGCCGCCCGCCGCGAAGCCCCCCTCCCGATGCTGATCCCCCTTTGGATCGCCGCATTGGCCTGTATCTATTTCGGATTTGATGGCGTCTTCGTCGTCGACATTGCACGGACCGCCGCAGAGAACCTGCTGAACGCGCCCGTCCCATCTCCATTGTCGGGGCATTGATTATGTGGGGCCTGAACAACCTTGAAATGACCATCCTGTTGACCATGGTGATCCCGTCACTGGCCACCCTTGGCAATATGGTCATCAAACACGAAGACTACCGCGACACTTTCACCTTCGCCGCCGCCGCCGCAACCTTCCTCGCGGTGCTCTCGATCCTCTGGCAAGTGGGCAATAGCACGTCCGAGACCCTCGTGCTCTTCGACGTCTTCCCCAACCTAGCCATCGCCTTCAACGTCGAGCCCCTGGGCCTGCTCTTCGCCATGGTCGCCTCCGGCCTCTGGATCCTCACCCATATCTACGCCATCGGCTATATGCGCGGAAACTCCGAGAAACATCACGCCCGTTTCTTCGCCTGTTTCTCCTTTGCCATCGCCGCCGTTATGGGCATCGCTTTTGCTGCCAACCTCTTCACATTGTTCGTCTTTTACGAGCTTTTGACCCTCTCCACCTACCCGCTGGTCGCCCACAAGGGCAACGAGGAGGCCAAACAGGGCGCACGGGTTTATCTGGGCATCCTGATCGGCACATCCATCGCATTCTTCCTCTTCGCGATCATCTGGACCTATGACATCGCAGGCCACCTCGACTTCCAAAAAGGCGGCATCCTGAGCGGCAAAATCGAAGGCCCGCTGGTCGCCATCCTGCTCGCCCTCTTCGCCTTTGGCATCGGTAAAGCGGCCCTCATGCCCTTCCACCGCTGGCTCCCCTCCGCCATGGTCGCGCCCACCCCCGTCTCCGCCCTTCTCCACGCGGTTGCGGTCGTGAAAGCGGGCGTCTTCACCATGCTCAAAGTGGGCATCTACATCTTCGGCATCGACTTTCTGGCCGACACAGGGGCCAGCACATGGCTCATGTGGCTGGCGGCCTTCTCAATCGTAGCGGCCTCCGTTGTGGCCATGACCAAAGACAACCTCAAAGCCCGACTGGCCTATTCCACAGTCTCCCAACTCTCCTACATCACGCTCGGCATGGCGCTCGCCACCTCCATGGGCGCAATCGGTGGGGGCATGCACATCGCCATGCACGCCATGGGCAAAATCACCCTCTTCATGTGCGCAGGCTCGATCTACGTGGCCACCCATAAAACCAACATCTCCCAAATGACCGGCCTTGGCCGCCTGATGCCCATCACGTTTGGAGCCTTCCTCATCGGCGCCCTCTCCATCATCGGCCTACCTCCTTTGGGCGGCTCATGGGGCAAATGGCTGCTCATGGTCGGTGCCGCAGACGCACAACAACAATTCATGATCCTCGTCCTGATGGCCTCAAGCCTTCTGAACGTCGCCTACCTCTTGCCCATCGTGGGCAAAGGCTTCTTCCTCAAATCAGAGGACAATCCACCGGGACCCTCCCA
This sequence comes from uncultured Rhodobacterales bacterium, assembly GCA_964642935.1. GTDB lineage: Bacteria > Pseudomonadota > Alphaproteobacteria > Rhodobacterales > Rhodobacteraceae > CAKZTM01. Next base: position 13,671 of record CAZXRG010000037.1, on the reverse strand, counting down.
AGAAGCAGGCCTCTTCGTCTGGCTTCCCCCGGTCCTAACGGCCACAGGCTGCCTGATCCTCTTCTTCATGGCAGGCGATATCCAAGACTTCCTCGCACCCATCACGGAGGGCGCACAATGAGCTCGCATAAGTCCAAGGACAATCCTGAGAGTTACCCGTGGCTGGGCCGCAAGCTGATGTTCTTGGACAATCCAAAGAACGTCGAGCGCATTGTCTATGGCCTCTATGTAGTCTGCGGCCTCCTGTTTCTGGCCGATTTCCTCTACAAGAAAAAATACTACGTGGGCGCAGAAAACTTCCCGGGCTTTTACGCCCTCTACGGGTTCTTCATGTGCGTGGGCCTCGTGCTCGGTGCGCGCTCAATGCGCGGCTTTATCATGAAGAAAGAGGACTATTACGCCCCTTACGACGTAGAGTCCGAAGCCTACCCCGAAGATCAAATGGAAAGGGACGAGCATGTTTGAGGTTCTCCCAACCGCTTTCATCTTCTTTATCGGCGCAATTCTCTACCTCGCGGTTCCCTTCAAAGAAATCCGCAAATGGATCATGCTGGCCATCCCAGCCGTGGCCTTTGCCCAAGTGCTCTCCCTGCCGCTGGGCAACCTGGGGGGCACCGAACTGATGGGCCTCGATATCGAATTGATGCGGGTCGACAAACTCTCGCGCATTTTCGGCCTGATCTTCTGTATCGCCGCCTTCTTGGGCAACATCTACGCGTGGCAGGTCAAAGACACGAGCCAACAAGTGGCCGCCCTCCTCTACGCAGGCTCCGCCATCGGCGCGGTCTTCGCAGGCGATCTGATCACCCTCTTCCTCTACTGGGAAGGCACCGCCATCGCGTCCGTCTTCCTGATCTGGGCACGGGGCACCGAAGGCGCCTTCCACACAGGCATGCGCTACCTGATCATCCAGATTTCTTCCGGTGTGATCCTGCTGGCAGGCGTGGCCCTCATTTACAATGAAACAGGCTCCATCGCATTCGAGAAAATGACCCTAGGCACGCTTGGCACATGGCTGATCTTCCTGGCCTTCGGCATCAAATGCGCCTTCCCGCTCTTGCACAACTGGCTCCAAGACAGCTATCCAGCCGCCACCATCACAGGCACGGTGATCCTTTCTTCCTTCACCACCAAACTGGCCGTCTATGCCTTGGCACGAGGGTTCGCGGGCACGGAAATCCTGATCTACATCGGCGCCATTATGACGCTCTTCCCGATCTACTACGCGGTGATCGAGAACGACCTACGCCGCGTCCTAGCCTACTCGCTCAACAACCAGTTGGGCTTCATGGTCGTGGGCATTGGTATAGGCACCGAACTGGCACTCAACGGCACAGCCGCGCACGCATTTGCCCATATCCTCTATAAATCGCTCCTGTTCATGAGCGTGGGTGCAGTCATGTTCCGCACAGGCACCGCCAAAGGCTCCGAACTGGGCGGCCTCTATAAAACCATGCCACTCACAATGATCTTCTGTGTGATCGGCGCGGCCTCCATCTCCGCCTTCCCGCTGTTCTCAGGCTTTGTGACCAAATCATTGATCGTCTCTGACGCCGCCCATGAAGGCCATTACATCGTCTGGGCGATCCTTCTGTTTGCCTCCGCTGGCGTGTTCCACCATTCGGGCATCAAAATCCCCTATTTCGCTTTCTTCGCCCATGACAGCGGATTGCGCCCGAAAGAGGCTCCAACCCATATGCTCATCGCCATGGGTCTCACCGCATTCCTGTGCATCGCCATCGGTGTCTATCCGGCCCCGCTCTACGCGCTCCTGCCGTTTGAGGTCGACTATGTGGCCTACACCACCACCCATGTCATCACCCAGCTCCAATTGCTGATGTTCTCGGCCCTTGCCTTCACACTGATGATGCGCACAGGCATGTACCCGCCAGAGCTTAAATCCATCAACCTCGACTTCGATGTGACCTACCGGAAATTCCTCCCGCTGGTGATCATCAACGCCGCAGGTCTGGTCGCCAGCCTCTGGATGAAAGCCAATGTCTTTAGAAGCGAGCGCCTCAACCAGATTTTGGGAAAACTCTACAACTCCCACGGCCCCGAAGGACGGATCGCCAAAGTCTGGCCAAGTGGCGCCATGGTGCTGGCCATCTCGATCTTCTTGGGCGCAACCCTGATCATCAACTATCTGAGCTAAACGATTGTGAGGATGGCCGATGGACAGACCACTCCGGACGGCCTCCACACCATCACGCCCTATTTCACGGTTGAAGACCCTGACAATCTGATCGCCTTCCTCAGCGCCGCCTTCGGAGCGACCCTCATCAAAGAGAACCGCTATCCCGACAATAGCCTCCAACACGCCCGTATGCGTATCGGGAGTTCTGTGATCATGATGAACGGGGCAAGCGAGACCTACCCGCCTACCATCTCCCAAATGCACCTTTTCGTGGACGACACAGACGCCAGCTATGAAACCGCGCTCAAACTGGGTGCCACATCCCTGATGCTCCCAAACCTCCGCCCCCACGGAGACCGCATGGCCGGCATCAAAGACCCCTCAGGCAACATCTGGTGGATCGCCACCCGCCTCGGCTAAGTCCGGCCCCGATCCAAAAACAATGTCGTGACAATGGGAAAACACAGGAATCCCACCATTGATGCGTCCATGCAATAGGTTACCATCCCAGACACGTGCATGACGCGCGCAAACTTCAATCAGGAGGATAACATGGGCTTAGGTGACATGATGGGCAAAGCCGCAAGTTTGGCTGGCGGTGGCGACATGGATTTGGGTTCAAAGCTGGGTGAGTTGGGCGTAGACCCGTCCTCTCTCAAAGGCATGGGGATCGACAAAGCCAAAGAAATGCTGGCTGAAAAAGGCCTCGACCTCTCGGCGCTCGAAGGCATGGGCATCGACGTAGACGGGATGATCGCCAAATTCACTGGCGGTGAATAAGCATTGATCAAAACATCGTCGGAGGCCGGTCCAACTCCAATTCAGGGCTGGCCTCAGACACATTTCGAGCGCACGCATTGTTAACCCGCCAAATTAACGGTTCTCGTCATATACAGGTCACGCGCGGATCATATGCAAATCATACGCTCAAAAACCGCCCCCCACCCCATCTTAACTTTTGATTCTATTCACCTTTTCACCCCGACAAAGGCACAGAAAAGGGAATGCCTACAAAACGCAAAAGCCACATAATCGCGCGATATAAGTGCAAAAAACCCACAAAATTCGTGTTATTTTGGCCCACATCCCCATTTCACACACAAAAATGTCCTATTTAGGGACGACAAAGGCCCCTATAAGTAACCTTAATTAAAAGAAGCTAGGGTACACCCTGCTGAAAAAAATGAGCAGTTCGACCGGAAAAGCCTCGTAAAAATGATCGAATTTCGAAACGTCAGTAAGTCCTTTTGGACCGGAAAGACCCGAAAAGTCATCCTAGATCGGGCTGACTTCACGATCAATATTGGCCAATCCATGGGCATTCTGGCCCCCAACGGGACCGGAAAAACCACTATTATCAATATGATGGCGGGTCTCGAGCAACCCGATGAGGGCGAAATCAGACGCACCTCACGCATCTCCTTCCCGCTTGGTTTCATGGGCGGCGTTCAGGGCAAACATTCTGCCGCCGAAAACTGCCGCTATATCGCCCGCCTCTATGGCATGGACCCCGATTACGTCGAAGCGTTTTGCCGTTACCTCGTTGATATTAAAGAATATTTTGAGATGCCCATTGCCACTTATTCTTCCGGCATGAAGTCTCGGTTCACCTTCGCTCTCCTCCTGTCGCTCGACTTTGACATCTACCTGATCGACGAGGGCATGCCCGGCACCACCGATGCCGCTTTTAACAAAAAAGCCGGTAACATCCTGCACGAGCGCCTCAGCCGCTCAACCGTCGTAATCGTCTCCCATTCCGCGCAAATCCTTGAGCGATATTGCACCTCAGCCGCCGTGCTTAGAGACGGAAGACTTCATCAATTCAATACCTTAGAGGAAGCAAAGCAGCTTTATCACTATGACGCTTGAACCCAGAGTTGCCAAAATCCGTAAGCCCGAAGACCTGCCCCAAGACGCGGACTTCCCTGAAAATAATGCACCCGCTTCAGATACGCCGGATGCCCAAAAACCCAAATCCAAACAGGGTGCCACGGGCCGCGAATTGCGCCGAGCGCGTCGCAAAGCCCGCCGCCTCGGCCTCAAGCCCGTAGATGATCATGACGCGATCCGAATGCTCCAAGAGCGCGGCATCGACCATAATGCCGACGATTCCATCATGGAAATGCTCCCGTCCGATCAACCCAAAAAAGGCGCGGAACCCGACGAGGGTATCGTCCAACTCCCCGCCGAAACGCTCAATACCGAAGTGGCGACCAAGCAAGACAACGCGGGTTTTCTTGATGAAGCCACCCGCGCCTTTGAGATCGCGAGCATCCAGAAACAACTGGTAAAACGCCGCCGCCGCAGGCTCGCGCTTCTCTTCGTAAAACTGGCATTTTTCGTCGCTCTACCGACATTTTTGGTGGGGAATTATTACTATAACTCCGCCTCGGATATGTTTGAAACTAAATCAGAATTTGTCATTCAGAAGTCTGAGTCCTCCAGCGGTGGTGGTGGGCTTGGCGGCATGCTGGCCGGTACCGGTTTTGCAGCCTCTCAAGACAGTATTGCCGTCCAAGGGTACCTGACCTCCCGCGAAGCCATGCTGCGTTTGAGTGAGGAACAAGGCTTCATCGCCCATTTCCAAGAAGATGAAATCGACGACATCCAGCGCCTTGAAGCGGATGCCTCCGACGAGCAGGCCTATAAGCTCTACAAAAAGCGCGTGAAAGTCGGCTTTGATCCCTCTGAGGGCATCGTGCGCATGGACGTGGTCGCAGCCACACCAGAAGCCTCCCAACGCTTCTCCTCAGCCCTGATCTCCTACGCCGAAGAACGGGTAGACCAACTCTCCGCAAGGATCCGACAAGATCAGATGTCCGGCGCATCCGCCGCCTATAAGGACGCAGAACAGGCCGTAAAAGACGCTCAAATTACGGTTTTGAACCTCCAACAACAACGCGGCGTCCTCTCCGCTGAGGCCGAAATTTCCGCGCAAATGTCGATCATCAACTCGCTAGAACTGGAGCGCGAAGCCAAGTTCCTTGATCTGGCTGAAATGCGCGCCAATGCCCGCCCGAACCAGACCCGCATCGACGTTCTGAACGCAGAAATCGGGCGCATGACCACGCGGATCGATGAGTTGCGCACGGCCATGACCCAGAACACAGATAGCACCGCCTCTCTGGCCACCATCACGGGCGAATTGACTGTCGCCGAGGCTGATCTGGCCAACCGCCAAATGATGCTGCAAACAGCACTCCAACAGACCATCGAAGCGCAAATCGAGGCTGACCGTCAGGTCCGCTACCTATCGCTTAACGTCTCTCCAGTGGCACCAGACGTCGCGTCCTACCCGCGAAAACTCGAAAATACGATATTGGCATTTATCATCTTCTCTTCAATCTATATCTTGGCCTCGTTGACCGTATCAATCCTTCGAGAACAGGTAAGTGTCTGAATGACAAAGACGAATGGGGCTGATGCCCGGACTGTAAAAGCAGGGGGATTGGAGATTTCCAACACCCTGCCCCTCACTTTAATCGCAGGCCCATGCCAATTGGAAAGCCGCGACCACGCCTTGATGATCGCCGGAGAATTGGCGAGCAGCTGCGAGCGCCTTGGCATCAACCTGATCTTCAAAGGCTCCTATGACAAAGCCAACCGCACTTCGCTCACGGGCAAGCGCGGCCTAGGCATGGAAGAAGGCCTGCGCGTCCTTGAAGACGTCCGCAAAGAATTCCACTGCCCCGTCCTCACCGACGTACACGGCCCCGAACAATGCGCCCCCGTGGGCGAGGTGGTCGACGTTTTGCAAATCCCCGCCTTCCTATGCCGCCAAACCGATCTTTTGATCGCCGCGGGCAATACAGGCAAAGCGGTCAACATCAAAAAAGGCCAATTCCTAGCCCCATGGGAGATGCCCAACACGGCCGATAAAACCGCCTCCACGGGCAACCACAACATCCTCTTGACCGAACGGGGCACCAGCTTTGGCTACAACACTCTCATCGCCGACATGCGAAGCCTGCCACAAATGGCCCAAACCGGCTATCCGGTGATCATGGATTGCACCCATTCCGTGGCACAACCGGGCGGAAAAGGCACCGCATCCGGCGGCCAGCGCGAGTTTGCCCCCGTCATGGCCCGCGCAGCAGTCGCGATCGGGGTGGCAGGACTATTCATCGAAACCCACGAAGACCCGGACAATGCGCCATCTGACGGCCCCAATATGATCCCGCTTGATCAAATGGATGCGCTTTTGACCCACTTGATGGCTCTCGATCAACTCACCAAAAGCAATCCGGTAACCCACTCTTAAGAGACACTGGTGCAAAACGTCGACGAAGACAAAAAACGGACTTGCAGCAGAGAGATAGTCTGATTATGAAACGGTCAGATTGCTGGGGCGTGGCCAAGTGGTAAGGCATCGGTTTTTGGTATCGTGTACCGTAGGTTCGAATCCTACCGCCCCAGCCAATCTAAATTTCCTGTTGTGCCGTCCGGTATGAATCGCGACTTGTCCGGCGAGAGATGCGACTTTTGTCTGGTAAGAGTGCAACTTCGCACACCATTTCCAGATTTTTGGATACATTGATCGGTTCTCGAGTGTCATGCGCAGGTTCTGAAAAGTCGCTCCTACAAGACATTTTAAAAGGTGATAGCTCAGTTGGTAGCGCAATTGACTTTTGATCAGTTGGTCGATGGTTCGAACTCACCACGGCTCACCATTTCATGTCGTGTCAGTGACCCATAAAGGTGCAGATTGGAGCATAAGCTTGCAGATTTGGCCTCTGGAGCATTTGAGTGCGTGCTAAACCAGAACACTTGAGTTCTTTACGATAGCATTTTCAGAGTTCGTGTTACGCTGTCCGTCTGGTGTTTGCTCCCAATCCTTTCGCATTTGCGGCGAAGGTCCGATTGGCGGGAAGCAGTCATCCGTTGCGACGCGGCATGATGCTGTTTTCATTTCCTAGACCAGACATTCGAGTGGCACTTAAGAACGCCTTTAATCTCAGCGGCTTTCGCCTCGCATTCGGCAAGATGTTCGTCAGAAAATCGGACAATCTTATTTCCACAGAATGACTCTATTTTCAGTAAAGCCCTGAAAGACAGTGTTTCGTGTTCGCCTTGCCCGTTCGATGAAATCCGGATCACCATGAATGGCTTGGAAACTCTCCAAGTTTGGCCAGATAGTTAAGAATAGCAGATCCGCATCAGGATCGCCGATGATTACGCGGTCGATCAAAACGGGCGAGGCGAAGTCGACGCCTTCAGCCCGTAAGCCGGGCGTCGTCGCGGTCAGATATTCCAACATTCGCATGGCGTTGCGAGGGTTAGCCATGGAGCGTTGCTCTATAAGGTTCACAAGCACAAAAGCTGGTTCGGTAACGGAGCGCAGAGCTTCCGGTGGTTCGGTTCTTCCTATAAACGGCAGCCAACCAACCTTCTTTCCCTTTGCTATGAATGAAGCTCTGGTTCCTCTTCCCAAGTCTGCCACAAAGGCGTTCTCAGCGCGTTCATCATCAAAATGCGAAATCGATATGAACGAGGCATCAAGGTCGGTTGTGCCGTCGGGCAACGCTTTATTCGTAAGTTGGCCGGTGTTTCGTAATATGGGCGCTAAAAGTGTGCCGCCTGCGTTTTCTATCTGCCTGGTGTGCTCGCTTGGACTGGTGCGCTCATCCATAAATGCGACGAGCACATCACTGGAGGGGCCACTGCAAGCCGTAATGAGCGCAGCGCAGGCCAACGCGATCAAATTCCCAATAAGTTTCATGTTTGGGCGCCTCCAAGCTCAGCTGATGAACAGGGGGTAAATGATGATCAACAGTGCCATCTGCGCCGCCAGAAAGGCGGGGACGCGGATAAAATGGATGCCGGTCCAATAAAGGACGATATAGGCGCCTCGTGCGATCACGAAGATGGCGGCGGCGGCCTCTGCCAAAGGCGATTGTGGGCCAAGGACGGCAGCCGCGAGCAGGATCGGGATCGCATAGGCCGCGCATTCCACCTGATTTTGATAGCTGTTCTTTAATCGCCTAGCTAAGCCGGAAAACTCGACCTTGGGGCGATTGGCCGAAAATCCAAAGCCAAACCCTTGTGTGGCGTAAGTGTACATGATCTCGGTGCCGACGAGTGCGAATGTCATAAGACCGAAGGCCAGAATTGCGTGTTCATACATCATTTGAAAGTCCTTTGAGGTCTGTTAGGCGAGCCAAGCGTTCAGCGCGGCCGAGATGCGTTTTGGAGCGGTTTCTTGGATGTAGTGAAGGCCCGGACCAATGGAGGCGACGTCAAGTCGGGGGATATCTCTTCGCAACGACTGAACCATTGGTGCTTTGAGGATCGCACCTGGAGTGGCTGCGATGAGAAGCGTCGGGATATGGGCACCTCGCAGCCAATCGTAATTGGATTGTAAAATCGCCGCATTATCCGCAGGCAGCCCGTCGATGGGAATTTCACGGGGCCATTGCGCGATTGGCAAACGGTCCTTTTCAAGAAGATAGGGCGCGCGATAGACATTAAGCTCGGCCTCGCTCAAAGGTCGCCCTGCAAACATGCTCAGCGCTTTCTCGACAAAGTAGTTCTGCTCAATTAACAGCTTGCGCCCGCTCTCATCCCCTCTGAACTGATCAAATACGTAGCGTTCTGCAAAGCTCGCGTCCTGAGAGACCATCGGGCGTACCAAAGCCTCCATGAACGCGATGGCCTTGACCCGATCGGGATGTTTGGCCGCGAAATCCAAGCCAACCGCGCCGCCCCAGTCGTGGAGCACAAGCGTGGCGTTGCGCAAATTTAGCCGTTTCATGAATGCCGTGAAGTAAGCGCTGTGATCTTTGAAGCGATAGGGGATATCCGGCTTATCACTCATCCCCATTCCAATCATATCAACCGCGATCACACGGCCCTTATGGGAAATTTCGGGAATGATATTGCGCCATAAATAACTGCTGGTCGGGTTCCCATGCAGCAGCACAATGGGATCGCCGCGCCCTTGCTCCACATAGTGCATTCTGGACCCTAAAACCTCGGCAAAGCGAGACTTGAAGGGGAATACGGCACTTATGGGCGTATCGACCTTGCGCACCTTGGGAGCCATTGCTGGGAGGGCGTTCATGCACCCTCCCAGCACTGATGTTGCACCCAGAGTGGTCAAAACGGAGCGGCGTGTGATGTTGAATTGATGCATATTACCAGCTCTTTTCCGTCACGATGTTTGCGCCGAAGTCTTCTTTGATTTGGCGAGCACTGCCTGTGGCCACACGCTCTCCGGTTTCGGCAAGTCGCTTAAGGGCCGATAGCTCGGTCTGCAGAGCGCTTGGGAATTGGGTGCGCATCATCACATCCATGATCATTCCTCCCATCTTGAACCCGGCGATCTGGGTAAGGGAGGTCCGGGTTGGACCAAGGGCTTTCAGTTGATACTGGGAGTAGCCGAAGGATATGGGGGCCAAATCTGTAGCGATTATTTCCCAAGCGATGAGATGCGCCGAGGGGTGAAAGTCAAACACCTCCACGTCAACAAATGTGCCTTTGGTGTCTATTGTGCGACGTTGGGCCCCAACTCGTGTTGGTCCACCATTAATGAAGGCTGTGGATTGGGCATCGGGATTAAAAGCGGCGCTGTCATCAAACTTTGTCCCGACCAACTCCCAGACCTGAGCGATGGGAGCGTCAATTTCTATTGTGGCCGAAATCATGCTGGCCGTTTTTTGTAAGGAGGGGTCAGTAGATATCCGTTTCATTTGGGCTGACGCGGGAAGGGTAAATAACAAAACAGCAGAAATCAGTGTGAGAATACGTAACATCAATGTGCTCCTTTGGTCTGATTGAATTGGGAATTGGAAGGGATTGAACGCGGTGCGATCGTCAGCTCCTGCATCAAAATGCGGTAATCAAGGATCAGTGAGACGATGAAGACCCCGTAACCCGCAAGAAGGACCAGCCCCGCTGCATCAAGGCTCGGCAGGCCAAAGAGAACGATCTCCCGAAAGCCAATTGCCAGCGCCATGGGCCAAACGATGAAGTGGCTGGCCGCCAATGCGTTGATGTTGCCCGTGGCGTTAAACGCAAGCGGAGCCGCCACGGCCAATGTTCCGAAAAAGGCTACAAGACTATAGATGTGAGCAGTGCTGTTGAGAAACGCAAAATGGGCAACAAATGTGAGCACCATAACCCCCATCCATGCTTTCACGCGGATCGGCAGGGTTTGACTTTCTTTCATCATTTCAAGCATTTTATCCTCCTAAGGTGATTGTGGGATGAGCGCGTTGCGGATCATTTTGCCCATTCGTGCCTTGGCCATGTCTGTGGGCATTAGAGCCATCATTTTGGCCATGACCTTATTGGCGGTGCCCGGAATGACGCGGTCTTTGCGGCCCAAAGCGGCCAGAGCGACACGTGCCACATCGGCGGGCTCTCCCATGGGCATAGGCATCTTTTTCATGTCGATGAGAGTGGCCAGTTTCTTGGCCATGTTGGTTTTTGTCCCTCCGGGAATGACCGTCAGGACATCAACATTTTCAACGCGAAATTCCTCAGCCAGCGCCTCACCAAAGCTAATCACAAAGGCTTTGGCAGCACCGTAAACCGCCGCATAAGGAATGGGTGCAAACCCAAAGCCCGAGGACACCAGCATGATCCCGCCCCGCCCTTTTTCCTGAAAGCGATTTGCAAAATGGCGCGACATATCAACCGTGGCGCTGCAATGAATGGCGAGCAGGCCAGTGTCGGTATCTTCGGGTGTTGAGAGAAACGGTCCAACATGTGCTAAACCGGCGGAATGAACGAAAAGACCCACGTTGAGATCCTTGATCGCGTCATAAACCTGCTGTTGACCGGCTGACGTGCAAAGATCTGCCGCGATGATCTTGGTCTCCGATTTCAGCTCCCTTGCCGCTTTTTCCAACTTCGTTTGGGTGCGAGCGACCAGAACGATGTTGAGCCCGGTGTCGGAAAGCTCTTGCGCAATGGCCTGACCGATCCCTGAAGAGGCTCCGGTGACCACGGCCCAACTTCCATATGTTTCAAGTGACGTCATGACAAATCTCCTGTTTGCCACTTGAACATAACAACCGGTTTATGATTAAAAATGGACATAATTGGACCGAATAAGTCCATTTTCAAACAGAGGTCTTGCATGGATTGGAGTGACCTAGAAGTCATCCTTGCTGTTAATCGAACCGGAGGCGCCGCTGCTGCTGCATCCGAGCTTGGGGTCGGACATGCCACGGTCTCTCGTCGTATCTCGGAGGTGGAGAAAAAGCTGCGGGTCACGCTTGTTGATCGCAGCGGGTTAGGCTGGCAGGTCACACCGCTTTGCTCCGCTCTTGCAGCTCAAGCCGGAGAAATGGAGCGCCACCACGCAGAGGCTCTTAGATTGGCCAACGCTTTCAGCTCGGATTTGAACGGACAGGTCAAGATTTCTGTCCCCACGGGTGCTGTCGCCAGCTTTTGTGGCAAAGCGCTCAAGGACCTACCCGACGCCGCGCCGGAAATATCCGTTGTCTTTATAACCGAAGACAGGCTTGCCGACCTACCGGGAAGACGCGCGGATATTGCCGTGCGGTTCACAGATGCACCCGAACCGGACTTGATCGGTGAATGTGTTGCGATCAGTCATTGGGGTTTGTTCGCAAATGCCAAAATTGCTGACCAGATTAAGATGGCTCATGCGCAGGGTGAACTTCCTAAAGTCCCCCTTCTTTCAACCTCTCCTGATGCCAGCCTTCCGGACTGGGCCCACGGCTATTTCCATCCAGACAGCACCTGCCATTATGTCTACGGGTTCACCGATAAGGCCGAGCTCGCGGAGAACGGGTTTGGTGTCGCGCTCATGCCAATTGTGGTTGGCAGTCGAATCGACGCACTCCTGCACATCACGGAATGTCCGATTTCGATGAAAAACGAACTCTGGGTGCTGGCCAATTCTGACACCCGCTCAAGCCGCCGTATCTCGTTGGTTAAAAAGCACATGGTAAATGGTCTCAAGGCTATGAAAGAGCAGTTCTCGGAGGCTTAGACCGAGTGCCTATTCCCCAAACATCGCCTCCAATGCTTGGTCCGTTTCAGTGTCAGACGGGAAGAACAGCTCGATCTTCATGCCTTCCAAAGCAATGTCTTCGGGGGACCCAAACTGAGCAATCGTGCCAAACATTGTCAGACGCTAATTTCCAAAGCGAAACACTGTTAGAACCGTCGGGCCCACATTGCTTCCGGCTCTCGCGTGTTCTGCCAAACCAGTCGCGGCGGCATCAAGCTCGGGCACACCGCCTTGGGCCGCACTTTCAGCTCTAAGACGCAACATGCTGCCATAGGCGAACTCGGGCCAGTTTTCCACGATTTGCCAGAGCATTGGGTTTTTCAAAAGTTCAAGCATGCTGCTGCCTTAACGCACGCCTAAAGCCCCAAACAGTTTATGCGCCGGGCTATTCATCCGCTGTAAGCGCCAAAGTTCATCAATGGCAATCCCGGGATAAGGCGCGTGACGCTCAAGCATGCGATCAATTGCGCGCCGGACCGGAGCCATTTCAGCCTCGTCCCAATCTCTGGCCTCATAACGAGACGCAAACCCCATGGCCGCCAACATCTGATTACGTCCAGGCAATGGGATCGCTAATGCGTCGCCTAGTAACTTTATCATGTCTCGGCTGGGACGCGCCCGTCCGGTTTCCAAAAAGGATATGTGACGGGCACTGACATTTGCCTCCAAGGCCAGATCGAGTTGGCTCATGCGGCGCGTCTGACGCCAATGGCGTAGGTGGTCAGAAAAGTCTGTCATGGGGGAAGCCTACCCGAGCGAGAGGCAGAGGTCACTTACCTCCAAGGTAATTGTTTTGCCCCTCGGGATCATGTGAACAACGTTTAACGTCTTCATAGGAGCCTCTCATGACAAAAGAACAAAAGACAATGAGCATCAACGGGATCATCATCGCAGTTTTGGGGCTAGCCCTCACTGGAGCGGCATGGACGCCGCTTTATCCTTTGGCCAAGCTGTTTTTGAACCTTGCCCATTGGCCCTTCGCAGGTGCTCCGGATGTGGCGGGATCATCGAGCCGCTTATTACTGGCCATCGGAGGTGGGCTGACCACAGGAATGGGCGCGATGATGTGGATGATTAGTCGGGAGGTCATGCCCGTCGCGCCACAAGCGGGACGGAAGGTGGTATTGTATTCAGCACTGCCTTGGTTTGCTGTCGACTCGACGTTTTCCATCCTAGCGGGTTCACCCGCCAATGCCGTTCTAAATTTGATTTTCCTAGCATTGATGCTCGGATCACTAAATTTCAAAAAATTAAAAGCCGGGATGATACAAGTTGAAGCATCGCAATAATGCGCAGCGAGTGGCAGCTTTAGGATATAGGTTCGGCAGTAGCTAAGTTCTGTTTTAAGCGCTAATTGGTGTTTGATCCTTTTGGGAAAGATGGTTCGGGGATTAGATTGATCCGGCTGAGCAGCCCCACTTGAGTGGTCCAATTTGAAAGTTAGTGCATTGTCGGTCTTTGGTCCATCGGGATGATGGCTTCCGGCGCGGGTGTGCGATAGCCCAATGCACTGTGGGGTCCACTGCCCGCAGGGTCTTGCTTGCAAGAT
>CAZXRG010000036.1:0-19196 GCA_964642935.1 uncultured Rhodobacterales bacterium | reverse complement strand
AAACAGATCAAAGGGGTGGGTCCGAAACTCGAAGGACTCCTGCAAAAGCTTGGTTTTTATCACTTCGATCAGATTGCGTCTTGGGGCCGGGCAGAGGTCGCTTGGGTCGATGCCAATCTTGAAGGCTTCTCCGGTCGTGTCAGCCGCGATGAATGGGTTGCTCAAGCCAAAGTTCTGGCGTCAGGCGCGCAGACCGAGTTCTCAAAGCGTGTGGATGATGGGGGCGTTTATTAAGGCGCCTCGCCCTTACCCCGCAAACCGTGCCTCTGGCACTCCCGTCACTCCAAGACCCGTGATTGCGAACAGGCTTCCTGCTTGAGGCTGTTCGCGCTCCGGGTCGAGCCCTTGGGATAGGCTTGTGAGGTACAGAACATCCAGATTTTTCCCACCAAACATCGGCTTGGTGGGCTTTTCTACGGGAACCTCGATCACCCGATCAAGCTTGCCCTCTGGCGTGATCCGAACCACCTGCCAACCCCCAACGCCCGCATACCAATAGCCACCGTCCGCATCGACGGTTGCACCATCGGGGCGGCTGTCAGTGCCATGGGTGTCAAAAAACACGCGGCGATTGGAAGGCACACCCGTCTCGGTGTTATAATCAAACGCCCAAATGGTGCGCACAGTCGCGCCCGTATCAGCCACATACATGGTGCGCCCATCGGGTGAAAAAGCCGTCCCGTTGGTCACCCAGAAATCACTCAGCATCTTCTGACAGGAACGATCGGGATCAAACCGGTAAAAACTGCCAACCTGCTGGCGTTCTCCGGTTTGCTGCATGGTCCCTGCCCAAAACCGCCCCTGACGATCCGTGCCGCCATCATTGAACCGGTTGACCGCCGCATCCGCTTCGGGATCTATGATCGCCGTCTTCTGCCCCGTCGCCGGATCGAAGGCGTGAAAACCTGTTTTGGTCGCTAGGATCAGACCGCCCTGTTCGCGCACGGCCAGACAGCCCACAGGCTCGCCCACGGGCCAGCTTTGATCCTCACCGGTCTCTGGATCAAAACGATGCACCAATTCACCCATAATATCGACCCACCAGAGACATTGATCCCGAGCATCCCAAACCGCGCCCTCGCCAAGCTCCGAGCGGCTGTCGACCACGCATTCTATGTTGATGCTCATCCCTAGTAGTCCTTCTCAAAGAATATGCCAAAGCTGGTATTGCCCTGATTGTCGAGCGTGCCTTTTGCTGTGAAATTCTGGTTAATGTCCAGATTAACGGTCGCACGGCTGCTGCCCTGATTATCGGCCTCGATGGAGGAGTAGACGTTGTCCTGAATATATTTACCAACCCTAACAGTGGTCGTGCCCTCATTGTCAGTCTCAAAATCCAGATCATCCAATCCGGTGGCATCGCGCAGCTGGCTGAAAAAGGAGGGGCCTGTTTTGCCCGACAACTCCCCGGCAGCTGCGGCCAATTGGGCCACTTGAAGGGCGGAAAGGCCTGAGAGCGAGCGATCAAACACAAGCCGCGCCAGAACCTCGTCATCAGGCAATTCAGGCACTGAGGAAAACGACAGGATCGGCTTGGAGGCCGGTCCCTCAAGGGTCACATTGGCCTCGACATCATCAGCAATCGTGCGTGCACGCAGATAAAGCTGGGGATCAAGAGTGCCTTCAAGTTTGATAAATCCCTCATCGAGATCAATGCGACGGGCCAGAATGTTGATCCGCCCGCGAATAAGATTGAACTGCCCACGCGGTTTGAGATTACGGGTGGTCCCGCCCAGCTCAAAGGAGCCGCCAAGCTCCGCATCGACACCGCGCCCGCGCACATAAACTTTGTTGGGCGCATTGACCGTCACATCAAATGAAATGTCACTGTCCGCCTGCACCTTGCGCTCAGGGATTTCGCTAATCCCGGCACGATCCAAAGTCTGGCGCACACCGGGTGTGACATTGATATGCTGCACATCCAACTGGTAGCTTTTCTTTGTGCCCAACTGCTGGGGCAGCGTGAATTCCAGCTCCTCAATCTCGATGTTTCCGGCAATCTCGGAGCGTTTCAGAAGCGCTCCGGTAAAGCTCAACGATCCGTTTGCCAGAGCCGAGGCCAACCGCCCGTCCGTGTAGCGCAAATCGCTTACGCTGGTGTTGAGATCGATCGGAAAACCGGCAATCGGATCAACCGTGATCGAGCCATTGGCTTCAATCGTTCCCCCACGGCTGTTTCTGGCAGCGGCACGGTTCAGGTTCAGCTTGTCACCGGCAAATGTCGCATCAATGTCCACATCCTCAAGCCGCACATTGGCCGCAGCAGAGACGAAGGTTCCGTTTGACAACCGCAGCGATCCGTTCAAGTTTGGCGCGCTCAATCGCCCAGTGGCCCGCAGCGAGACATTCCCGGTCCCGCTTGCGGACAAGCCATTGCGCGCCAGTGCGACATTCAAGACAGACAGGGGCAGCGTGCCATTGGCCGCCGCATCCAACCCGTCCAGCTGCAATGGAATGCGCCCGCTGATGGAGAAGTTCATCGCATCCGCACCGGTAATTCGCGCATCCGGCAAGGTGATCACATTGTTCACAAAACTGCCCTCGGTCGTGAACGCCAAGGGCGCGATCCCGTTGTCACGCATGGCCGTGAGCGAAATGCCCGAGCCCGCCAGATCGAAATTCACCCGAGGCTTCTGCGGAGTGCCGAGGAGGTTGAACCCACCCGTCACGTTACCGCGCAGCCCTTGGCGGCCCGCCGCGCGATCAATCAAAGCCAACGGGAATGCGTTCAATTGACCCGCGAAAGCCATCTCCATATCAGCCAGAGTGATAGTGCCCTCAACCACGGAATCAAGCGCATTTGGCCCTTTCAAAGTGGCGTTGAGATTGACCTTATCCACGTCCGTC
The DNA here is from genome assembly GCA_964642935.1 of uncultured Rhodobacterales bacterium. Taxonomy (GTDB): domain Bacteria; phylum Pseudomonadota; class Alphaproteobacteria; order Rhodobacterales; family Rhodobacteraceae; genus CAKZTM01. Next base: position 16,349 of record CAZXRG010000036.1, on the reverse strand, counting down.
GTACCCGTGGCTGTCACATCAAAGGGCGGCAGGGCGGCACTCTCCAAAGCACTCGCGCCAATGCCAAGGGCGGCCAGATCAAACGCGATGTCTGGCGCATCGCGCGGCCCGCCAACCCGCGCTTGTCCTGAAACCGCGCCCTTTAAGCCCAAGTCGTCCCGAAACGCATTGGCCACAGACAGGGGCACATCGTTTAGATCAACCGAAAGATCATAGCCGCCATTGATCAAACCTGATGCGCGAACCGAGCCCTCTCCAATCGCAAAGGCCAAGGTATCCAGAGTAATCGTATCTCCGGCAATCTGAACACTCGCCTTTTCTTCCAGACGCAAGACGGGCGTGTTGCGATCCACATTGAGCCGCGACAACTCCAGATCGTACCCCTCTTGGGTCGCATTCAAAGCGCCGACCAATTGGGCTGTTGTTTCATTCACCAAGGCCAGATTAGCGGTGAAATCTGTCCGGTTGTCGCGCCCGCCTGCCGACAAAGACCCGCTTGAGATTGCAATCCCGCCAACCAACGCATCGCTGAATTGCAAATCCCCCGCCAAAGTCGGCACCCCAAACGCGTTTTCCACGTCGAGGTCGAGATTGGCGCGACCCAATTCAACCGTGTTCAAAACGATATTGGAGAGTGTCCCGCGCGTCACCACTTGTTGCCCCAGAGCATTGGGCGTGAGCGCCAGCGAGGCATTGGCTTGGCCGGTGGCCTCTTGAAGGAACAATGTGGCCAGAAGCGAGATATCCGGAGAGGTCAAATCCAAAGCGCCTTGCATCAACCCCGATGCCGCCCGATCAAGATTGCCCGTAAGGCGGGTCGGTCCAACCGAGAAGCGCAGGTCATTGATTGATTGTGACCCGGCTTGCGTGGCGATTTGCCCGAACAGAGCCAAGGGTTGGGCATCAAGCCGCCCGTTGCCGGAAAGCTGACCGGAGATGTCGCCCTCCATCAACAGACCTTCAAAACGCGCATTCAAACGCTCCAGAGGCCTGTCCAAAAGACTGCCCTCAGGGATCGAAATGCCCGTCGCAATCGCGATCTCTCCATCTGCGCCTTTGGCAGTCCCTTTGAAACTTACCGCACCCGTGGCGCGATTGGTGATGACCGCGAGATCACGCAACTCCGCATCAAACTCGAGGTCGGCTCGATCAGTGGCGAGCACCCCATCAGATGTGATTTTGATCTGACGGTTGGAAAGCGAGAAGTTTTGCGTCCGAAACCCGGTCTCATTGCGCAAGAGGCGTCCGCTCAGATCAGTGCTGCCTGCCAGAAGTGGATCAAGCGCGGATACATCCAGCTTTAAAGCTTCAGACGTGCCATCAATGCCAAGATCAAAACTGCCAAGTAAAGGATTGATTTGCCCCGATAAAGTCAGATCAACCGCACCCTGAAGGTCTCGACCCAGCGCGCCTCCAAAGGGGGCCAGACGGTCGATCTTTGCGGAGATATCCCCAAGGAAACCCAGCTCTTCAATCACACCTTCCAGCTCGATCCGCGCCGCCGCACCCCCAATACGCGCCCGCTTGATGGTGTAGCTCGTCGGTGTCCAATCCGAGGCCAGCTGCAAGGTCATTCTTTGGCCAAGGGCACGGGTTAAATCCGGAGAGCTGGCGCGAATTCCCGAGAGATCACCAATAGCGTTAATCGACAGTTGCCGTGCCTCAGGCGTCTCGATCCCATCGGCTGTGCCTTGGAGCAACAGATTGAAATCCTGAGCGCGAATATCACCCGCAACCAAACGATCCCCCGTTAGTCTCAGGTCCCAAAGGCCGGTTGGATCAACGCCGAACGCTGCATCCAAATCCACACGCCGGATCGAAACGTCCTGACCAAATGGCAAAACAGTCTGACGTGTTCCGTCCCCAACAGTCCCCTTAAGAACCGCCCGTCGCAAGAAACCATCATCGGTTGTCGCCGCAGTCCCTTCCAGATTCAAAGCCGCCGTTTTGATCCGCAAAGCATCAAGATCAAAGCCACCGGCATCTCTTGCCTGCCCGGACACCTCAACCTCGCTCTCACCCTCAAAGAAGGCCGCATAGCTTGGTGCAATCAAGCGCCCCAATTGACCCGTCACATCCGCATCAAATCGCAAGCCGTTCTGGCCTTCACGCAGTCGCAAATCACCAGAAACAGCAGGTGTCCCGTCCGTGGAGACACTCAGGGCAAGATCGATATCGTCAAGCGGACCTGCGCCCACCAAAGCAAGATCAAGGGCAGGGCGGTCCTTGATTTTCAGAAGATTGGCAACCACCCCGTTTGAGGGCTCCTTAAAATCCAGATCGACATTCAGATTGCGCGTGGCCTCATCAAAGCCCGCTGCCAGTTGGAACGTACCTGCCTGATCCAGACGAATGAGATTGAGGCTGGCATCAAGGGAGCCGTCAATCAGATTGAACGATCCTGCAAGATCAAGGGTAGCGCTTTGCCCGACAACATCCTCGCCCAACACAATTTTGGGAATGTCCAAATTGCCAATTTCAACCGAGATCGGCAGTTCCGGCAGTGAAAACGGTTCCGCCTCCAAAGTCGGTAGGGAAGGATCAGGAATGGGCTTTCGTTTAACCTCAATGGAGGCCGCTTTGAGACTGTCGATCTTAAGTCGCCCCGACAGTAAAGCCCGCCGCGTCCAGACAATATCCGCCTCAGAGATCGTCAGCCAAACCCCGTCTTTATCGGAAACGGTAATCTCTTCGACAGTCGCATCCGAGGCCAATAGCCCGTCAATCCCGCGCAGTCTGATCTGTCGGTTGTCACTGGACAGGCTGTCCTGGATCAAATTGACAAGAAACCCGTTGCTCTCCTCATCCTGCGCAAATGCCGCAAGGACCGAGACCGCAAGGAACGCGAAAAGAAGCCCGATCCGTCTCAAAACGCCTGACCCAATCCGATATAAACCCCAACAACCGGATCACCGTCCTTGTGGTTCACCGCACGCGCCACATCAATGCGCAAAGGGCCAAGACCTGTGCGCCAGCGCACGCCCATGCCCACGCCCACATTGATCTCTTCAGTGAAATCAGGGCTCGCATTTGGCCCCACGATACCCGCGTCCAGAAAACCGACCATCCCGAAATTCTCGTTCAATTTGGCACGAAGCTCAACGGAGGTCTCGATCAAAGAGCGCCCTCCGACCTCTGTTCCGTCCGCCAAAGTGGTGCCGTTAGAGAGATACTGAAACCCGCGAATAGAACCGCCACCACCGGAAAAGAACAGCACTTGAGGCGGCGCCTCGGTCAAGCCGATCCCCGTCACACTTCCAATTTTTGCACGACCCGCCACGACAAACCGGTCCGTGAAGCCGATCTTACGATAGACACGCGCCTCGGCGGTGGTTTGCAGGCCAAACTGCCCGCTTTTGCTCTCGTAGAACGGGAATGCGCTCAGATCGATATAATAGCCCTTGGTGGCATCAAGCGGCACATCGCGCCGCTCGTAAGTCAAAGCACTCTCAATCCCGTAAAGCGTGAAATTACGCCGCCCCAGATTGTCATCAATCCGACTACGCTCCAGCACAAAATCAGCCGATGCAGTCAGGCGTTCGCTGACAATCGTCGAAAATCCAGCGGTCATGGAGAAGGTAAGTGCTTCAAAATTATCAAGTTTCTCCTGCTCTAAGCTCAGATTGAGCCGGAAGTCGGTGTCAGGCGTGATCGCTCCGGGTTTGATGAAGGTCGTGCCAAGCTCATAGTCGTAATCGGTCGGGTCAAGACTGCGACCAATGCCCCGAACTGCCCCGTCAAAGCGGAGGCGTTCTGCGCGGCTGAAAATATTGCGATGAAGCCAGAACCCTTCAACGCCCGCCCCATCCAGTGTCGAGATCGTGGCCCCGACACCAAACCGGCGGGGCTTTCGATCCTGCACCGTCAAAGAGATGGGCATCGAGTTGTCCGCGGTGAGCGGTTGTTCCTCGATATCAACCACCCCGAAGGCATCCAGTTTCAAAAGCCTTTTGCGGGCCATTTGAACAACGTCAGGATCGTAAGTCTCGCCCTCTGGCAAGTCGGTCATATACTTGAGGAATTCGGGGCGCACCCGATCCGTTCCAGTAACGCTAAGAGGCCCATAGCTGACCTTTGGCCCCTCAACGACCGCAAGGTTCGCATCCAACTGCCGCGCACCGTGGTCTGCCTGCACTTGCGCATTGGGAATATCCGCAACCGCATGACCCTCTTTGGCCCAAGCCTTCACAGCCGCTCGACCGGCATCGCGCACCGCATCAGACTTCGCAGGAAGGCCGGGCTCAAAGCCAAGGTCTGACAAATCCGTGCCGGGTCGCAAATTGCTGATTTGGGCCGTGCGGAAGGTGTAAATGGGTCCCGGATCGATCGTGATCACCGCTTTGGTCGGATTTGGTAACTCCACATCCAACGGAAGACCCGCCGCCTCTTTCCCGTCCAACGTGATCGAAACCGTTCCCGCATAATATCCACGGGCATAAAGGGTCTCGACCAACCGCTGATAATCGCCCTTTGCCGCTGACAGCAATCCTGCACGCCCTGATGCCGGCTGGGTTTGGTCGCGGATCAATGTAGAGGAGCGCCCCACAAGAGCCTTCAGGTCAACATCATCGCTCTCCACTGTCCAATCCAGATTGTAAAACAGAGGCGAAATCAGCTCGACCGTCTCAGGCTCCTTGTCCTCAAAAAACTTGAGGCCAAAAATCTCAAAAGCACCCAGAGGCGCCACAGACAAAGCCAGAGCCAGCCCGGTCCCCCAAAGTTTTGCCGATAGTGACGTCATCTAAGCCCGCATTGATCACGATTGAGCGCGAGAAGGCGCTTTTCTTGTTGGACCCCAGCATCTACCGGGCGAGCCGCTAGAGTCCAGCCCAGACACTCACATGTGACGACAAGTCATCCATTTTCCCCCGCAATAGTAGACGAGCGCCAAAAAAAAGAGCGCTTCTTGTGAAAGAAGCGCTCAAGTCCAACAGGGAAACAAAACGTGTAAGACATGAGATAAAGCACCGATCCGACCATTTCTGTGACGATCGTCACCTTTGTTTAATTAACAATCAAGGTATGGAAGATATTGAAGCTGCTCACAAAGGGTGCACCGTGTTGATTCTGGGGTTCACTTTCTGAGGAAAGTTTCGGTTTCTGAGCATAACGCATGGAAAAAACTGTGTTCGACGCGGCGGATTGTGTATGTCTCCGCTCATTGCATACGAAGAGGTAAACGGGGGCGTTTACGGGGTGATTAATGGGTTATTCGGAGCCACACACAGTGCCAAATGAACTTTCTAAAGACCGCAGCATAGGCTTGCTGCTTTCTGGCGTGTCTTTTGCGATGATATTGGCAATGTTGGTGGCGATCCTTGTGTGGTTTTCTGGCAAAAAAGATCTGGCCCTTGATGATGCCTATATCACCTACGTCTACGGTCAAAACTTGGCGGATGGATATGGGATTCGCTACAATGTGAACGATGCCGACCCGACAGAGGGCGGCTCAAGTCTGCTGCAAACACTGATAATCGCGGGTGGCGCTTCATTTGACATTGATCCGCTCACCCTGTCTCGCACATTGAGCGTTATCGGTTTTACCCTGTTCACTTTCGTGGTCGGGCTGGCGACCCTTCGGGTGGTCAATGCGGGTATGGCCGTCACGCTGTCCAGTGTCGTTGTGGTGTGCTTTTGCCTACTGTTTCTCACGGAAACGATGCGCCACATGGCCAAGGGAATGGAGACAGTTTATCTGTTCTACTTACACGGGGCGTTCTTCACCTGGGGCATCTTTTTCGCATTCGCGCAAAAGCGCATAGGCCTTATATTTCAATTGCTTGGGCTGGTTTTGGGTGTGCTCATCATCCTAGCGCGTCCGGAAGGATTTGTGCTGGTTGGTGGCATGATCGGAACAATAGCGCTTGCAAGGCTTTATGTTCTGGAAGACTTCCAAGTGTTGCGGGTGATCAAAGAAATCCTGCCCACAGCGATCGGGCTTGCGGTCTTTCTCATCGCCTATTTTGCTTGGAAGATCAGCTATTTTGGCGATATTTTCCCGACCGCTTATTGGGTGAAATCAAAGAACAATATCTTCGGGTCTGATGGTTCAGCGCTACCGGGTTTGAAGCATGTGGTCACATTTCTGGTGTTCAGATGGATACCCCTATCAGCGCTTGGATTTGGATTGCTATGGGCGGCGGGCGCAAGGCGTGTCGCGGTCGTTTGTGCCGTTTTGATCCTACCCGCATTGTGCATCGCCCTATTGTATGGGCGCGCCATTCACGAAGTGGCAGGCGGGTTCCGATATGGCCATCCTCTGACAGCCCCCTTGTTTATCATCACAGCCTTTGGCCTTGCGTTTCACGCCCGCAATTTTCCACTGCGCCTCCCCGCACTTTACCTTGGTGGCATCGCGACTGCGGCCCTGTTCACAATCGACCCCTACGGGCATGACTTCCGCAAGCTGATGAAATCTCCCACAGTGCTAACGGAATGGGTGAACCACCAACCGCTGCTCCTTGGGAACTCTCCCATTGCCGATGTGCTTGAAAGTACGGGATTGGGCTCGGATGCGACGCTACTCACCAGTGCGGCGGGCATCATTCCATATAAAAGTAAGTTCAATTCTATCGATTGGCTGGGGCTGAACAGCGAACAGCTTTCGGGGAAATACGAGATGAGCCCGGATGAAGCTTGGGCCTATGTGGTTGCGCAATCGCCAGATGTCTCGATCTCGATATTTCCAGCCGCAACTCAAGGCGTTGAAACCCGCCAAGAGGATCCAGGCTTTACCTCAAATTCGGTTCGCACAACGCTTGCGGGTCGCGGCGTGCGGCTCTTCAAGCACTGGAACAGAGATCGCTCGGCTTCGGTGATTTGGAGCCAAATGAAATGGTATCGCGATGAAAACGATCTAGGGGCATGTTTCCCGCTCATTCAAAACTGGGCTGTGTTTGTCTATGTGAGGCGGGATTCGCCCCATTATGACACGCTCATGGAGGCGTTTAGAAACTCCAATCACAGAGTTTGTGACCCAGCCCGCATCAAGCAAATATACCAGATGGATATTGAAACCCAGATCGACGTCTCTCAGTCGTCGGCTGGATGATTTCGCCCATCAACCCAAGGAACCGGGTCCAGATCGCGGATCGTAACCCCCTCTAGATTGGCCGCGTTTATGCCAAATTGGTTGGGGTTCGAGCGTCTTTGGTGATGGGTGTAAATTCCGCACTTAGAGCAAAAGAAATGCTGGGCCGTATGGGTGTTGAAACTGTAGTGGCTGAGCATCTCTTGCCCGCGCACAACTCTCAAATCTTCCAGCGCCACACTCACCGCAACAGCACCGCGCCGCACACAAAAGGAACAATCGCACCGCCGCGCCGTGCGCAAGCCATCACTCAGAGTGACCTCCAACTCAACCGCGCCGCAATGACAGGTCGCCTTCACTTGCGCACGCGCTGGACCACGGGGATATTGCTGATCCGCTCGGGTATCTTTTGGGGGGGATGATCAGGATGCCCATCCGTGCGGGCCCAAAACGCCGGACCACCGGCCTTGAGGAAGAAGGGCAGGGCCAGAAGAAGGCCCGCCACAAATCCCCCAGCATGGGCCCAATAGGCCACGCCCCCGCCCTCAGTGGGCGTGGAGACACCGGAGAAGATTTGCATGGCGAACCAGGCCGCCAGCACAATCCATGCGGCCAAAGAGAAGACGCGGAAAAACACCACAAAGATCAGCAAGACATCGACCTTGGCCTTTGGGAATAACAGCAAATAGCCCCCCATGACGCCAGCAATGGCCCCTGAGGCTCCCACGAGCGGCACCTGACTGTCTGGATCGGGAAGGATATGGGCCAAATCCGCAGCAACCCCGCAGACCAGATAGAAGATCAAAAAGCCCACATGGCCAAACATATCTTCGAGGTTATCCCCGAAGATCCAAAGAAACAGCATATTGCCAGCCAGATGCATCCAGCCGCCATGCATGAACATGGATGTCAAAAGAGTATAGGTCTCCTCACCACGAACAAGCTCCGCAGGGACGAGCGCGAAATCACCAAGAATAGAGGCCATCTTCGCATCGTCATTGATGACCGCCACATAGGAGATAAACACAATCACGTTAATGGCGATTAGTGCATAGGTCACATAGGGGATGCGCCCCGATGGGTTGTGATCGCGAATAGGAAACATAAGCCCAGCCTCATTGATTTGAGGCGAAGGTGACTTGCGACGCCAAATGCGTCAAGGGCGTTCTTATCCGATCAACTGATAAGGGATGCTTTGTTTTCGAGGTGCCCCCCCCAACAAACCAAGCGTATCCATATCAATCAGTTACAAGAAGCGCTCGGCTTTCGCGTCACGTCTTGCGTCGTCGAGATCGTGCGGACAGTTCCACACTTACGAACAAACACTTCCTCAGACGTTGATACGATACCCGTATCCACATCGCTGGATTGCGTTTCAAAATAAGTTGCCCCAAGCAACAGAACCGATGCGCTCAACACGATCAGCTCAATAGGAAGTTCACCGCGATTATCGGCACTGAACCTCTTTATGGAAAACATTTTCGTTTTCATGACTCTTCTCATTACTCATAATTTACACACACTCATCCAAGTACACTCTGGACACCCCTAGGAAACAAATAAAATACGACTGTTTCGTGACCTAGCTAGGGTCTTTAACATCTCAATTGTGACGACTTTTGGGCATTAGGCGCAAATGGTCGCGAATTTTTATAAAATTCTCTCGAAATCGACAAAATCCAAAATCACGTCATTTTATGTTATTATTAAGGCCCTAAGACAGAGATAGGCGCTCTACTCTGAGGGGAATCACCCGCATGGCGATCAGCCTAGCCCGCCGAGGGCTGACACCTTTGACATCGTAGTTCATCAGCTTAGGTGAGAACACTGATGATGTCCGCAATACGCGCGGAGGTGGGGGTCTAGCGATGCCCTTGCGGGTTACAAAGGTGTCAGCCCACGGCGGACGTCAAAGTGACAGCTTCGATGTGGGCGATGTTAATCGTGTCCATTGTAATCTTATTGGACAAATTTGCCATGGAAATAGTGCCCAAGTCAAAGTCTAACGCCATTTTATTTAAGCGACGCAGCAAATGTAGAGGATATGTATTTCCATCTGTCAGGAATAATACCTCTCCTTGAAAACTGGTTTGGTTCAAAATACGCATGAGTTCGGTTGAGGCATAGCCAGCCTTCTCGGCACTGGTCACCACAAAACGATGTTTGGAGCGTTCGATCATCAAGCCGATATTGCGCGGACGACACTCGCTGACGGCTTGAACATTAAAGGTCCGTTCGATCCGCTCTCGCAGACCGTCCATGCGATCAATCGCGATTAAGGAGGTGGTTGCACCGGAGTGTGTTTCAATCTCAAACTCAAAGACGCGCATTTTGCGAATGATTTTATTGTACCCAGTCATGATCGCTCCTGACCATCTGTTAAGATGATAGTATTCGGTTTCAATCCAATTCATTGCGATCAAGAAGAGGGCAAGGCCATATGGCACTTTCTTGATGAAACCTATCTAATAATTTCATTGAAATCTATCAATGAAAATTTTCAATGAAATCTCCCATTGACATGCAAACGAATCTATGTCGCTTCTATTGTGCGGTGCAATACGCTCGGGCAGTGAGGTTTGAATTGAGTAAGTCTTGGAAAATTAGCGCAGAGTCTCCACGCGCTAAGAAGAAAGAAGAAACGCGGCAACGCATTCTTCAAGCCTCCGCAGAACTTTTCCAAACCAAAGGGTTTTACGAAACCACCACGTCTGACATTGCAAAAGCTGCCAAAGTCAGTCCGGGATCAATCTACGCTCATTTCGGCTCACCTGGAAAAGTCATGGCGGAGCTTCATAAAGGGCTGGTCGCCAAACGCACGAAGCGTCTGACCGAAATTCGCGGCCTTTGGCCTGAGGGCCGCTCTGCGTGGGAATTGCTGATCCTGATGCTTGATGAAATCTGGGGCGTGAACCAAGACCCGTTACAGCTCGAAAATGTCTGCGCCTTTCAATCCTGGAGCTGGGTCTGTGCGCCCCAAGATTACACGCCATTTCGCGAGATCTACAGCGTTCTCAATGAGGAGCTGACAATCACGACCCTCATGGCTCAGGAGCAGGGGACGGTGAAAAGCGACATTGATGTCCCGCTCATGGTTGAAATTATGGCGGCCGCTTATTTGCAGGCTATTCAAGACGCGCGGATCAGTCCGGAGCGCTTCGAACAAGCCCATGTGAAATTTATCGAACAGGTTCATACCATCTTCCGAGTGCCCATGGAGCAGCCCGATGAGGGTGCTGTCTGATCAGATATCCTCGCCCTCTCCGAGCAAAGCGCGCTCGTTGAGCCAGGGATGCACTTGGATCGCACGAAGTGTCGCGAGTTTCGCAAGACCGGGCTTACCCTGTTTCATCAAAGCAAGCGCCTTTCCTGAAAGTGCTCCAAAATGAGCAGGCTCGCGCTTCAAAACCTCTTCAATATCCGCCAGAGACCCCTCGAAATCATCCCGTAGGAAACGCACAAAAGCCCGCTGGTTCCAACCTTCCGCATAATGCGGACAATAGCTGACCAGCTCATCCAGAATGGTCTCAGCCCCCTCAAGTGAGAGCTGTTGGCGGCGCGACATCCCGTCTTGAAGCATATGATGCGCCGCCTCATCTGGCGCTTCCATCCAGAATTCCCAAAGCCGTCCCGCCGCAATTTGCCCGCTCATAAAATCCGGAGCACTTGCCAGATCATCCAGGAGCATCTGGCGTTGATCGGCGCGTGGTTCAGGCTCCGCACAGGTCTGGGCCGATCCAAACATAGGAGCGGTTAAAAACACCATGAGCATGAAGGCGAGAGTTTTCATCCCGCCAGACTTGGCCCAATCGCGCCAAGGGTCAAGTCCTGAGAGCTTCGAGATGGGCCACAAAACTGTGAGGATTACCGCCACCGTGTCACTTTGTCCTGAGATAAATTGACGAAACATTTAGGCCCATACCTTTACAAAAGCAGGGTGGAGGTCTAGCGGGTCTTCATCAAGCACCATTCCATCAAGGCTAACCCCGATGCAGCGCACCCCCCGCAGTCACGGCCAGAAATTCCGTTGGGACGTCATTTTGCCCATGGGCGGGTGGTGGCATAAGGTCAACAAGGACAGCATTCGCGCCGATCTCTTCGCCGCCTTCACCAATGCCGCAATCGTTCTCCCGCAAGGGGTCGCTTTTGCCGCCATTGCAGGCCTCCCGCCGGAATACGGGCTCTATTCCGCAATGATCCCGACCATATTGGCGGCCCTGTTCGGCTCATCCATGGTGATGGTCTCAGGCCCAACCACCGCCATCTCCGCCGTCGTCTTCAGCGCCCTGAGCGGGCGTTATGCGCTTGGCTCCGAAGAATTCATAGCCGCCGCAATCCTGCTCACACTCATGGTAGGGGTCATCCAACTGGGCCTTGCCTTGGGGCGTGCGGGAAAACTGGCAGGCTTCGTGTCATCTTCCGTCATGCTCGGCTTCACCATGGCCGCCGCCGTCTTGATCTTTGTCAGCCAACTCAAAGACGCCCTCGGCCTTGACCTTGAACGCGGCGGCTCCGTGTTAGAGCGCCTCACCCGCGTCGTCGAACACGCCTCAGAGATCAACCCGATCACAGTCACAATCGCCGGCGTCACCTTTCTGTCCGCCTTTATCCTCACCAAATTCGCCCGCCGCCTACCGGGCTTCCTGATCGCCCTTGTGATCGGCACGCTCACCGCTCAGTTCCTGTTCAAGGGTGCCGAAATCCGCACCATCGGCGAGATCAACGCCATTTTCCCAAGCTTCGCCGCCCCCGCCTTCACCATTCGAGACTTTGTGGCCCTCCTTGAACCCGCTCTAGCCGTCGCCGTCATCGGCCTTTTGGAAGCGCTCGCCATCGGGCGCAGCTTTGCCCCCAAAACCGAAACCAAGTTCTTCGCCAACCAAGAGGTTTACGGGCAAGGCATGGCCAATTTGGTGGGCTCCTTCTTTCAGGCCTATCCAAGCTCGGGCTCCTTCACACGCTCGGGCGTAAACTACGAAAGCGGAGCCACCACACCGCTGGCCGCCGTCTTCTCCGGCTTCTTCCTGATCCTGATCCTGCTCCTTGTGGCGCCCTTGATGAAATACGTCCCCATCGCCGCCATGGCCGGGCTGATCTTTCTGGTGGCCATCCGCCTGATCAACATCAACGCCATCAAACACATCACCCAAACCAGCAAAGCCGAGGTTTTCATCCTCGCCGCCACCTTCCTCACAGGCGTGATCATCGAGCTGGAACTGGCCCTCCTCCTTGGCGTGACCCTGTCCTTTGGCACATTCATCTATCGCACGGCCCGCCCCACCTTGCAGATCGAGGCCCCCGATCAGATGCTAGCAGGTGGCGTGTTTCGCGACGCCGAAGAGTTTGGCCTGCCCGAATGCCCGCAACTGATGACCACGCGCTTTGACGGGCCGATGTATTTCGGCTCCTCTGAATATCTTGAACATGAATTCGAGCGCATCCGCCTTGAGCGCCCCGATCAAACCCATCTGATCGTGAACCTCAAAGGCACCGGTGACATTGATCTGGCAGGCGTTGACGCCCTGATCGACGAGGCCCGTGTGCGCGATCAAAACAATGGCGGTCTCTACGTGATCGCTCGCTCCATCAAGCTGATCGCCCGCCTTGAACATCTGGGCCTGATCCGCTCGATCCATGGCAGCCATCTGTTTGAAAACAAGCATGACGCCATCGGTATGCTTGTGCCCAAACTCGACCTTGATATATGTGCGACCTGTTCAAATCCGATCTTCACGGAATGTAAGCGCAACAAGGAAAAAGCGGCTCAACGAGGTCTTCCCGAACAAAATGCCTGAAACCGCCCGAAATAAAACGGTTGCCCGCCTCGCATTCTGGTCGATCCCCTTCGCCTTTGCGATTATGGCGGTGAAGTTTCTGGCATGGAAACTCACAGGCTCGGTCGCGCTGTTTTCCGATGCTCTGGAAAGCATCATCAATGTGCTGGCCGCCTTCATGGCGCTCTGGGCAATCCGCATCTCGCAAATCCCGCCGGATAAAAACCACCCCTTCGGGCATTATAAAGCCGAGTATCTCTCCGCCGTGGTAGAAGGCGTCCTGATCGTTCTGGCCGCCCTTTTGATCTTGAACCAAGCCATTCCCGCACTCATGGCCCCCCAAGCGATTGATGCACCTGTTCTTGGCCTCGCGATCAATGGTATGGCAGCACTCGCCAATGCCGCTTGGGCCTATCTTTTGATCCGACGCGGTAAAGAGCACCGCTCCCCGGCTTTAAGTGCGGATGGGGCGCATATCATGGCGGATGTGGTCACCTCCGCCAGTATCATCATCGGCCTTATTCTGGCTGTGGTCACAGGCTGGGCCATCCTCGATCCGATCCTTGCGATCTTCGTGGCCCTCAACATCTTACGCACGGGCTGGAACATGATCCGATCCTCCGTTGATGCGCTGATGGACGGCGCGGTCTCGACAACCGAGGCCGACCAGATCGAAACCGCCATTCTGGAAAACGCCAAAGGGGCCAATGAAATCCACGATGTGCGGATCAGACGCGCAGGGCCCGCTCTGTTTATCGAGTTTCATCTGGTGGTTGACGGCGAGATGAACGTGACCGACAGCCACGCCATCTGTGATCGGATCGAAGCGGCTCTGGAGGCCTTGGCCCCCCACGCTCATGTCACAATCCATGTGGAGCCCGCCTTTAAAAGTGAAAAAGACGCGCTCCCCGTTCTACGTTAAGCCACTCACAAAGCGCGAGAAGCGCCCTTAGAAGCTGTACTGTTTGCCACCATTGTAGCGCAATTCCCAAGGCGCATTGGCATAGCTGGCCTTCCATGGAATGCCTGTCGCTTTACAGGACGTTGGCGTGTCCGGCATGGCCTCTTCTGAGGACGCTCTGGCAAAATAAGCGACATTGCGCAAAACGGTTTCATTGTTGAGTTCAAAAGAATAGGCATTCGCCACTTGCGAATTGAACCGCGCGGAGCCGGTGCCGTAATAGGCCTTCACGCCACAAATCGCGACCTCACCGCCAATGTTCATGGCGGCCGCCGCAAAGGTTATCCCCGACTTGGGACCCGTGCTTGATCCGCGTCCGCGCCAACTGATCCCATCCGCAACCGCGCGACCCGTGAGCGTCGGTTTTTGGGAGATTGATCGTGCTGATAAAGGCGTCGCGCTTTGCGCAACCGAAGCTGCTTTGACCGCTTGTGTCTCCGGTGGTGACGTCTCGGCTGCCTGATTTGTTGTTTCGACCTGACAGGCGCTTAATAATAGCACTGATCCAAAAACACATGCGAATTGGGTGGTTTTCATTTTGAATAAATCCTTATCTTGGGCTTAATAACTTAGTTAACCATACGTACATAATAATATAGGTCAAATTGTGATCTTGCTTGAATGGATTTTTTGTTACTGGCTTCTCGAAGCAGATGGTTTATGCGTTGGAATTTCTGGGGCCAAGACGCGTTAACCGAGCGTCTTGATCTCCTGAGCCAGTAAAGCCGCCAGCCGCGCGTTGTTCTTAACCAGCTCAATATTAGCCACCAAAGACGCCCCATCGCTCAGCTCAAAAATCCGCTGTAATAAGAACGGTGTCACCGCCTTGGCTTCAATGCCCGCTGTCTCTGCTTCTGAAATGGCTTGGGCGACAATCGGGTCCATAACGGCACGCGGAATCTCCGCCTCAAGAGGGATCGGATTGTTGATCAACTGCCCCCCCGACACGCCCAAAGCAGCTCGGGTCACATGCGCCACCGCCAACTCACCAACCGTATCGGCGCGAAGAGGCGAAGCAAGACCGCTATCGCGCGACCAGAACGCGGGCAGGGCATCTTGGCCAAAAGTCACAACCGGCACGCCGTGGGTCTCAAGAACCTCCAAGGTCTTGGGTAAATCCAAAATCGCCTTGGGACCCGCCGCAATCACCGAGATAGGCGTCTGAGCCAGTTCCAGCAAATCTGCAGAGATATCAAAACTATTCTCTGCGCCCTTGTGAACACCCCCGATGCCGCCGGTGGCAAACACATCAATTCCGGCAAGCCGCGCGGCAATCATGGTCGCTGCCACCGTGGTGGCTCCATCAGCCTTTTGCGCCAGAGCAAAGGCGAAATCAGCCCGTGACAGCTTACGCACATCTTTCGCCTGAGCCAGAGCCTTCAATTGCTCCGCTTCCAGACCGATATGAATAACGCCCTTTATAACAGCAATGGTCGCAGGTTCGGCCCCTTGAGCGCGCACAACCGCTTCAACCGCTCGTGCAGTCTCGACATTTTGAGGGTAGGGCATGCCATGGGTGATGATCGTGCTTTCAAGAGCAACAATTGCACGATCTTCAGAAATGGCAGCAGAAACAGCTTTGGAAAACGCCAGCTTTGGCGTCATAGATTATCGCCACTCACATGAGCAGAGGCCACATCCGCCGCATTAGACAGACACATAGCCAAATGCTCGCCCTTCAGCTCATAGGCTAAAAAGCCGGCGAGAAACGCATCACCCGCACCGGTCACTGTCGCAATATTGCTCGCAGGGGGCGGAAGGACGGTCATGTTCACGCCGTTCTTGGCCATAGCCGCTTCTTTCGCGCCATTTGTCACAATCGCGCCAGCACCCATCTTGGAGATCGCCGCAGCCGCCGTCTTTGAGGACTTGAATTTCGTCCCACATAGAATCTCTGCCTCATGGATGTTCACAAAAATCGTCCCGCCACGAGACGAAAGCACATTGCGCATCCGCTCGGCTTTTCCAGGGCTCGCGGGCACAAACACCATATTGGCCTGTGCAAGACCTTTGATGTTGAGAACCGCATCCAGAACATCTTCGGGCAGATTACCGTCAATCACCACAGTGCCCTGAAAAGGAGAGGATTCCGAGGCGATATCCCCATTGATCAAAGGGATCAGAACTTCCGCACCAGTTTTCTCCAAAGTGGCACAATCGGCCACAGCGCCAAACACCGTCCCATCCGCTTGCTCAATCGCCAGATAAGTATCCGTGGCATCATCCACGCGGGTCAGATAGGCGCAATTTACACCCTTATCCGACGCAGTCTTGGTCAAGAGATCACCGGGCGCATCACGCCCAATGGCAGTAAGCAGAATGCAATCCACATTTTGCTGGGCCAACGCGAAGGAGACATTCAAAGCCACGCCACCCGGGCGCTGCCTGATTTCACCGGGAACGTCATGTCCCTGCTCCATTGCGCGCTCCGTTCGAGCGATTGTGTCCCAGAGGGCGGAACCGATGCAGATTACTGGATGTTTTTGTGTCATGCGATCTTCGGGGGTCTACTGCTGTTTAAAGATGTATCCACGTGCATCACCCATTGACGTCCGGAAGGCAAGAACAGAAGTTTTGTGTTGAA
>CAZXRG010000035.1:13948-19236 GCA_964642935.1 uncultured Rhodobacterales bacterium | reverse complement strand
TTCGGAAATGCCGAGCATCTCGCAAACCTGCCCCACGGCTTTGACGAAGCCCACCATCTCCGCATCACTGGCCTTTGAAGCGAAGTGGTCAAAGTTCACATATGGGCCTTTTGGGATAACCAAAACATGGGTGGGCGCTTGCGGATTAATGTCCTTGAAGGCCAAGGCATACTCGGTCTCCAGAACCGTTTGGTTCGGGATTTCTCCACGCAAAATCTTCGCGAAGATATTCTGATCATCATAACTATAGGCCATCAAAACCACTCCTTAATCCGCAAACAAATGCGGGGTGCGGCCGAGGGCGGCTCCCCCGTCTATGGAAATCCCAAACGCATCCGCGAAGGGGCGCGCCAAGCGTCCGGCGTCTTCCGCGTCAGAGACCCGAATATGAACAGGTAGATCCAGATCGCGAATGTCGCTTTGCTCGTCTTCAATGTTCTGGCGCAAAGTGGCCATAAGGCCGCCGCGCAAATCACCTTGATCCTCCGCCGAGCCTAATCCCACACGAGCCGCATGGCCGGACAGCCAGCCATCTGACAGCTCACACACCAGCTCCAACACCCTGAGATTGCAGCCGTCTTGCGCAAGATCACGGATGGCGTCGATATTGGACGGGTCAAGGCAGATCGCTAGCCTGTTGGTGTCCCGCGCCTTATACAGAAGCCGCAAAAAGGCCCGTCTATGACGTCCGCGCTTTTCCCGTGAGGACTCGATATTGCCCATATCAGGCACCGCGACGTCATCCTGATCAAAAACATATCCATGGGCGGGAAAATTCGTATCTTCAAGCGTGGCCACCAAGCGTTGGGCCACATGCCATTTCTTACAAACGATAACGGTCAGATCGAAATCTCGACCAATCGTAGCTCCAGCGTCCCAAATGCGAGGCCCGAACCGACGACCAAGGCGTCCCCGTTGACGCACATAATCGTATAGAGCACGCCCGGAAGACCCGGTCTCCTCAAGCTGCTCATCGGAGGTGAACAGGGCGCCCAATCGTTGCGGCAGTGCGTGATCATAACCGGAGATCTTTCGCGCAAACAGTGCGTCTTGCGCACGCAGCATGTCGAAGTGATCGCTATGATATGTCACCGGCATTCCATAGTCCGAAAACACAAGCAGCGTAGGAGGTTTGGAGATCACCTGATCGCGTGGCACCAGATGCATCACCAGAGTTTGAAAGAAGGTCTCATCGGGAATCCATGTGGTTTTGAAGAAGCGCACCACATCTTTACGCTCTTTCAAAAAGCTCCTGATCTTATCTATCGTCTCGCGTCTCAGAACCCACCATTGCGAACCGATGCGCATGCGAATGCCTTCGGGAATATCGCGGGTTAGTCCCAGTTTTCGCTGCAGGGTCAGAGAGCCGTAAAACAGCTTCTTACGCGCCCGCTCATTGAACCAATGTCGGTAATAGAGGCGGTCCTCTTTCATGCCTGTCTTGATCCAGTCGTCCTTGAAGAAATCCGCGTGCTCGACCATGTCGAAATCCGCACCATCAAGCACCCCGTGGATGAAGCTAGCCGGTTTGATGGGCATGCAATCGCCACTCATCAAAAAGAAATGCGAGGCATCGGGAAAAGCCTGAAAGGCCGCCTCGATCATATTGAGAGAGGCTTCAACCAGAGACCATTCCCCCCAGCCGCATTTGACCCGTTTGGCAAAAACCACGGATGGATTATCCGCCAGCCCAGCCTTCACCTCTTGAAAGAACGTGTTGCCTGCATTCCGGTCAATGTGGATCGCAATGCAATCCCCTTTTGCCGTCAGGATGCGTGCCTGCTCCAAAACGCGCTCGGCGTTTTTGTGACACAAAAGAAGATAAGCGACTTTAGCCAAGGAAATGCCCGTATTTGCCTGTTCGACTACCTTTAACGAAGGTCGCTGTGCCAATCCAGAGCCATAACCCAAACAAAAACACGCTTTTGGGGTGTAAATTGCCGGGCGAGCCTGTAAATCTGTCCAAAACAACAATAGCAGGCAGAGATCATGGGTTTTCCGGGCACTTGGATGACAGAGAGCGAGAATGCGGTTTACCGTGTGATCCCCAAATGCGCTTGCTCTTCAATCGGCCAAATTCTCTATTATTCCGATCATGGCAGATATTTCGATGGCGATATTCATGACGCCAAGGACGGCATCCACAAATGGGCCTTTGATCACTCTCAGCCGCGCATTGAAGAGCGCGTTCAGGACGACACGTTCACATTCACCTGTGTGCGCAATCCATGGAGCCGCATCCTTTCGTCGTTTTTCGACAAGGTTGCGGGCATTCAACGCTCGGGCAACCGTTATCGCGCCAACACAATGATCCCGTTGATGCGCAAATACGGGGTCGATATCGAGGGGGATTTTGATCAGGTCAAATCCTTCCGTCGGTTCCTCCTGTTTGCCCGCGACACCATCCGGTTTCGCAAACCCATTGATCCCGACATCCATTGGTCCGCTGTGTCCGGTCACGCATCGACCTTGATCCGAGGTGGGGGGCGTTATGATGTGATCATCTCGACCGAGGACTTCAAAGCGGGGATGGTCAAGGTTCTTGCCGGCTTTGAGCAAAAGCACGCGGTTGATCTCGACAATGTGCCCCGTTTCAACGAGAGCGAAGGCCATGGTCCAAAACGGCTTCATCCGGTGGCAGATTATTTCGATGATCTCTCGATCCATCTCACCCATGAGATTTACAGGCGCGATTTCAATCTGTTTGGCTATGACAAGCACCCCTATTCCGGCCCTCCGGTTAAGGAAATTGATTTGGATTTCGTCCATGCCAAGCTTGGGAAATGAGCAACGCGCGAAAGCTCGTGCCCTTTAAATAGTCACGCGTGGAGCGACCAAAAATAAATGAATCGCAAAGTGACCTTAGTCACACTTTGTTAGTCTCTGACTGGCTAGGCTGCAATTATCGCAACCGTGTTCAGGGGACAGACATGCAAACGCTTCAAGACGCGCAGGCCGACAGACGCACAATTCTACACTTCAAGATTCGCTCTGAAGCGATGGGACGCCACAAACTCGAACCGAAGTTTGATAGTGTCGAAGAGTTTTGCGGACGCCTCAACCGGCTTCAGTCAAAGTCTGATCGGGAATTGTCGGATATGGGTTTGGAACGATCCGAGATCGGCTCTCATGTGCTCCACGCGCTTTTGAATTGAGCCGACCTGTGTTGTGCAAATGTCGCAAAACTTTCACAATTTATGAACAACTGAATAAATGACAACATTTGGCGGCCAATCACGGCTTAGGGTTTACCTATCAGAAACCTTATGGGCTAAGGACAGCTCCGATGGCACAGTCAAATACCAAGCCAACCCAAGACCAAAATTGGGTTGAAGCGCCAGCAAAACGACCTTCCAGCTATATATCGGCTCTCAAACATATTTCGGCACAAGCGAGTTCCTGTGCTCCGCAAAACCGGATGATTGAGCGACTGCGCAAATGTTCTGATTTGGAACTGGCTCGTTTTGGAATTAAACGCAGCGAGATCGAACGCACGGTCTACGGGCAAAAGCTAGCCTGAGCGCGACTTCTTTTCAAAACGCGGTAGCATGGCTGAGAAGTCTTTTCCCAGACCGTTTTCCTGTTCCACAAACTCCGCATAGAGATCTGTGGCGTGTTGCCCAAGTGGTGTATCCGCATCTGAAACCTCAGCCGCCTGTTGGCTGAGCCGCAAGTCCTTCAACATCAATTCAGCCGCGAACCCGGGCTGATAGTCATTGTCCGACGGGCTTTTTGGCCCAACGCCGGGAGCCGGGCAATAGGCGTTCATGGTCCAGGAATAGCCCGAGGACGTGGACACCACATCAAACATCTTCTGGCGATCAAGGCCCAGTTTGTCCGCAAGCGCGAAAGCTTCGCAGGTACCAATCATAGTGATGCCAAGGATCATATTATTGCAGATTTTGGCCGCCTGACCGGAGCCGCTTTCCCCACAATGAACCGCCTTTTGGCCCATGATCTCAAAGAGAGTATCCGCTTTTTCGAACGCCTCCTCAGAGCCTCCCGCCATAAACGTGAGTGTCCCCGCTGATGCGCCACCAACCCCTCCAGATACAGGTGCGTCAACCGGATGGAGACCAGCGTGACTTGCATCCGCAGCCACGGCCCTCGCACTTTCCACATCAACGGTCGAGCAATCCACAAAACCAGCGCCATATTCCATGACCGGAATGATCTCCGCCGCGACCGCGCGAAGGATATCACCATTGGGGAGCATGGTGATGACCATATCCGCTCCGGCCACTGCGTCCTGCGCGGATGTCGCCATGCGCACATCCTGGATCGAGACGTCCATCGTATCAAAGCCGACAACCTCATGACCAGCGCCCGCCAGATTGGCCGCCATCGGGCCACCCATATTCCCAAGCCCGATAAACCCGATTTTCATATCATCTGTCCCGTTCTGCCAGAAGAGTGCGTGCGGTAATCATCCGCATAACCTCGTTGGTGCCCTCAAGGATTTGATGGACCCGTATGTCCCGCACGATCTTCTCAATTCCATAATCCGCAAGATAACCGTAGCCACCGTGCACCTGAAGCGCGTCATTGGCCACATTGAAAGCTGTATCAGTCACAAAGCGCTTGGCCATGGCGCAATAGCGCGTGGTTTCCGGCTTTTTCTGATCATACATCCAAGCCGCTTGGCGCAGGAACGTGCGGGCCGCTTGCAGGTCGATTTCCATGTCGGCGAGCTTGAACTGCATGGATTGCAGCTGGTCTATGGGCTTGCCAAAGGCCTTGCGTTCGCCCGCATAAGTCACCGCCTTATCCAAAGCGGTTTGCGCCGCGCCAAGCGAACAGGCCGAGATGTTGAGACGCCCTCCGTCCAGCCCCGACATGGCATAGGTGAAACCCTTACCCTCCTCGCCAAGCAGGTTTTCCGCAGGGATCATGCAGTCATCCATCTGAACTTGCGCGGTTGGCTGCGATCTCCACCCCATCTTGTCTTCATAGCCGCCAAAGCTGAGGCCGGGGGCGTCGCTGTCGATGATGACCGAGGAAATGCCCTTAGGGCCCTCTTCACCAGTGCGGCACATGACGATGTAGAGGTCGGAATAATTGCCGCCAGAGATAAACGCTTTTGTACCGTTCAGCTTGAAGCCCTCATTGGTGCGATCACATTTGGTGCGAAGGGCGGCGGCGTCGGAACCGGAGCCGGGCTCGGTCAGGCAATAAGAGGCCACTTTCTTGTAGCTCACCATGTCTGGCAGATACTTCGCCTTCAGCTCCTCCGAACCGTAAGTGTCGATCATCCAAGCACACATATTGTGGATCGAGATGAACGCCGC
>CAZXRG010000035.1:0-13848 GCA_964642935.1 uncultured Rhodobacterales bacterium | reverse complement strand
CCGCGCAATTTGAGAATGTCTTTGACGCTGTTTGCGTAAGTGTCGGACGTATCGGCC
Organism: uncultured Rhodobacterales bacterium; assembly: GCA_964642935.1. Classification (GTDB taxonomy): domain Bacteria; phylum Pseudomonadota; class Alphaproteobacteria; order Rhodobacterales; family Rhodobacteraceae; genus CAKZTM01. The sequence goes on along the minus strand of CAZXRG010000035.1, from coordinate 13,791 downwards.
ATGGTTTCGATTTGCACGGTCATCGTGTCCATTTGATCTTTGGTGCGCACAATGACGCGAGCTTTTTTAATGTCCTCATGGCGGGAGACCAGCTCGGCCACTTGCTCGGGGCGCACAAACATGCCCTTCACTTTTGTCGCCTGATCCGCGCGACCGCGCCAGCCGGTGATGCGCGTATTCGTTCTGCCACAAGGGCTGAGGCCCGGCTGAATTGAGGACAGATCACCGGTTGCAAAGCGGATAAGCGGGTAATCCGGATTGAGTGAGGTTACCACCACCTCACCAATGTCTCCCAACGGAACCGGAGTGCCTGTGCCCGGCGTGACGATTTCAACGATCACACCTTCATCAAGGATCATGCCGTCCATGGCCTTGGATTCATACGCAATATTGCCCAAATCGGCGGTGGCGTAGCATTGCAGGCAGGAGATGCCCCGGTCGATATAGGCTTGGCGAAGGGCCGGGAAAAGCGGGCCTCCGCCAACAGCCGCTTTGTCGATTTGAAGTTTTTCTCCCATCTCATCGGCCTTCTCGAGGATGACCTTGAGATAATCGGGCGTGCCCGCGTAGGCCGTAGCGCCAATGTCTGCGGCGGCTCTCACTTGAAGCTCGGTCTGGCCGGTGCCTGCGGGAAAGACGGTGGCTCCTATGGCCGCAGCACCGCTTTCAAACATCATGCCCGCAGGTGTGAAATGATAGGAAAAGCAGTTTTGCACCGTGTCCTTGGCACTGATTCCGGCGGCGTGGAGGAAACGGGCCATGCGCCATGCATCTGGCGCACGCGAGCCCGGCTCGTAGATCGGGCCCGGAGATTGAAAGACATGGGAGACGTTATTGGTGTAGATCCCTCCAAATGGGGCATTCTCTTTTTGCCACTTGGAGAGGTCGGATTTGCGCAGGACTGGCAGATTTGCGAGGTCTGCGAAGCTTGTGACGTCCGCGTCCGTGATCCGGCAAGCATCAGGTGCTAAGGCGGCCAGTTTCAGTTGCGCCTTTAAGGCCTCCAACTGCTGGCTTTCGCGTTCATCCTGCGAGCGGGTCTCAAGCTGGTCGTAAAACGTGTCCATGATCACCCTCTTTAGCTCAGCCAACGTTTACGACGGCGGTACGAGCGCACATCGCGAAATGATTTGCGGCCCTCGTCGGAGAGACCAAGATAAAACTCCTTAACGTCCGGATTTTCACGCAATTCTGCGGCTGGTCCATCCATCACAACACGCCCGCTTTCTAGGATGTATCCGTAATGCGCAAAGCGCAGCGCGACGTTGGTATTTTGCTCCGCCAAAAGGAAGGATACGCCCTCTTTTTCGTTTAAATCTCTAACGATTCCAAAGATTTCCTCGACCAGTTGGGGGGCTAGGCCCATGGAGGGTTCGTCTAGGAGGACTGTTTCGGGGTTGCTCATGAGGGCGCGGCCTATGGCGACCATTTGTTGTTCACCGCCGGACGTATAGCCCGCTTGGCTTTTGCGGCGCTCTTTGAGGCGGGGGAAATAGGTGTAAACCAGATCGAGCGCCGCCGCCGTTGCGGCCTTTCCGTCGCCGCGTGTATAAGCGCCTGTGAGCAGGTTCTCTTCCACGGTGAGATGCTCGAAACAATGGCGGCCTTCCATGACCTGGATGACCCCGCGCTTGACCAACTCGGCCGGGTTCAAACCTTCAAGGTTTTGATTTCTATAGAGAATTGATCCCTTCGTGACCTCACCCCGTTCGGAGTGAAGGAGGGTCGAGATGGCTTTGAGGGTCGTGGTCTTACCGGCTCCATTGCCCCCCAGAAGGGCCGTTATCCCGCCCTTGGGAACACTCAGAGACACGCCTTTGAGGACCAATATGACGTGATTATAAATCACCTCGATATTGTTGACCTCTAACAAGGTCTCTTGGGTTTTGGCGTCGTCGAGCATCACTCAAATCCAATTCGTTAACGTCGTTTTGGCGGCTAAATCCACCGGCACGTCCCGCGCACCATGCGTGCACCTGCCGTGCACCGGGTGCGTACGGTGCCCAGCACTCGGTGAAAGTGTTAACGCGCCCGACCAAACTGGCCGGACGTGTTGTTTTCAGACTTCAAAGATCAGTTGCAACGCTCGGCAATGTTGTTCTCTGCCGCGAATGCCGCACTGTCTTCCATGATCAACGCGTTGATCACGTCGCCATCTGACGCGATATAGTCCGTGATCTGGCTCCACTTTTCAGCGGCTGCATCCCATTGGGTCACAGTACCAAGACCGCCACCACCGTGGTTGTCACAGGAGACCGCAAACTCAGGACCGAAACCGCCCATGCCGAGGCTTTCCATCTTGGCCGCATCCATCACCAGTGCTTCCATACCATCACGCATCTGAGACGCATTGATGTCAGCAACGCCGTGGATTTCCTGAGCCGTCTTCACAGCTTCCACTGCGAGCATGGCTGCATACATGCCACGGTTATAGAGCACCGTGCCGATCTGATCGCCCGCACCAGCCGCATTGCCTGCATCCACCACGTGCTTTTGGATGTCCGCAAACACCGGGAAGTCGTCGCCCACTGCGTGCATGTTCAGCGCTTTATAGCCATTGGCCGCATCGCCTGCCGGGATCACGTCGTTCTCGGACCCTGACCACCAGATGCCGATGAAGTTTTCCATTGGATAGCGAATGTTGGCAGCTTCCTGAATGGCGACCTGGTTCATAACACCCCAGCCCCACATCAGAACATAATCCGGCTTTTCGCGACGGATTTGCAACCACTGGGACTTTTGCTCTTGGCCCGGATGGTCAACGGCCAAAGTGCTCAGCTCAAAGCTGTGCTTTTTGGAGAGCTCCTCAAGCGTGCGGATCGGCTCCTTACCATAGGCGGAGTTGTGATAGACCAAGGCGACTGTTTTGCCTGACAGGTCTCCACCGTTCACATCCAGAAGGTGGTTGATGGCCACGGATGCGCCGTCCCAGTAGTTGGCCGGATAGTTGAAGATGTTTGAGAACACTTTACCGTTTTTGGCAGATGTCCGACCATAGCCCATGGAGTGCACAGGGATGCCGTCAGCGGTTGCTTTGGGGATCAACTGGTAGGTGATGCCCGTGGAGAGCGGCTGATAGACAAGTGCGCCTTCGCCTTTGGTGGCCTCGTAACACTCAACACCTTTTTCGGTGTTATAGCCGGTCTCGCATTCGATGACTTTGGCCATCACACCGCCGATGCCGCCGTCACGGGCGTTCACCATGGTGAAATAGTCCTGATAGCCGTCAGCAAACGGAATGCCGTTCGCGCCATAAGGGCCGGTTCGATAACTCAGGGATGGGAACACAAGATCGGCCAAAGCCGGTGTCGCCACGCTGAGAGCGGCCGCAGCCGCGATTGCTAGTCTCGTCAGTTTCATAGTTTTCTCCCTTTGAGAGTTGGTTGCGCTTTTCGCGTCTTATTTGGTTCGTTTCTTACGTTTCTTGGTTAATGCGGGAACGGCCAGAGCCTGAGCTTCTCCTTGGTGATCCGCCAAAGTTGGGCGAGGCCGTGGGGTTCGACGATCAGGAAGAACATGATCAGACCGCCGATGATGACAAATTCCAGATGGGCCGCGATATCTGTGGGCCATCCCAAGCCCGCGACCATGACGTTTTTGAGGAACACAGGGATCAGCACGAGGAAGGCGGCCCCTGCGAATGACCCGAAGATCGAGCCAAGACCGCCCAAGATGATCATGAACAGGACGAGGAAGGATTTCTGGATGCCGAAAACTTCGCCCACTTCGACCGCGCCTAGGTAGACCGAGAAGAGGAGCGCGCCTGCGATGCCCACGTAAAACGAGGAGATCGCAAAGGCGGAGAGTTTGGTACGAAGCGGGTTCACCCCGATGATCTCAGCGGCGATGTCCATGTCGCGAATGGCCATCCATTTGCGGCCATTGGCCCCTCTGGTGAGGTTACGGGCGAGCCATGCCAGAGTGATCACGAAGAACAGGCAGAACAGGTAGGTGGCGGCTGGGGTTGCCGTGGGGCCTGTGATCTCTGCCCCGAATATGCCACGGGTTGGTGCGTTGATTTGGCCGGAGGCGGAGTAGTTGTAGGCCCACTCCCATTTGTTGAAGAGCCAGACGAGGAAGAACTGTGCTGCGAGTGTGGCCACGGCGAGGTAGAAGCCTTTGATGCGCAGGCTTGGCAGGCCGAAGATGAGGCCCACAAAGGCGGTGGTCAGCCCGCCCATGATGACCGCAAAGAAGATATTGAACTGGGGGAGCGCGTAGCGGACCCATTCTTCCCCGTTTGGCAGGTAGATGTCGAAGCCGGTCATGAATTTATAGCAGGAGTAAGCGCCCACGGCCATGAAACCGCCCGTGCCAAGGGAGACCTGACCGCAGTATCCGGTGAGGATGTTGAGGCCGATGGCGGCGATGGAATAGATCAGGAACGGCAGGACAACTGCGTTGGACCAATAGTCGTTGATGATGAAGGGCACCACGAGGATCGCGAATGCCAGAAGCGCCCAATAGGCCCAGCGGTCGAGCTTGATCGGGAAGGTCTGGTTGTCTTTGGCGTAGGTGGTTTTGAAATCACCGGCTTCACGGTAGAGCATTTATGAGTTTCCCTTTGAAGAGACAAACCAGAAGAGTGTCATTCCTTACACCCTCTCAATTATCTTCTCGCCGAACAGCCCTTGGGGGCGGAAGACGAGGAACAGGAGGGCGAGCATATAGGCGAACCAGTTCTCGGTGGCGCCTCCCAAGTAGGGTGCGCCGATGAGGAACTCGAACATTTTCTCGCCCACGCCGATGATGAGGCCGCCGATGATGGCTCCGGGGATCGAGGTGAAGCCGCCGAGCATCAGAACTGGCAGGGCTTTGAGGGCGATGAGGGAGAGGGAGAATTGCACGCCGGATTTGGAGCCCCACATGATGCCAGCGACGAGGGCGACGAGCCCTGCGATAGACCAGACGATGACCCAGATGGCGCGCAGAGAGATGCCAACGGAGAGGGCGGCTTGGTGGTCGTCGGCGACTGCGCGAAGGGCGCGTCCGGTTTTGGTGTATTGGGAGAAGATCACGAGGGAGATCACGAGGATGGCCGCGAAGAGGGCTGCATAGATGTCGAGGCTGTCGATGTAGAAGCCGTAGAAGTCCTCGCCGCCCAAGAAGGCTGTGTTTTCTTCGATCCAGAAGTTGCCGCCTTGGGGGATGCCCACGTCCAGTTTTTTGATGTCCGAGCCCCACATGAGGTCGCCGAAGCCTTCCATGAAATAGGCCAGACCGATGGTGGCCATGAACAGGATGATCGGCTCTTGGTTGACCAGATGTTTGAGCAGGTATCGCTCGACCAGCCATGCAAAGAGGACCATGACACCGAGGGTGCATATGATCGCGATGATGGCGGGCATGTGCCAGCCGAAGTGGTGGAGTTCAGTGCCGAACATGGCGTTGATCAGGTGCGAAAACGGAATTTGTCCCGACTGAAAGCCGACCAGAGTGAGGGCGGCGAAAAGGGCCATGACGCCTTGGGCGTAGTTGAAGATGCCGGATGCTTTGAAGATCAGCACGAAACCAAGGGCCACGAGCGCATACATGACGCCGGCCATCAGACCGTTGAGGAAGACTTCAACGCCGTAATAGAACTCAGCGGGCATAATGGGTCTCCGGTTTAGTGGCTCTAGTCATGGGCGACCCCCAGATAGGCGTCGATAACATCTTGGTCGTTGCGCACTTCATCAGGGGTGCCGTCGCCGATTTTGCGTCCGTAATCCATGACCACCACACGATCGGCAATGTCCATGACCACACCCATGTCGTGCTCGATCAGGGCGATGGTGGTTCCAAACTCGTCGTTCACGTCGAGAATGAAGCGGGACATGTCCTCTTTTTCCTCAACGTTCATGCCCGCCATGGGCTCATCAAGGAGAAGGAGCTTGGGCTCCGCGGCCAAGGCACGGCCCAACTCAACCCGCTTTTGAAGGCCATAGGGGAGGCGTCCAACAGGGGTTTTCCGGATCGATTGGATCTCAAGAAAATCGATAACCTTTTCCACAATGGCGCGGTTCTCGACTTCTTCTTTTTGCGCCTTTCCCCACCAAAGCGCCTGCGAAATCAAGCCGCCCTTCATATGGGTCAGACGACCGGTCATGATGTTGTCGAGCGTCGACATGCCCTTAAAGAGCGCAATATTCTGGAAGGTCCGCGCGATGCCCTGATAGGCAATCTCATGGGGTTTCATGGGCGCGCGTTTGGCGCCGCGAAACCAGATCTCGCCCTCTTGGGGATGATAAAACCCGTTGATGACGTTGAGCATGGACGACTTGCCAGCTCCGTTGGGGCCGATAATGGCGCGAATTTCGCCCTCGCGGATATCAAAGGAGATATCGGTGATCGCTTTAACGCCACCAAAGCGAAGGGAGATGTTTTTCATCTCCATCACTTGGCTGCCAATGGTGCGACCGTCGGTGGTGGTGAAGCTTTCCGCTTGATCAAAACTCATAGCCAAATCCAACTCAACATGGGGCGTACAATCAGACCGACGAGTAAAATGGTAAGGAGGATGAAATAGACGCGCACCGGTCGCGCATCATACTCCTGGCTGTCGTCATCCACCCCAACCAAGGCCCAGGTCAGGCCGACACGAAGGCGTTTGGGGGTGAAGCGGTCATTCTCAAGAAAGATCATCACCCGCATCCAGACGTAAGCTGCGAAAAACAGCGCGACGATTGCACCCAAGGCCAAGGGTGGATAATCCGCAACCAGCAAGAACAGCAGGCAAATCAAAGTGCCCGCAACTGTACTTAGGGGAAGGCCGATGATGCGGGTGGTTTCTTGATGATCGTTCATGAGATCACCTTCCCGCCTGAGTATTTTAGGGAATTCGAAACCATGTTTGCGCTATGGCCCAAGGGCGGTACAGGCTGGAGAGCCGATGGCCGTGGAAGTCGAAAGCTCGTCCCGTCACCCCCGGTTTTTCTGGCTCGTGGCGGGGCGACCCTTAATGGGGCCCCTTCGATTTCCCGCAAATACTCAAAAGAGCGGTCGTGGCGTAAATTCACTCCATCACGATCTATCATGCCGCTGCCACCTGTCTCGTTTGAACCTTGGCATCACGAATATCCAAAGTCGCGGAGATCGACCCTTTCCGGCCATCCTCATAGGTAACTTCGGTTTCCACATAGACGCTTGCGGATCCATCATAGAGGGCGTCGATCAGCACTTTATATTTCTCTTCAATAATCCGGCGGCGCACCTTTTGGGTCCGGGTCAACTCGCCATCATCTGCGTCCAATTGCTTATGGAGCACCAAGAAACGGTGGATTTGGCAGCCCGATAGCATCGGATCATCGGCCACGGAGGCATTCACCTCTTCCACATGGTTCTGGATCGTGGCGAGCACCTCTGGGTGGCCTGCCAATTCCTGATAGGAGGCATAGGCGATGTTGTTGCGCTCGGCCCAATTGCCCACGGCTGTCAGGTCGATGTTGATGAATGCCGTGCAGCGGTCTCGGCTATTTCCAAACACGACCGCTTCCAGAATGTTTGGGAAAAACTTCAATTTGTTCTCGACATATTTGGGCGCGAACAGAGCGCCGTCGGCCATTTTGCCTACGTCTTTGGCGCGATCAATAATGCGCAAATGCCCCGTGTCTTCCTCGATAAAGCCCGCATCACCCGTGGCGACCCACCCTTCGGCGTCTTTGGTGTCAGCGGTGCTCTCCGGGTTCTTGTAGTACTCAACGAAAGTGCCCGGCGAGCGGTAAAACACCTCTCCATTCTCCGCGATTTTCAACTCCACACCCGGAGAGGCCACGCCTACCGTATCCGCGCGCACCTGCCCGTCGGGCTGTTGGGTGATGAAAACGGAGGCCTCTGTCTGGCCGTAGAGCTGTTTGAGATTAATGCCCAGAGCGCGGTAGAAGTCGAAAATCTCCGGACCAATGGCCTCGCCAGCCGTATAGCCCACACGCACGTTCGTCAGGCCAAGTGTGTTCTTTAACGGCCCGATGACCAGAGCCTGATTGAGCTTGTATTTCAGCTTATCCAACGCCCCAACCGGTTCACCGTCGAGCAGTTTTGGCCCGATATCTTTGGCGTGATCCATGGCCCGTTTGAACAGGCGTTTTTTGAAGTTCGAGGCGTCTTCCATGCGGATCATCACCGAGGTCAAGACGCCCTCAAAGTAGCGCGGCGGTGCGAAGAAATAGCTTGGCCCCACTTCGCGCAGGTCTGTTTGCATGGTGTCGGCACTCTCCGGACAGGCCACGCAGAAGCCGGAGTAATAGGCCTGACCGATGGAAAAGATGAAGTCCCCGACCCAAGCCATGGGCAGATAGGCCAGCACGCTGTCGCCAACTGTAAGGTTGTCGAACTCGCATGTGGACTTGCCGGTTTTCACAATATTGTCGCTGGAGAGGACCACCCCTTTGGGCCGTCCTGTGGTGCCGGAAGTATAGAGCATCACGCAGGTGGTTTCGCCGTTTTGTGCAGCAATGCGGGCGTTGAGCGTGGCTTGCAGCTCTCCCTGACGCGACCGACCGCGCGCCTGCACCTTTCGATAGTCGTGCAGGTTTGCCTCATCGTATTTTCGCAGGCCCGATCCGTCTAGAAACAGGATTTGCTCGAGCTGGGGTAGTTTGTCGTGCACATCGAGCACTTTGTCGACTTGCTCTTGATCCTCGGCCACCACAAAGCGGGCGGAGCAATGATCGAGCACATAGGCCATCTCTTCGGCGACACTGTCTTGATAGACCGGGACCGGAACGGCTCCGACAGATTGGGCCGCCAGCATCGCCCAGTAGAAATAGGGGCGGTTGCGTCCGATGATCGCGATGTGATCGCCTTCTTCCAAGCCCAAGTCCATGAGGCCCAAGGCGAGCGCGTTGATCTCTTCCGCAGCCTCGGCCCAGGTCCAGCTTTGCCAGATGCCGAACTCTTTTTCGCGGTAGGCAGGGCGCGTGCCATACTCCCGCGCATTTCGCGCCAGCAGTTTTGGAACAGTATCCAGAGCGGACATGGCCGCTTTATCCGTTGTCACGGATCGTCTCCTCCCAAGGGTGCTGGTGTGTCCCAGCTTTTTGTCGAGCCTATCGCAAGCGTGGCCCTTTGCAAGCCTGATTAAGGCAAGACGATTTCCCAAGTTTGTCCCAATTGTATCGAATTGTTGCGCGGTGCCGGAGGCTCTGGTCAGTCATGGTTTTTTGGTGGTAGCGATAGGCATGTCGCATGATCCGCACGCCATTTTTGATATGACCCGCTCCGGGCTGAACCGCATTCAGCAGGGTCTTTCGATTTATGATGCTGATCTGAAGCTGGCGGTTTCAAACCGGCGGTTTCAGGAGATGTTCGGTCTGCCCGACGAATTGACCCAGCTAGGCGCTGATTTCGCCCAGACCATCCGGTTTCTGGTCGAGGCGGGCGAGTATGGCGAGGTCGATGACATTGACCAGTTCGTTCAGGAGCGGGTCAATCAGGCGCTCACGTTCGAGCCCCATTATGTGGAGCGGACGCGGGCCAGTGGCATGGTGATCTCAATCGAGGGCAGCCCCGTGCGCCAAGGCGGCTGGGTAACGGTTTACACCGACATCACGCCCATTAAACGCCAGGAAGATTTGCTGCGCGGGCATTCGGCGCAATTGTCTGACCAGCTTCTGACCCGCTCTGAAGAGCTGGCGGGTATCAACCGGAAACTGGCCGCGACCAATAGCGCTTTGGAAAGTACCAAGCGGGATTTGACAGAAAGTGAGGCCCGCACGCGGGTGACCGCTGAAATGACGCCGGCGCATATTGCCCGTGTGGGGAAGGACCGGCGCTATACCTATTCCAATCGGAAACTGCCCAGTATTCTGCCAGACGCGCAGGCCGACATAGTTGGGCTGAGTGTTGAGACTGCTTTGGGGGCTGAGGCCTTCGCCCATGTGAGCCCCCATTTGGATGCGGCTTATGAGGGTGTTGCCAGCGTGTTCGAGTTTGAAGTGCAGGGGGGATCAAAGCGCATTCGAAGCGCCTTTACACCGGATGTGGACGAAGACGGCAGTGTGACGGGCGTCTATCTTCTGTCCACGGATGTGACCGAAGAGGCGCAGGCGCGTGTGGCATTGGTTCAGGCGCGAAAGCGCGAATTGGCGGCGCAATTGGCCAATGGTCTGGCCCATGATTTTTCTAATCTGTTGACCATTATTGTCGGCCTTCAGAGCCAGATTGAGCGACGCGAGGACGTGCCTGACGCCGTCAAATCTCTCGTCTCCACCACCAAAGGGGCCGCCTTGCGGGGTGGCGATTTACTGGATCGGCTGGCGGATATTTCAGGCGCCAGAGGGGTCTCGCCTAGCCCTGTCAGAATTGATGCTCTATTTGCAAATCTGGGAAATTTGGCGCCTGCGGCAGTTCCTGAAACGGTGGATTTGACGCTCGACAATCAATGCGGGGATATCTCTGTTCTTCTAGATTTGGGATATACGCAGGATGCGCTTTTGAACCTGATCCTGAATGCTTCGGACGCCATGGACGGTGCGGGGCAGATCGCAATTACGGCCCGCACCAAGGGGGATGCCTGGCTTGAATTTGATGTTTCCGATGGCGGCCCCGGCTTCACGCAAACAGCTTTGGAGCGCGGCATTGATCCGTTTTTCACCACCAAAGGGTATGGCAAAGGCAGTGGTTTGGGGCTGACCATGGTCTATGATTTCGCCAAACTCTCAGGCGGTCGTGTTCAGCTGAGCAATCTAGAAACATCCGGGGCGCAGGTGATGATTTCGATCCCCCTTGAGGTGGCTGACATGGCAACGGAGCCCGGCTTGATACTACTGGTGGAAGACCGCGAGGATTTGCGCCTTTCGATCCGGGAAATATTGCGCGATCAAGGCCATGCGGTTTTGGAGGCGGATACTGCCGAAGAAGCGCTTCAACTGGCCGCTGTCCCGCATATTTCCTGCGTTTTGAGCGATATCATGTTGGGCGGGGAGATGACCGGATTTGATCTGGCCCGCGCTTTGGAGGCCAAGAAGTCTGGCATTCCAATCCGCATGATCACGGGGCTTGCGAGCTCTGATCCGTTGCGACAGGAGGTGGCACGGCATTATCCGGTTTTGCGCAAGCCGTTCTCGCCGGAAGAATTGGAAGTGTTTTTGAAAGCGGGTAACGATTAATGGCCAAGCCACTTGTCACCATTCTGGATGATGTGCCCGAGATCCGCTTGATGTTGTCTCAAGAACTGGAGGCTGCGGGCTTTGACACGCGCTCTTTCTCGCGGGCCTCGGAATTTGAGCGTGAGTTTATCGCATTAGAGCCCGACCTGTGCATTCTGGACCTTGGCCTTCCCGATAAAGACGGGCTGGCTTTGGTTCACCGCCTCGCCACGGAAAGCCGTGCGGCGGTTATGATTATTTCCGGGCGTTCCATGGTGCAAGACAAGGTGGTCGGGCTGGAATTGGGGGCGGATGATTACATAACCAAGCCCTTTGATCCTGCCGAAGTTGTGGCCCGTGCGCGGGCGTTGTTGCGCCGTGGAAGCAAGCAGGATGTGGCCCCTGAAGCGCAGGTCCGATTTGCAGGCTGGGTTGCTGATTTTGATCAGTTCAAGCTGACGGCGGATGATGGGTCGGTGACCGATCTGTCCAATGGCGAAGCGCAGGTTTTGCGGCTGTTTTTAAAGAGCCCCAATCGGCTGATTACGCGCGAGCAAATGCTTGAGGCCATTGGCGGGGATGCCGATGACAGTTTTGATCGTGCCATTGACGTGCGAGTGTCGCGATTGCGCACAAAGCTGCGCGACGACCCTAAGACGCCCAAGCTGATTAAGACCATTTATGGGGCCGGATACATCTTTATCGGGTCTCCTGAGTGACATTCACCCCATAGATTTTATCAAGCTGATAAAGCGGGGCTTTGGGAAACAGGCGGGCTATGCGCAGCTTGGCACGGGGCCAAAGGTCCGAGAGGCTTTGGCTTCGGTGAAACAGCTTGGCATTGTCCTGCGACATCTTCTGGACCATCGCTGTGCGCGGCATGCGGGCGGCTTCATAGCGTTTGAGGGCGGTTTGGACCGGGGCGTTTGTGAGCGCGTCTGCCAGCACCCATGCATCCTCAATCGCCATGGCAGCACCTTGGGCCATGAAAGGCAGCATGGGATGGGCGGCATCTCCCAGAAGGGTCGCGCGGTGCTCGCTCCATTTGGGCAGCGGATCACGGGCGTGAAGGGCCCAGAGGTAACACTCCTGCGTGGCGTCCAGCAAAGTTCTGACCTCTGGATGCCAATCCTTGAAGGCTTCGCGGAGTTCCCCCACATCGCCCGGTTCATTCCAGCCGGTTTTGGTCCAATCCGCGCGTTCTTGCACAGCGACAAAGTTCACCAGCTGGCCGGACTTGATGTAATAGGTCACAAAATGATGGTGGGGGCCGACCCAAACGGTGGCCTTGGGGGCGATCAGGTTTTGGGGGAGCGCCTCTGTGGGAATGGTTCCGCGCCAGGCCACCTGACCCGTGAATCTTGGAAGCTCGGGCTTAAGGATCGCGTCGCGCACGACGGAGCGAAGACCGTCGGCGCCGATCAAAACATCGCCCGAACGGGTGCCTGATTGGGTGTGAAGATGGGCTTGGGTCTCCGTCTGGGACACGCTCTTTGCGGTTTGTCCGAGCAGGATTGAAACACCAGCGGTTTGGGCCGCATCGCGCAGCAGCTTGTGCAGGTCCGGTCGGTAAATGTGGAGGTAGGGCGCACCGTAGCGGGACTGGCAGAGGCCTTTTAGGGGCTGATCCATATGGGCCAAACCGGTTGCATAATCTCGGATTGTCGACGCAAGCGGCTCAAAGGAAACCCGCGCTATGGCATCGCCAAGATGAAGCGCTTGGAGCACATGCATGGCGTTCGGGGAGAGTTGGATCCCCGCACCGACCTCGGAAAGCTCTTCCGCTTGCTCAACAACGCTCACGGACCAGCCACGACGGGCGAGCGCAAGGGCTGCTGTCAGCCCTCCTATGCCTGCCCCGCAAATGAGGGCCGTTTGCTTGGGTGTCATCTTGGTCATGGGCAAGTAGATAGGCCATCGAGGAGGTCGAGTGAACTCTGATGGTGGAATTAAAGCTGGGCGGTGTTATTGATATCGCCCCCTAAACAAGATTGGAGGTTGTTGCGTGGCGTTTATGATCGTTTGTTCGCGACAAACTCAATTACCCTAACGTCAACTAGTTTGACACAGAGCCTTCTTTCTGTAACATCGCGTTGGGATTAAAGTTAATAATTGGTATACCTGATGATTGTGTTGAGGGCGAAAAATTGCCCAGATCGGCCAGGCTGAAAATGCCATATAATAAGCCATAAGGTGGGGCCTCTGGGACAATGAATAAAATAGTACCCGTCACTGCTGTGATCGTTCTGGCCGCCTGTGCTGGTGTAGGTTGGAAGATGTTCACAGACAGGCAAGCCTTTCAGGCAGAAGTCGACACGGCACGCGCCTCCTGTAAGACCTTTCAAGACTTCATGGCAGCGAATGATGATGTAAGTCTCATTGATACTGCAGCCTGGGGACGCGCAAAGACGGCGTTAGAGGCGGTAAGTGACGAGCGTATCAACACTGACCCAACCACCACGACAGCAGACTGCAATAAAGGTTTGGCACATGCGCAAGATGCGCCCATCGAGGGGCAGCTGGCGCTTGATTTGGCTCTCGTGGAAACCGCAGCCGCAGCCGCTGAAACTGAGGGCATTGATCTGGGGCCGATAAAGGTCACAGGAAAGGCCGAAGATATCAGCGATGACATTTCGGCGGCAAATTTTGATTTGGCCAAGGAAGCGATTGAAAACTTGGGAGAAGAAATCACCCAGCAACGATCATTGTTTCATCAGGGGCAGGC
>CAZXRG010000034.1:0-19289 GCA_964642935.1 uncultured Rhodobacterales bacterium | reverse complement strand
GGCGATGAGTGAGAGTTTAGAGACTCCTGAAAAGCTAAAAGGCTTCGATGATTTTGCCTTTAGTCTCGGCGATGAGCTCAGAGGCGAACGTGCCACGCTTGGGAAATCGCTATTAGACGTGCAAAGAGATTTGCGAATAAAAGCTGCATATATTGCGGCTATTGAAAATTGCGATCCCAGTGTTTTTCCAAACCAAGGTTTCATCGCCGGTTATGTACGTTCGTACGGTCGGTATCTGAAGCTTGATCCAGATCTCATGTTCGAACGATTCTGCTTTGAAAGCGGGTTTGAAGGCGTAAATGCTGGTATGGCTCCGGCCAAGAAGTCCACTCCCAAAGATGCTCCTGCCCAGCTAAAAGGCGCGGAGGTTAATCCCCGTTTTACGAGTTACGGGGCGACACAAAGCGAGAGCATTTTAAATGTAATTTCGCCTTCCGGTATCGCTTCGGCGGCAGTTCTCACTTTACTGATAGGCGGTTTAGGCTTTGGTGGTTGGACATTGTTGAATGACATTCAGCGCGTTGAATTTGCACCAGTTGATCAAACTCCGTCAGCATCAGTCGATGTTCAGTCGATCGAGACGGTCGGTGACCAAGTATCGTCTGCATTCGATGTTGCAATATCAATGCCTTCAAACACGCTGAATGATGAGACGGAAAGTGTTCTGGGACGATTGTACCGACCGCAGGAATTAGCAGTTCCGAAATTGCAGCCCAGAGATGGTCCCATAGCGTCTATCGACCCGGATACAGTGGGCGTCCTAAAGCCTAAGGCTCTTCCAAATATGATCGAGACAATTTCAGAAGCTGCCCGGTCTATTGAGACGACCTTACCAAGCGAGCCAGTTGTTTTGGTCGAAGCTGCAAAGCCGACGATCCAACTGTACGCCGTGCGCGCGGCTTGGGTGCGCGTGAACTCTGATAATTCTACCGTTCTCTTTGAGAAAATCCTTGAGAAAGGTGAGTATTACTCTCTGCCTGAAGATGTGGAACAACCCATCCTGAGAGCAGGTAATTCTGGATCGGTGTATGTTTTAGTAGATGGCGTGCCATTTGGTCCTGTAGGCACGGGAACTTCGGTTGCTAAACAAGTCTCCCTAGCAGAGCTCGATATTCAGCAGAGATTTGCGGTTGTTGAGGATCTAGAGCTTGTGCCGGATGTGGATTCAACGCTAAGCACTGCAGGAAGTCAGTAGCTGCCCTAAGACGTGGGCCGCTGACAAAAGCAAAACCTAAGTCTCAAAGTTAGAAGCTTACCATGTCAAATAATCCGATACGGCCTTGGCGAACAATTATCCGGCGCAAGAGTCGTCAGATTAGTGTTGGAAACGTCCTCGTTGGAGGCGATGCTCCAATTTCCGTCCAGACAATGACAAATACGCTAACAACTGACGCGGCAGCGACGATTGCTCAAATCAATAATTGCGCAGAAGCCGGAGCAGATATTGTTCGCGTTTCCTGCCCGGATCAGGAGAGCACGGCGGCACTTAAGGAAATCGTCAGTTCGGTCGATGTCCCGATTGTTGCGGACATTCACTTCCACTACATGCGGGCAATTGAGGCGGCCAAAGCTGGAGCTAAGTGCCTGCGCATCAATCCTGGCAACATCGGAAGTGCCGAACGCGTTCGGGATGTCATTAAAGCTGCTAAAGACCACGGCTGTTCCATTCGGATCGGGGTGAATGCTGGATCGCTGGAAAAACATCTTCTTGAGAAATATCGCGAACCATGCCCCGAGGCGATGGTGGAAAGTGCGCAAGAGCACATTAAAATACTGGAAGACAACGACTTTTTCGAGTTCAAGATCAGCGTTAAAGCCTCCGATGTCTTTCTTGCCGCGGCCGCTTACCAAGGTATTGCTGAACTGACGGACGCGCCAATTCATCTTGGGATAACCGAAGCCGGAGGCTTAACGTCAGGCACGATCAAATCCTCAATTGGCCTTGGCAACCTACTTTGGGCTGGCATCGGGGATACGATCAGGGTGAGCCTTTCAGCCGATCCGGTTGAAGAAGTGAAGGTTGGATTTGAAATCCTGAAGTCTTTGGGGCTTCGTCATCGCGGCGTAAACATCATTTCTTGCCCGTCATGCGCGCGACAAGGATTTGATGTTATCAGCACCGTGGCTGAACTCGAAAAAAGGCTCGAACATATTCGAACCCCAATGAGCCTTTCTATAATTGGGTGCGTCGTAAACGGGCCAGGCGAAGCTTTGATGACGGATGTTGGCTTTACGGGCGGTGGCGCTGGTCATGGCATGGTGTATCTGGCTGGAAAACAGGATCACAAGCGCTCGAATGAGGGTATGATTGATCATATCGTCGATATGGTCGAGCAAAAGGCCGCGATAATTCAAAAGGACATCGACGCTGAGCAGTTGAGTACGACGGATTGATCGAATGAAGATTTTCATTGGAGTCTTCATAGTTGGTTTGATCCTGATTGGTTATTTGACCACTTTCCTGATTGCGACGGTGCCTCATGATCCAAATGTTTGGCACAAAGACCCGCTTACGGTTGCTACTTCTGAAACTCCGAACTCTTTCCGAATGGCTCCAAAAGGCTCTACGCAAGAGCGAATTGACGTGGTTGCTCCGATATACTCGGAAGATCCCTTCATTTTGGCCGAAGCCTTTGATGAATTCGTAGTGAAGCAACGTGCAACGGTTAGAATTGCCGGCCTGCCGCCTGAACTAATGATGACGTATGTGCAACGTACCGAGAAGCTTAAGTTTCCGGATTATATATCGGTCAAGTTCTTGGATATGGGGGATGGAACGACCTCGATCGCTGTTTATTCGAGGTCTCGGTATGGTTATGCGGATCTAGGGGTTAATCAAGCGCGCATAGAGCGTTGGGTCAAAACCTTGGAAACCTTCGAAGTCGAACCCGGTAACTGACGTGATCCCAGCACAAAAACTCAACGAGATACTTGAGCGCTTTCAGTTTCTTGAGGCCAAGATGGGCTCGCAACTCAGCCCGGCTGAATTGGCGTCTGCGTCCAAGGAATACTCCGATCTCAAACCCATCACCGAGAGCATATCGGAGTATCAGCTCGTCTTGTCTCAGATTGAGGACGCGACAGAACTTGCCAGTGATCCAGAAATGCGTGACATAGCGGAAGAGGAGCTGCAGGGGCTCAATAAAAAGCTGCCCGAACTTGAGCGCGTAGTCCTTCTGGCGTTGCTCCCCAAAGACAAGTCCGACAGTAAATCTGCCATTTTGGAGATACGGGCAGGTACGGGCGGCGATGAGGCTGCTCTTTTTGTTGGCGATCTTCTTCGAATGTATCAGAAGTTTTCTGATCAGCTTGGCTGGAAATTTGATGTTCTGGAAGAATCCCCCACCGAGTTGGGCGGTTATCGAGAGGTGATCTGCGGCATTAACGGAGCGAATGTTTTTGCGCGTTTGAAGTTTGAAAGCGGGGTGCACAGGGTTCAGCGTGTGCCAACGACTGAATCCGGTGGGCGCATTCACACCTCTGCGGCGACCGTTGCTGTCTTGCCTGAAATGGATGAGGTGGATTTACAAATCCCAACCACGGACATTCGCATCGATACCATGCGTGCGTCAGGGGCCGGGGGGCAGCATGTCAACACGACGGATTCGGCTGTTCGCATTACCCATATTCCCAGCGGGATCGTGGTGACATCGTCGGAAAAGTCCCAGCATCGCAATAGAGAGCTTGCGATGCAGGTGTTAAGAGCGCGCCTTTTTGATTTGGAGCAATCCAAACGCAATGAGGAAATTGCCGAAAACCGACGTGGACAAGTGGGATCAGGGGACCGTTCGGAGCGGATCAGGACCTATAATTTCCCCCAAGGGCGGATCACGGATCACCGTATCAATCTGACGCTTTATAAGCTTGAACAGGTGTTGGCCGGTGATCTTAATGAGATTATTGATGCGATTTCTGCTGAAGATCAGGCCAATAAACTGGCTGATCTGAACTTATGAAGGTCGCCCAGGCGCTTGGTGACGCCGTGGCGCAATTGGCGGCTGCGCGTGTTGAAGGGGCGGCGGGCGATGCTCGGAAACTGCTTCGACATGTGCTCGGCTCGGAAAATCTCTCGCCTGATCCTGAAACGCTCCTGACAGATGATCAGTTGAAACTGTTCAACGCGATGATCACCCAAAGAGAAGAGCATCGTCCGGTTGCCCAAATCATTGGAAAACGAGAGTTCTGGGGCAGGGAGTTCAAGGTCACCAAGGACACGCTTGATCCACGACCGGACAGCGAGCTGATCATTCAATGCGCTCTTGAGCGAGAGAAGCCAAATTCGGTTCTGGACTTGGGAACGGGCACGGGGTGTTTGTTGTTGAGCATACTTGCTGAATGCCCAGAGGCGAGGGGAGTTGGGAGTGATCTTTCCGATGCCGCCTTGTCCGTGGCACGCGAAAATGCAGTGAGACTAGACATGATTGATCGCGTAGACCTTATCAAAAGCGATTGGTTTTCTGAGATTACTGGGCATTTTGATCTGATCGTCTCAAATCCCCCTTATATTTCGGATGCAGAAATGAAGGAATTGCAACCGGATGTGCGTGATTGGGAGCCTCACATGGCCCTCACGCCCGGTGGTGACGGGCTCGATGCATATCGGATCATCGCAGGTGGACTGGATCAGCGGCTCAATGAAGGCGGCACTGGTATTTTCGAGATCGGAGCCACACAGGCGGCGGACGTGATCGCGCTATTTTTGAAGGCCGGTTTCAAGAGTGTTGAGGCATTCAAAGACCTAAATGGAAAGGATAGGGCCATCATCGTTGAAAGAAGTGATGAATAGCCTGCCAATTTCAACCAAATGAGCATTTTTTCGTTGTTTTTAACTCTTTTGATGGCTATACACGTTGAGAACTTTGAAAAATAAATTGGCAAAGTTCAACGGATCAATTTCCGGCATAAGCTAACCAAACCAGAAACCGTAGGGCTTATCGGCAAAGCCCATAGGTTAGCTCCCAAAATAGTCCGAAAACTTAGCAAAAGCAGAATGAGTTTCATGAGACCACCCAACAAATCGCGCTCACGCAACAAGAATAATCGTCGAAATAATAACAATGGCGGCGGCAATGTCTTGAACCGCGTTTATGACTCCGCAGGGCCGGATGGTCGTGTGCGTGGAACACCTGTTCAGGTGATCGAGAAATATCAGGCGCTGGCACATGACAATTCTCTGGCTGGTGATCGCGTGGCTATGGAAAATTTCCAACAGCACGCAGAACATTACATCCGTTTGATCAACGAAGCGAACCGGCAGATTGCTGAGCGTCGTGAGCAAATGGAAGGCCAAAACAGAAATTCTTCTGATGGTGACAACGCCAAAAATAATAACAATCACAATGGGAACCGGAATTCTCAACAGGATAGCGCGAATGCGCGGTCCGATGAGGCGCCCAAGACCGATCCGTCTCAGTCCGAACAGCCCGATTTGGCGGCACCTGTGGCAAAACGCGTCGATGCGCCCAAAGCTGCGGAGACTTCACCGTTGAGCGCAGATGGTGACGTAGCGCCTGCAAATGGTGGATTGGTTGATACGCCGGAAGATGGCTCCGCTAAGGCCAAGCCAAGCAAGCCAAAGCGTCAGCGTCGCCCGAAGCCCGCAGCAGCAGCCAAAGAGCCTGAAGAAGCCGCCCGTCCGGCAGAATAATCAGGCCAGAACGCTGATCCGGCAGAACTCTTCCAAGGACAGGGTTTCCGCACGTCGTGTGGGATCAATGTCCAGCCGTTTGAGCTCTGTCTCAACATCAGGCTTGATGCCTTTGAGAGAGCTGCGCAGCATTTTCCTGCGCTGATTGAAGGCTACTGCAACAATCCGTTCCAGCTTCACCGCATCTGCGGGATATTTGGGCACATCCAAACGCTCAAAATGCACAACGGCGGAGGAAACCTTGGGGGGCGGTGTAAACGCGCTTGGGGGCAGGTGAATGGCAATTTTGGTATTGCAGCGCCAGTTGGACATGACCGCCAAGCGACCATAGGCCTTTGTGCCGGGTTTAGCGGTGATGCGCTCGGCAACTTCCTTTTGGAACATCAATGTCATGCTCGACCAAAACGAAGGCCATTGCGCAGGCAGTAGCCAGCGGATCAACAATTCGGTGGCGACATTGTAGGGGAGATTGGCCACGATCCGAGTAGGCCCATTAAGATGATCTCGCGCATTAACCTCCTTGGCGTCCCCTTCGATGACCTTGAGACGTTCGGGATAGGCCGCCGAGATTTCCTCAAGTGCGGCAATACATCGGTGATCCTTCTCGACCGCCACGACCCGAGATGCGCCCTCCATAATCAGGCTTCGCGTCAGACCACCCGGACCGGGGCCAATTTCAAGGATGTCATGATCATGTAGCGAGCCTGCACATCTGGCGATCTTTCGCGTGAGGTTCAGATCAAGCAGGAAGTTCTGGCCAAGAGATTTACGGGCGTCGAGTTGATGCTGCGCAATGACTTCTCGGAGCGGAGGGAGCGGATCATCCATTCAAGAGTGCTCTGTTTTTGGCCATTTTTGCCGCCATCTTGATGGCCTCCAGCAGGCTTGAGGGATTGGCGACGCCCTTTCCCGCAATATCATAAGCGGTTCCATGATCGGGCGAGGTGCGAATGAACGACAAGCCAAGGGTCGTGTTCACACCGCGATCAAAATCGATGGTCTTGATCGGGATCAGGGCTTGATCATGGTACATGCAGACGGCGGCATCATAGTGTTTCCGCGCGCGCGCATGAAACATCGTATCGGCACTTTCCGGTCCAATGATGTCCATTCTTTCCCGTCGAAGTGCCTCAAGGGTTGGCGCGATCAAATCAATCTCCTCCATCCCCATTTCCCCGCCTTCACCCGCATGCGGGTTGAGACCAGCCACGGCGATACGGGGCGATTTAAGCGCGAAATCAGTGCGTAAGGCATGATCGAGCGTTCTGATGGTGAAGGACAGCAGGTCTTGGGTCAGCGCGGCTGGGACGTCCTGCACAGCGATGTGGATGGTCACCGGGACCACACTTAGTTCAGGAGAGGCCAAAAGCATGACCGAGCGTTCTTTGCCGTCCAAAGCTGCGAGGAATTCCGTGTGCCCCGGATAGGGGAACTGCGCCCCATCAATCAGAACCTTCTTGTTGATCGGGTTGGTGATCATTGCAGAGGCGTCGCCGGATTTAACGAAAGAGACCGCACGTTCAATCATCTCAACCGTGCCGCTGGCGTTTTCAGGCTGCCAAGCACCGGCCTTGGGGGCAATTGAGAATGCTTGGGGTATGACGTTGAGAGCGCCTGTCTGAACGTCAGCCGGGCTGGCGATTTCACGGGTTCTAATGCCCAAGGGCTCGGCCAGGGATTGTAGATGATTGGGGTCGCCCAACACGGCAAACGGATGCGTGTCCCCGACCTGCCGAAAAGCCTCCACGGATAATTCAGGCCCAACCCCGGAAGGATCACCGGAGGTCATGATCAAAGGCTTTGCCGCATATGTCATGCCAAAAACCAGCCGCCTTGTGGTCCGGGGTTATTTGTCAACGATGATCGCGTCCGCTTGCAGTTCCTGAATGAAACTGGAGGCGTAATTGTTCATGCGTTGATTGAAAACCTGCCGCTCAAGATTTGCGATGGCTTCAGGATCATCTGTCGCAGCACGATTACAAAGCGTGATCACTGTAACACCTGCGGAGGTTGGCGTAAGAGCCGCGCTCTCACCTGCATCAAGACCCGCAAGAGCGAGCGCAACATTTGGCGGAATGGCCGAGATTGGATCTGGACCAAAGCGACCACTTGCAGGACCAAACTCGGAAAAGAGGCTTTCTGCACTGTTGCAATCATCCAGTTGCAGCAGAAGATCTGCGGCACTGGCTTGGGTTTCTTCAATGGACCCGTTTTCACCAATCGGAACATCGAGCCTTGTGTAACTGATGGTCATGCTCGCATCGGTTGCCACGGCTTCTTCTCGAATATCAACGAGTTGAATGATAATAATGCCTGCCGGGATTTCGATGGGTGAGGATACGTCCCCCGGCGTTAGCGACAGGATTTGCCCCGCAAAGATCGGGGGAAGGCGGTTTGCAGGGGTCCAGCCGACCGCTCCGCCGTTCGCAGCGGTTGGCGTGCGGCTGTATTCTCTGGCAAAATTAGAGAAATTCGCGCCATTGCGCACATCCCGGATAATCCGGTTTGCCAGATTGCGTGCGCCTTCCTGTCCGCGCTCGGCAAACGGAATGGCAATCTCGCGGATAAACACGCTTTCTTGGCGCGCGGAGGCCGCATAATTCAGGATGGTCTCAAGATCAGCAGGAGAGGGCGTGGCGCGGCTGCGAAAGCGAATGCCCACCAGATCACGCCAGATCACACCTGTGCGCACAAATGCGTCCAAGGATTCTCGGGCGACGCCAGCCTGTCGTACTTGAGATCGCAGGCCTTGCGCGGAGGATTGTCTTTGAGAGGCGAACTGCGCGAAAGCCTCCTCATAAGCTTCGTCCTGCAAGGTCATGCCCAAGGCATCTGCCGCCTGCATTTTGAGGCGGTCCTCGGTGAGCTGTTGCATGGCCAAAGCTTCAACATCGCCGCCACTTGCGCCCAATACCCGAAGGAGCGCGATGCGTTGGGTCACATCAAACTGGGTAATCGGTGCATCATTGACCATTCTGACAACTGAAAACGGTCCCTTTGCAAAGGCGGTCATCGCAAATTGGCTGAACACAAAAGCTATTAGAATTGCGATTGAAACTCTCACGATATTCCCGCTCCCAAACATTATTGTGCCCGACATTGATGCGCCGGTCGGGCTTGCCCACTTCCACCAAAACCGGCCAGTGAAACTGATAGGCCAAATTCCGTACTCGGGGCTATATTATTCGAATTTGTAAAGTTGCGCGAGACCGAAAAATCGGTCGTGATGCACTCATTTCCGTAAGACAGGGTCAAATCCTGCTTTACGTCCTTAGCGCTCGCGATATCGCGACGGTAGCTGGCGGTCAAAGACCAATTATCGTTGATCTTATAGTCGGAGTTGAGCGTGATCTCATGGCGTTTTTGCAAGGAGTTCGCACTCACATCCGGTAGCAAATAGACGTAATTGGCGCTCAGCCCGAAATCGCCAAATCTCATGTTGGCTTGAATGTCGTTGCGCGAAAACGCGAGGTTATTATCAAAGAGGGTCTGATTTGACAGGCTGAAGAACGGCGGAAAGTCGAGATTTGCCGCAGCTACAAAATTGGAACTTTTGCTGTTGAGGCCCGTTCCGGCCGAAAACTGGCTCAAGACGTCGGTGCGCAAGACGCGCCCGAGTGTCAGGCCGAAGTTCCAACCTTCATCGCTGAGGTGGGTGTAGTTTAACCCGAGGTTTAACCGGAGGCCTTCTTCCACAAGGTCAGTTCCGGGCGAACGGTCAAGGGCAAACAGGTTCGAGGCATCAAATTCGACCTGAACGGAATCCTCATTGGGAATGGCGGAAATATCTCCCATCACATCGCGGTAAACCAGTTGGGCCACCGGCTCTAGGATTTGAACGGCATCCCTGCTGCGTCGTGCGAGCGGCCATCTGAGATCAAGGGCCGCCGTGGGGGCGCCATAGGCTTGGGGCGTTGTTGGAAACGCCGGATCGTCATGGGTTGAATAGATCCACCCATCCACACCGCCCAAGGCCTGTCCGCGAAGACCGAATGGAAGTGCTATGGATCTCTCCCAATTCAAACCACCGCCAAATTTGTAGACATCCCGTCCCAGCTTTCGGGTCAATCCAACCGCAGAGCTGTGCGTGGTGACCCGTCCACCCAGCGGGCCATCATCCCAATACCGCTCAAAGGAAATTTCCGGGAGCACGTAGGGGATGTTATTGTCATCCTCCGCAGCACGCAGCGATTGGAAACCAGTGCCGCTATAGGAGACATATTCGTGGTCTTTTTGACGCGAAATAGTCGCGCGAGAGGTGAGGCGATCCGTCTCCGAAAAACCGAACTCGTTCAAAAACGATTTGTCACCGACGCGCCGAAGGGCGAAGTCCAAGCGGTAGCCGGATGAATACTGGAATGCACCGTCCGAGTATAGAAAGCCACGCATACCGTTTTGGCGGTTGGCCTTGTCAAAGGCGAAAGCACCGTTGAAGCGCAGATCACCGTCCTTGAAGGCGCGTCTGTATTCACCCTCTAGGATCGCGGTGCCTTTGCTTGTGAGAAACGGGGTGATTGTGACGTCTGAATGTCGATCAATGACCACAAAATACGGGATTTTGATGCCGGTCCCATAGGTGTCCGCACTTTTGAACTGCGGCTTTAAGATGCCCGTTGCCCGTTTGACCGTTGGATCAGGAATGCGAAAATAAGGGAGAGCCGCAATGGTCACACCGTAGACTTCAAAACGGACATCCTCGAAATGGATTTGATTTTCCTCAGAATCCCGAACGATACGCTTTGCGCGGACCAACCAAAGGGGTGTGGGTTGATTGACACAGACCTGACAACTGCTGGCCAATGTATTTTTGAGAACCGAATAGCGGGCATCGATACGCTCAACCTCTTGGGCCGCAAATTGGAAGTTCTCCGCCAACACCAGCCTTGCCCCTCGGATCAAACCTGATTTCAACGTGCTGTCCAAAGAGGCATAATCGGCAATCACCGTATCCTCACCGGGGGCCGACAGGGTGAGCGGCCCTTCGGCGTCCACCTGACCGGTCTCGTTGTAATAGGTGACCTTTGAGGCGCGTAAAATGCGACCATCAAAGAAAACCTCTACATTTCCTGTCGCGATCAGACTGTCGCGATCCGCATCATAAGTGACATTATCTGCAAGCAAAGCGGGCGTCGTGCTCTCTTGCGCAAGGCTGGAACTCAGCGATGCCAGTACGATCGCAAGCCCAAGTGCCAGCCATCTGGACAGGTTCGAAATCACAATAGGCAAGAGTTCCCCCATTCCATACGCCGCGCGCAATCGGACATTACCCGTCTTCCAGATGGAGCAATAGGGCTAGAACCAACAAAACAGCAGCCCCCGAGGGTGCCCAAGCGGCTAACGTTACGGGAACCGAGCCTGCCGCGCCCAAAGAAGCGGCGACATTGTTGAAGGAATAGAGCGCAAAACCAGCCAGAACGGTCATCAGAACCATCACGCCCAGTTTGCCGAACCTGCCATGGCGCATTGTGAAGCCTGCCCCGATCAGGACCATGGCGACAAACAAAGCCGGTGCAGCCAAAGCGGATTGGAAATACTGACGGTGTCGCGTGGCTGAAAAGCCGGATGTTTCAAGGCGCTCGATAAAGCTTCGAAGCTCCCAAAATGGAATGGTTTGAGGCGGTGCAAAGCTGTTCAGGATTTGCTCGACCGTGAGATCGGTTTCAAGCACATCCTCATCTCTACTGACGAGGGGGCCAATGATATCAACCTTATCCGCATCCACTGTCCAACGGCGCACCTTTTTTAAGATCCAGCGATTGTCCTGAAGCTCGGCGGATTCCGATAGAATGCGCTCGGCAAGCGTTCCTGATTGATCAAATACGTGAAACTCGACATCAAAGAGAATTGCACCCTCAGGGCTGGAGCGGCGGGCCTGGATCACCGATTGGCGATCACCAACGACCTGTCGCAACCAAAGCCCGTCCTCGCTGATTGACAGGACGGAACGGCTGGAGTTGGTGATTTCGTCCTC
Organism: uncultured Rhodobacterales bacterium; assembly: GCA_964642935.1. Classification (GTDB taxonomy): domain Bacteria; phylum Pseudomonadota; class Alphaproteobacteria; order Rhodobacterales; family Rhodobacteraceae; genus CAKZTM01. The sequence continues at coordinate 7,671 of CAZXRG010000034.1, read as the reverse complement.
TAACAGGTCATATTGGCGGGTGGCTGTGGCGACGATCGGGTTAAACACAGTGGTGGCCAGAATGCCGAACACAACCGCGATAACTACGGGAACAAACACCATCTTCAACGCCGATACGCCCGCCGCGCGTGAAACCACCAGTTCGGAGGACCGTGACAATCCGACAAATAGAGAAAGCGACGAGATCAACATGACCAGCGGAAAGAGACGGGTCATGGATGAGGGCATCTGGAGTATGGTCAGATAGGCAAGTTTTCCGATGCTGCCACTGTCGTCGAGAAACTTTCGAATGTTTTCAACGAACTGAAAGATGAAAACGAGGGTTGTTGCGATCACAAGAACGCGGGCGAACGCAAGCAGATAGCGATAGGCGACATAGCGGGCGAGCGTCATGGTGATACCGTTTGGCGTCGTGGCGCGTGTTTGGGTCTTGCGCTGAGATAGATCAGAAACAGGCTGATCAGGATTGCCACAAGCACGGGTACATAAGACAATGGCCACAGCTCCCAATTGTCGTTGACTGCGGAGCGGGTGATGACCATCAGGATTTGAAGGAAAATCAGAAGCCCCACGCCCATGGTCATGCGCAATGAGAAGCCTCCACGCCGGAAACTTCCTGCAAGAATGCTCCCCAAAGCGACAAGCGGTAGGACGAGCGTCAGGAGAGGGGTTACGATCTTTTCATGGGCGGTTGCGATGAACTGACCCTTTCCATAACGGCCACTCAGGTCGTCTTGGGTCGGATTGAGTGCAGCACCCAGAAAATACTCGCTTGGCTTGCGGCGGCGCTTAGTGCCTGTGGGGACGAACTCGCTAAGATCAAAGGCCAGACGCTCGAAGGTGACAGTGCTGAACCCTTCCGAGGGCAGGGCCAGTTTCTGCATGACCCCGTCAAACATGACAATCTGCACATCCTGACCGTCCTTCACCAAAACCGCGCGATTGGCGGAATAGGTCACAGGCCCGCTTTGCTCGCGTGTGTCATGGATGAAAATACCCGCCATTTGTCCTTCCGTGTTGGTGTCACGAATGAATGTGGTGATCCCACGGGCAGGGTGATTGAAGCGCCCTTCGGCGATGAGTGCACTGGTGAGCTCTGTTCGGACCTCAAGAAGGCGGTCTTCCAGCTGGGTTGTGGAGACCGGAATGAGGTAGAGGGTGAAGACAAACAGCGCGACCATGGCAAATGCGCCGAACATCAGGAGCGCGCGTGCCAGCGCCCATGGGCTGCGGCCCGACATGAGCATCACCACCAACTCGCTTTCGGTGTAGAGCTTGTTGAGCGTGTAAAGAGAGGCCGCAAAGGTGGCCAATGGGATCACGAACAGCATCACATTGGGCAGAACCAGTGCGGAAAACTCGAAAAAGGCGCGTGCGGATTGGCCGTTGGAGATCAGCGTGTCAAAGAGCCGCAATGATTGTGTCAGCCATAAAACGCCCGCAAAAACGAGGGCGAAAAAGCCAAGCGGCCCCAGCAATTGTTTGAAAAGATAGCGATTTAGCTCACTCATCGAGGTGTCCGTCTTAAGCGTAGGTCTGGAGTATGTGGCCAAAGGCTGATGGTCAAGGTTGACCTGCGATTGCTGGCATGATGATGCTGGTAAAACGGTCCGGTATTCAGAGAGAGGATGTTGCCATGTCAGAGATTATCCAAATGCAATTCAGTGGTTTTGTGAGTGAGGAGGTTTCAACATGGGATGGTAAGATCGCGGTTCTTGCCGGGAAGTCTGGGGCTCTGGGTCCGCAGGCGCAAGCGGTTGATGAACTGGTTGGCGGGGCAATTTCCAAAGCGGTCGCTGGTGATGCTTTCAAAGGTGCCAAGGCCGGGGATGTTGTGACAATCAATTATCCAAGCGGCGTGGCGGCGAGCGGTATTGCGGTCGTTAAGACGGGTAAGAAAGCGGCGTCTGCGCGTAAGGCGGGGGCGAAGCTTGCGATGCATGCATTGAAGGCGGATTTGCTGGTCTTGGCGGAGGATACGCCGGAGGCGGCAGAGCTGGCTTATGGGGTGAAGCTGAGGGGCTACAACTTTGATCGGCATCGCTCCAAACCTGCTCAGAAGGCACATCGGGTCTGTTTTATGGTTGAGGACGCTAAGGCTGTTGAGGCGGCATATGCTCCGCTTATGGCGATTGCTGAGGGGGTTCATTTCACCCGTGACCTCACCAACGAGCCTGCAAATATCCTGACAACAAGTGAGTTTGCAAAGCGCCTTGAGGAACTGACTGAGATCGGATTGGAAGTTGAAGTTCTCAATGAAGCCAAGATGTTAGAGCTTGGAATGAATGCGCATCTCGGTGTGGGTTTAGGCTCTGAGTCTCCGACCAGCGTTGTGATTATGTCTTGGAACGGTGGCGGCAAAGAGGCCCCATTAGCCTTGGTTGGCAAAGGGGTTGTGTTTGATACTGGCGGTATCTCGATCAAGCCCTCAGGTGGTATGGAAGACATGACCATGGACATGGGGGGTGCTGGTGTTGTGGCGGGGGTGATGAAGTCTCTGGCTCTGCGCGGGGCGAAGGCGAATGTTGTGGGTGTGGTTGGGCTCGTGGAGAATATGCCGGACGGGAAAGCGCAGCGGCCCGGGGATGTGGTGACCTCCATGAAGGGGGACACGATTGAGGTGATCAACACCGATGCCGAGGGGCGTTTGGTCTTGGCGGATGCGCTTTGGTATACACAAGAGCGGTTCAAGCCTGCGGGCATAATTGACCTAGCAACCCTGACCGGAGCGGCCATTGTGGCGCTTGGACATGAGAATGCAGCGGTGTTTTCCAACAAATCAGGTTTTGCTCGTAAGTTCTTGAAATCGGCAGATAAAGAGGGTGAAGGCGCGTGGCAATTGCCGCTAGGGCCAAGCTATGACGCGATGCTGAAAAGCCGTGTGGCGGATATGGTGAACTCGGTTGGGCGGCCTGCGGGATCGATCACGGCGGCTCAGTTTTTGGCGCGTTTTGTGAAGAAAGACGTGCCTTGGATCCATCTTGATATTGCTGGCGTGGCCTCCTTGAAGAAGGATACGGAGCTTGCGCCCAAAGGCGCGACCGGATGGGGCGTTCGCGCATTAAATCGAATGATTTCAGACTATTATGAGTGATGTCCTTTTCTACCATCTGACCCAATCCCCCGTTGAGGCGACGCTTCCCAATCTTCTGGAACGCTCGCTTGAGCGGGGTTGGACGGTCTGTGTGCGTGGGACAGATCAAGATCGCATGACGGCTTTGGATCGGCATTTATGGACCTACCGCGAGGAGTCTTTCCTCCCGCATGGGCTGGGTGGTGAGGCGAATGACGCGTTGCAACCTATTGTTTTAACGCATGAAAAGCCCATTCCAAATGAAGCCTCTGTGTTGATGCTGCTTGATGGCGCATGGGACGAGCCTGAGGCTTTGGAAGGGTTCGAGCGGGTCTGTGTGTTCTTTGATGGCAATGATCCGGATGCGGTTCAGGAGGCGCGAGCCAATTGGACCAAGCTGAAGGATGCGGGGCTGTCGTTGAAGTATTGGGCGCAGGAAGATGGCAGTTGGAAGCAGAAGGCCTGAGCTGCGACTCAAAGGTTAACAGGGCAAAATCACGCGAAAATCGGCGTATGATTTGCATATGATTTCCGCGTGAAACGCATATGACGCGAACGGGTGATTTGCGCCCTTAACGGAGCGTGCGCTCCGAATTCTCAGAAAGTCGTCGATTTTACAGCTTAGGGGATCAACCGCATCTGGTTTCCAGAAATCTGGATCGTCGTGAAACGGTTGAGATAAGCCATGCCCAGAAGCGAGGTGTCGAGTTCGCCGCCATTGACCGAAGCGCGAAGATTTCGATCCGTCCGGTTGGCAAACCTGACCTCATCAAGACGCACATCCGCAGTACGCACCGTGCCATTGGCGGTCTGGGCGCGACCCATGTAGCTAAGCTCATCTGGATTGAGGCCGATGCGCAGGGCGTCGTCTCGGCTGATGACAACATTGGTGGCACCTGTATCGACCACAAATGTGATGTCGGCATCATTGATGGTGAGGGTCGCGTAAAAGTGATTGTCCCTTGCGCGGGTCAAGATGATCTCGTCGCCCATTTGCTGTAGGGTGGTTCTGGGGAAAAGCTGGCTTTCGATGCTGTCTTTGAAACCGTAAAGCACGACTGCGCCAAAGAAGATAAGCACCCAGATGGCGGCGGATTGCAGATTTTCACTGAGCTTGTTGCGAAAGTCGCCGAATATGAAGCTGCCCACGCCGATCAAAAGGATCAGAAGGTAGATCAGCATCGCAGGATCGACGTTGTCCGGTATATTCTCCATAGACCTTATTTAAGCGTTTGCGGTCTGATTGGAAGCCTTTGCCTTGTCCAGTTTCTCTTGGGCCATCATCCAGAGGTTTTCCGCGCGGCTCATGGCGTCCATGATCTCGGCGCGTTTCTTGTTCAACTCCTCAAGGCGTTTGACCTTCTTTTTGTCGGAATAGAGCGTTTGGTCGGCCAAAAGCTCGTCGATCTTGGTGAGCATGGTCTCGACCTTGGAAACGCGCTCTTCGCATTTCTTGACCTCTTCGCGCAGCGGCGCGAGGGCTTTGCGGCGTTCTGTGGCTGTGACCCGTTTGGGCTTGGTGGAGGGTTTCTCCAAACCGCCCCGTTGGGAAAGCAGGAAATTCCGGTAGGCTTCCATGTCGTCGAGGAAGGGCTCAACTGTGCCGTCGTTGACCAGCCAGAGCCGGTCGGCGACGCAATCCACCAGATGCGGGTCGTGGGAGACGAGGATCACGGCCCCCTGATAGGTGGTCAGGGCTTGGATGAGCGCCTCGCGGCTCTCAATATCGAGGTGGTTGGTTGGCTCATCGAGGATCACCAGATGGGGCTTGTCGATCGTAGCGATGAGCATGGCGAGGCGGGCTTTTTGACCACCTGAGAGACGCTCGACCGGATTTTCAACGATATCAGCGCGGACACCGCCTGCGGCAAGGCGCGCGCGCAGGCGGGCTGGCGTTTCTTCGGGGCGGAGTGCTCGGAGGTGATCGAGCGGGGACTGGCCCATCTCAAGTTCGTCAAGCTGGTGCTGGGCAAAATAGCCGATACGCAGTTTTGAGGAGGCGTGTTTCTTGCCCTCCTGCGTACCAAGGCGGCCCGAGAGTAGCTTGGAGAGGGTCGATTTGCCCTGACCGTTGGCACCGAGCAGAGCGATCCGGTCGTCTTGGTCGATGCGCAGGTTCAAATGGCGCAGGATGGTCGTGTCACCGTAGCCCACATTGGCGTCTTCAAGACGGATGATCGGGGGTTGCAGCTCGTCAGGATCGGGAAATTCGAACCCGGCCACTTGGCCCTCGATGGCATTGGTGATGGGCTGCATCTTTTCCAGCCGTTTGATGCGGGACTGGGCTTGGGTGGCTTTTGAGGCTTTGGCGCGGAAACGGTCGACGAAGCTTTGCAGGTGGGCGCGTTCGGCCTCTTGCTTCTTGGCGGCGGCGGCCATTTGCATGGCTTTCTGGCGGCGCTGGTCCTCGAACATGTCGTAGGTGCCCGTATAAAGCGTCAGCTTGCGGTTGGCCAAATGCATGATGTGCCCGACGGAGCGGTTCAGAAGCTCGCGGTCGTGGGAGATCACGATGACCGTGTAGGGGTATTTGGCGAGGTATTGTTCGAGCCAGATGGTCCCCTCAAGGTCAAGGTAGTTTGTCGGCTCGTCCAAGAGCAGGAAGTCGGGCTTGGCGAAAAGGACCGAGGCCAGAGCGACGCGCATACGCCAACCACCGGAGAAATCCTTGGTGGGGCGGTGTTGCTCGGAATGGGGGAAGCCAAGACCGGTCAGGATCGCGGAGGCGCGGGCTTCGGCGGAATGGGCGGAAATATCCGTCAGGCGCAATTGGATGTCGGCGATACGGGCGGGATCGGTGGCGTTTTCGGCCTCTTTGGTCAGCGCGCTCAATTCGCGGTCGGCGGCCATGACGGTGTCCAGAAGCGACATATCCGAGGCGGGGGCTTCTTGGGCCACCCCGCCGATCTTTGCGCCATTGGGAACTTTGATGAAGCCCATGTCAGGTTCCAGATGGCCCTCGATCAGCTTGAAGAGGGTGGTTTTGCCGGTGCCGTTGCGGCCCACAAAGCCGACCTTATGGCCACCGGGGATGGTCAGGGAGCACTCTTCAAAGAGCGGCTTTCCCTCAATGGAGAAGCCCAGGTTTGAGATTGTTAACATAACTGGCACCTCTAGGGGGTTTGCGCAGGTTTGAAAAGGATGCTTTTGGCCCTTTTGTCATGGGGAGGACCGTGTTATGGCCGCGCCCAACGAATTCAACCAAAGGACCTAAACTCATGGCTATCCAGCGTACATTCTCGATCATCAAACCAGACGCCACCAAGCGTAACCTCACAGGCCCGATTGTGGCCAAGTTCGAAGAGGCGGGGCTTCGTGTTGTTGCTTCCAAGCGCATCCAGTTGACTTTGGCTCAGGCTCAGGCCTTTTACGGGGTTCACAAGGACCGTCCGTTCTTTGGCGAATTGACTGAGTTCATGATCTCCGAGCCGATTGTTGTTCAGGTTCTTGAGGGCGAAGATGCGATTGCAAAGAACCGCGAAGTGATGGGTGCAACCAACCCTGCGGATGCAGATGCGGGTACGATCCGTAAAGAGTTCGCTTTGTCCATCGGTGAGAACTCGGTGCACGGTTCTGACGCACCTGAGACAGCTGCTGAAGAGATCGCGTTCTTCTTCTCCGGTTTAGAGCTGGTCGGCTAATTCTTTAGCCATAATTGATCGGGCCTTGGTTATGTGATGTAGCCGAGGCCCTTTTTGTATCTGGTGCCTTGGCGCGATATGTTGTGTTCAGGGGTTCATTCCAAACTATACTTGCAAGCCTTCCCATTCTTTGTTCTAGTTAATTCACTGGGAAAAAGGGTGGATTATGAGTTTTATGCGTTCGCTTTTATGTGCGGCGGTTGCCGCATGTTTTGTAAATCAAGCCTCCGCAAGCACGCTCAGCGTCGGGTTGTCGGGTGCTTTGGATACGAGCTCTTACGTGGGGCCATTGCCTTCGGGCGTTTCTGGCGGGGGTGCTCCTCTTCATTTCAGTGGTGGGTTTGTCTGGCAAAACCAGAGCGGTTATGGCGGGGATTGTCAGAGCCAGCAGGGCGACAGTTCGGCGATCACTCTTTTTGCGCTTGATAATCTTTATGACCATGAAGGGTGTGGGAACAATCTTGGCATGGTGCGCGTGGACGGGACGCGGTTTTCGGTCTCATCGCTGAATGTGTCGGCTCAGGATTTTACCAAAGTTGCACCTGTCTCAACCATTGTGTCTGCAGGCACGGATTTTCTGCCGTTTGATTTGACCCAAACGGATATCCTTCCTGATCTGGACACGGCGGGTGTTTTGCCATTCACGCCTGAGTCTTCGGCCCTGTTGGCGCAAAAGAATGCTGAGAACACCCAGTTGCTCGCAGATTATCAGGCTTGGCTGAATGGCTCGACTGACGGGTCGCGGGATCGGTTTTATGTGGCTGGATATCGGGGCGGGGTTGAAGTGGCCCGTCAGATTTATGGCGATACGGGCGGTCAGACTGCGCTGGCTTTGAGCGGGTTTACGGACCTTGACGAGATCGTCTTTGGGTATCACGGCGAGAATTTTTTGTGGGATCATTATAGTCTGGATGCTGGAGGTTTGATGGTGCTTGGAGCGGGTCAGACCTGGTGTGA
>CAZXRG010000033.1:12271-19351 GCA_964642935.1 uncultured Rhodobacterales bacterium | reverse complement strand
TTCGGCGGCAACCACTGTGCCCCAGCAGACGCCCATGGCCACGCGGGCTCCGGTGAAAATCTCCGGCAAGGAGTTCGGGAGGATGACCCGCCTCAGCACCTGTTTCTTGGTGGCCCCAAGCGAGTAGGCGGCGTGGACTTTGGAGATGTTCACACCGGACACGCCTGCGCGTGCGGCGATGGTCATGATCCAGAGGGCGGCTAGGAAGAGGAGGGATATTTTGCCCTGCTCGCCGATCCCGAACCAGATGATTACCAGTGGGATCAGGGCCAGAGGCGGGACGGGGCGCATGAACTCGACAATCGGGTCAAACCAGCCGCGCATCCATGAGTTGAGGCCCATGGCAAAGCCTAGAGGGATGCCAAAGAGGCAGCCGAGGAAGAAGCCCACGACCACGCGGATGAGCGACCAGAAGACGTTCTCCCAGAGGCCGACATTTTGGTAGCCCTCGGCGTTGAGTTGCCAGAAACGGGACCAGACTTGTTCGGGCGGGGGCAGGTAGAGCGCTTCCATGGTCCAGCCTGTGGAGGGTTTGACAAAGAGCGAGCCTTTGGTTGTCATCTCCACGGTGCCTTGGCCGAAATCGACCGGAGTGTCGGGTGAGATGGGCTGGCCGTTCACTTCGGTGACTGTGAAGTCGGCCGTGTCCTCGCCGTCATTGCTTTGGGCTTTGAGGATTTTGGAGCGGCGTTCGGCCACGACAAGCGCGTCATCTTTGGCGAACCCGTCACCTTCTCCGGCCCCTTCGGGCTTTTTGACGCCCTGTTCTCCGAACTTATGGACGCGCAGGAAGACGGTGCCCGTGTCGGTTTCCCCTGTGGGTGTGGCCACCGTGTATTCGAACTGCGTGTCGCCCACGAAAGGTTGGGGCAGGGTGAAGGGCAGGAGTTTGGAGCCTGTGGCGATGCCCCAAAGCAGGAAGACCGCGATCACGGCGGCAAAGGAGGCGATGCGGTTGGCGACCACGGAGCTTTCGTCCCCGAAGGTCACTGTTTTGAGGCTGCCATAGCCGCTTTTCTCGCGGCTTTTGGTGGCAAGATTATAGACGAACCAGCAGATGCCGGAGATGGCCAGATAGATGGCGAAGATGCCAGCAATGCCAAGGATCATCCAGAAGGTCGAGGCGAGAAGTTCGAGAATTTCCTGTCCCATTATGCTGACTCCGTCCGGCCCATAATTTCTTCTTCCATGTCCCAGATCATCGTCAGGATTTCCTCGCGTGTGTTGGCATAATCAGGGTGTTTCTTGACCTCGCGCAGGTCCGCGCCGACGCCAAGTTCAGCGAAGGGCAGGCGGTATTCTTTATGGACGCGTCCCGGTCTGGGGGCCATGACGAGCAGGCGCTCGCCCAAGAGTAGGGCCTCTTCGACCGAGTGGGTGATCAGGATGATGGTTTTGCCCGTCTTCTTCCAGATGTCGAGGACAAGGCTTTGCATTTTCTCGCGGGTCAGCGCGTCGAGCGCCCCGAGGGGTTCGTCCATGAGGATCACGTCGGGGTCATTGGCGAGACATCGGGCAAGGGCGACGCGTTGTTGCATGCCGCCGGACAACTCGTAGATCATTTTCTCGCCGAAGTCTTGAAGGCCGACGATGCCAAGGAGTTCCTGCACTTTGGCGTCGATGGTGGCTTGATCGACACCTGCCATGGACGGGCCGAAGCCGATGTTTTTGGAGACATTCATCCATTCAAACAGGGCGCCTTGCTGGAAGACCATGCCCCGCTCGGAAGAGGGTCCGGAGACCACATCGCCATTCAGGAGTGTTTGCCCGCCCGTTGGGGCCAGAAATCCGGCCAGAATGTTGAGGAGGGTGGTTTTGCCGCAGCCCGATGGGCCTAGAACGGACATCAATTCACCTTCACCTATTTCAAGGTTGATGTTCTTGAGCGCCTCGACTTTGCCGCCGCCGGGCACATCGAAGGTCATTGAGACATCGTCGATTTTTAATCCTGACATTGGCCCCTCAGTCGTTGTGTGTGTTTATGTGTTTGGTCTTATGAAAAGGGCGCGGCGCTCCGTTAAGAAGCGTCCGCGCCCGAGATCGTCTCAGGTAAACGCTAACGCTTACATGCCAGAAGCAGCTTCCAGATAGGAGCTGTTCACAAGCGCGCTGTAGTCCTCAAGGGCTGTCAGCTGACCGCTGCCCTCAAGGCTTGCGGCGGCGTTTGTGAGGTACTCGGCCAAGCCGCCACCCATCCAAGCGTCAGAAAGCTGTGTTGCCACATCAGGGAAGCGGAAGGTGCCGATGACAGCGGCTGTGCCTTCTGCGTCCATACCAGCGGCAGATGCGATGTCGGCCATCATTGGTGCTGAATCAGCGGCATACATTTCGTTCATCTTGGCTGTTACGCCTAGGAACTTAGCCAGAAGCTCAGGGTTCTCTTCACCGAAAGCGGTTGGGATGGATGTGACGTCGAAGACTTTGCCGACTACATCTTCTTTTTCCTGACCGGATAGAAGCACGTTTCCGAACTCTTTCATGCGACGCAAAGGACCGCCCCAGCCGCAAACCATATCAAGGTTGCCGTTGGCGAATGCAGCCGCACTGTCCACAGGTGTCATGTCAACGATTTTCATGCTGTCTGGGTCAACGCCAAAATGCGCCATCTGCGTGAGGAAGCCGGAGTGGGCGGCTGTTCCAAGAGGTACACCGACCTCTTTGCCTGCAAGCTCAGCGGCGTTGTCTTTGGTGATTTCCAGCTCAGAGCGCACAACACAGTTGTCGTTGTCAGAGTAGGACACGGCCACATCAACGATCTGGAGGTCCTGACCCGCAGCCGTTGCCACGAGGAATGGTGTCACGCCCTGTGAGAAGGAGATGTGCACGTCGCCCGATGCCATGGCCGCAGACATTGCTGTTCCGGCATCAAAGGAGACCCAGTTGACTTTCACGCCAAGCGCTTCGTCATAAAGGCCTTGAACCTGTGCGAATTGATTTGGTGTTGGCCACTCTAGGAAGTAGGCCACTGTGATCTCTTCAAGGTGGCCGTCGGCTAGTGCTGCTGGTGCTACGCTTGATAGCGCAATTGCGGCGGCGGTTAGAGTTTTGGTAAAGTTCATAGCAAATTTCTCCCTGTTTGCGTGTCGAATTTAGAAACCTTGTCGGTATCTCACGAGATATACAGGCAGATTTTGGGGGCGTGGTAAACCGGATTGCGGGATTTCGTGATGAATTCCGTGCCTTTACCTTACGTCCAAGCCGCTAACGCCTGTAAAATAGGCGTTTGGTCGACTAGGCCAGATTTGAGTGTCGCTGAGTCCAATTTACCACGTCGGCTTTTGGCCTTGTTTTTGGGTGTTTTGGACGGGGTTTCGTGGGGGTTAGCTTGCGGAAATGGCGCGCGCGATGCGTTCCAGACCGCTCGGGATTTTGTCAGCGTCAATAGAGCTATAGGCGAGACGGTAGTATTCGGTTTCTGGAGTTTTATCGGTGAAAAATGCGCTGCCCGGCTCAATCACCACGCTTTTGGCGCGAAGGCGTTCGGCGAGTGCGGACGTGTCCACGCCTTGGGGGGCTTTCATCCAGAAGCTGGTGCCGCCGTAAACCGAGGCATGGCTGGCCTCTAAGCCCAATTGGGTGATGGATTTGGACATAACCTCGCGGCGTTCTTGGAATGTGTTGCGCATCTTTCGGATGAGGGCGTCGTAATGGCCCAAGCCGAGGAAATAGGCGGTGGTGCGTTGCACATGGCCCGGCGGGTGGCGCAGGACGGTGGCGCGCAGGGCGCGGGCTTCGCGGATGAAGGGTTCCGGGGCGACCAGATAGCCAAGGCGCAGGCCCGGGAAGATGGATTTGGAGAAGGAGCCCACGTAGATCACGCGCCCTGTGGTGTCGATTGATCGCAGGGCCGGGCGCGGTGGGCGCAGGAAGGACATTTCGAACTCATAATCGTCCTCGACCACGATCATGTTTTCAGCCTCTGCTTTTGCCAGCAATTGGCGGCGGCGGGACATGGGCATGGTCACGGTGGTGGGGGCATGATGGCTGGGGGTGGCAAAGACGACGTTGGCCCCTTTGGGGAGTTGGTCTGGGGGCAGGCCGTCTTTGTCCACATTGACTGGCATCACTGTGCATCCGGTTTGCTCAAGGATGTTGCGGATGCCCGGATAGCCCGGATTTTCGATGGCCGCGATGGAGCCCTGTTTCAAAAGCAGTTGGGCCACAATCCAGAGCGCGTTTTGAGCGCCCAATGTGATCAGGATTTCCTCGGGTTGGGCGGCAATTCCGCGTCTTGGTAGGGTCTGACGGGCGATGAAGTCGACCAGTTCAGGATCGTCGGCCTCTATGTAGTCGCCTGCCAGCACATCAAAGTCCCGCCGTCCCAAAGCGCGATGGGCGCAGGCCCGCCATGCGGAGTGGTTGAAGATGGAAGGGTCCGCCTGACCGTAGATGAACGGGTAGTCATAATCGCGCCAGTTGCTGGTTTTGTAAGGAATGCGTGTGTTGGAGTAGTTTTGCGTCAGATGTTCAGCCCAATTCACCACGGAGCTTGGCTCTTTGGGGGTCGGCTCGATCTGGGCCACGGGGGCTGTTTCGGCCACGAAATATCCCGAACGGTCGCGGGAGGCCAGATAGCCGTCGGCCACAAGCTCTTGATAGGCCAGAGTGACCGTGATGCGGGAGATTTTAAGGTGGGTGGCCAGTTTGCGCGAGGAGGGCATGCGGTCGCCCACGCGCAGGCGTCCTGAGAGGATCGAGGCCGCAACCGTCTGGCGCAATTGCATCTGCAAGCCGCCGCTGGCGTGACGGTCCAGAAAGAAGGTATCTTCGGAAAGAGTTGAGGACAAAAGGGTCGGCTCCGAGCGTTGGACTTATACGACCCATAAACTGGATATACGTGCAAGACCAGCCCAGCCGTAACAGGGATATGAGGAACAGTCCCAACATTTTAGCGAGGAGCTTGCACATGGCCCATGACGTTCAGCCCAATTCTTTGGAGGCGCAATGGATGCCTTTCACCGACAACCGCGGCTTCAAAGCAGAGCCTCGTCTGGTTGTTGAGGCCAAGGGGACCTATCTGACGGATCATCGCGGCTCGAATATTATTGATGGCTCATCCGGTCTGTTTTGCTGTCCTGCAGGTCATTGCCATCCAAAGATCATCGAAGCTGTGCATGAGCAGATGAAGATCAATACCTATACGTCGCCTTTTGGCATGGCCCATCCGGCCAGTTTTATGTTGGCCGATAAGGTCTCTAAGCTGACGCCTGACGAGATCAATCACATCTTCTTTGTAAACTCCGGTTCTGAGGCTGTGGATACGGCGCTTAAGATCGTCATGGCCTATCATGCGGCGCGTGGTGATGATGCGCGCACACGGTTTGTGTCGCGTGAGCGGGCCTATCACGGTGTGAACATTGGCGGCGTGTCGCTTTCCGGCATGGTCAACAATCGCAAGACGTTCCCGTCGACTATGCCCAATATCGTGATGATGCGTCACACTTGGAATGAGGCGGATATCAAGACGCGCGGCTTGCCTGAGCAAAATGGCGTGGAGCTGGCCAATGATCTGGAGCGGGCCTGTGCCACTTATGGCGGTCAAACCATTGGGGCCTGTTTTGTGGAGCCTGTGGCGGGTTCTACAGGTACTCTGTTGCCGCCCAAGGGCTATCTTGAGCGGCTTCGCGAGATTTGCGACGAACACGGCATTTTGCTGGTGTTTGACGAGGTTATCACCGGCTTCGGGCGTTTGGGTGCGAATTTTGCCGGCCATAAGTTTGGTGTGACACCGGATATTATGACCATGGCCAAGGCTCTGACCAATGGCTCGATCCCCATGGGGGCTGTGGGCGTGAAGGACGAGATTTACGAGACGGTGACGGATAAGGCCGCACCCGGTGCCATCGAGTTCTTCCATGGCTATACGTATTCGGGACATCCAGCGGCCTGTGCGGCTGGCAATGCGATGATGGATATTATTGCCGAGGAAGGTCTTGTGGGGCGTGCGGCGGATATGGCGCCTTACTTTGAGGACGCCTGTTTCTCCCTGAAAGATCACCCTATGGTTAAGGATATTCGGGTGATTGGCATGATGGCAGGGATTGAGATGCACCAAGGTGCGACGCCCGGAGCACGCGGCGTTCAGCTCCAAAAAGAGATGTTCTTTAATGGGCTGCATGTGAAGTTCACGGGCGATAATGGTATTGTCGCCCCTATGTTTATTGCCGAGAAAACCCATATCGACGAGATTATGGAGAAGTTCCGTAAGACTTTGGATGCCCACGCGGCGTAAGCGCGGCTTGTGAAATAGACGAGGGGCTCGCTTTTGGCGGGCCCTTTTTCGTGGCGGACAGGGCTTTTTTGGATTGTTAGAATTGTCGCTATTTTGAGGGGTGCGGTTAACCACGCTTTTGGATGTTTTTGGAATACTGCCATTGGGAAACAACAAATGGTGGGTGCCATGAATACAGCTTTGGTTATTTCGCAAATGCCAGGATCCAAGGAGATGATCCGCTCGGATATGGTTGCAGCGAAGGTTCTGCAAAATGCAATTAAAGAAGGTCGCGGCGAAGACGTGCTTGCGCCAAAAACCAGCGATGCGCGTCCCAAGGGGACGGCCGCGGTTGAACCGCTTCGTGTGGAGGCTTTGGAAAAGAAGCCAGAGGCCAAGGAAGTGCCAAAACAGGCACAATCGGTTCTGGTGGGCGTGTCTCATCTTGCCAATATTCGCGAAAAGATCGTGGACATGACAAAGGCTCTGGAAGGGCTGAAAGCGGCTTTTGAGGCTATGAGTGGCTATCACTCGATGATTATGGAAAGCGATAGTGCAACTGCGATTGCTTATGCAGGCAATGTGCTAAGCAATGTTGAGCGCGAAGCGGACGCCAAGGCTGAAGCAGAAGTGCCATCTGAAGAGGTCGCGGAAGAGCCAGCTGGTGAGGCCAAGCCGATTAACGGGCTCTATGGGACGGAACTTGGCGACTACATGGTGGCGGAAGCCGATCTGATTAACCGTGTTGAAGCGGGGTCCGGTGAAGACGGGATTGCGGCCCGAGGTGAGGTTGTACGCCATATCTCAGGGGGTGCCGGATCAGACGGGATCACCTTGGAAGCGCGCCGCGCGGTGGATATCCGTGGTGG
>CAZXRG010000033.1:0-12171 GCA_964642935.1 uncultured Rhodobacterales bacterium | reverse complement strand
AAAATGTCGCTCAAACAAGGCATGGGCAATGACGTGGTTAATCTGGCCAGTGGCGCGCATATGCAATTTGCCATTGGTGATGCATCCATGATGGAAGCCGGAGCGGTTAGCGCTGTTTGGGATGGCGATAATCTGGAGTTGAGCTTTAAGAATGGCGATAGTCTGGTGATCAACAATGCGGCCAATGCTGGTTCGATCTCTATGCGTTCGGGGGGCACTCTTCTGACGTTGATGCCGCCCAAAACGCAAGCCGGTGATGGTCTGTTGGATATCGCTGTTTGAGTGTTTTAAAAACCTGTGCCATCCGGATTTTGTCCGGATGGCACCCGGTCGCGTATTAACCGTTATTTAATTTCGACTTGCGACATTTGAGGTGATCCATAATGTGAGGTGTGGCGTATCATTGCCAAACCACTCTTGTTGGATTGCCTTTTTCTATGCCTGATCGCTCTGCTGCTCCTGTTATTGTCTGGCTTCGCCGAGATCTCAGGCTCTCCGATAATCCCGCCCTTGATGCGGCTGTGAAGAGCGGTCGACCCGTGCTTTTCCTGTTTGTCCGGGACGGAGCCGTTGATTGTATGGGCGCGGCGGCGAAGTGGCGGCTTGGTCTGTCCTTGCAGGATATCTCTGAACGGATTTCGAAAAAGGGCGGTGCGCTCATCTTGCGCAGCGGTGCGGCTCTAGACGTTCTTAGGGAGTTGATCGCGCAAACGGGTGCTGAAGAGCTTCATTATTGCCGCGATTATACACCCTTTGCGATTACACGAGACAGTGAAATCAAGGCGGAACTTTCCAAGGAAATCAAGGTCGAGAGCCATAAGGGCATGCTGCTTTTTGAACCCTGGACCGTCGAAACTGGGGCTGGGTCTTATTACAAAGTCTACACCCCTTTCTGGAAGTCGGTTCGAGATCGCGGGGTTCCACCAGCGTTAAACGAACCTGATCAGATTTTAGCGTCGTCCAAGGCGCCGCCCTCTGAAAGTCTGCAAGATTGGGCATTAGGCGCGGCCATGGATCGGGGCGCTTTGGTTGTTTCAGACCATGTGTGTGTGGGCGAGACGGCGGCCCTTGATCGGCTCGAAAAATTCGCAGCATCTCGCATTGATGCTTATAAGGCCGAGCGGGACCGGATGGATGTGGAGGCCACATCGCGATTGTCCGAAAACCTTACGTATGGAGAAATTTCGCCCCGTCAGATGTGGCATGCAGGCCAGCGGGCCATGCAGTCGGGCGCGGCGGGTGCGGAGCATTTTCTCAAAGAGGTGGTCTGGCGCGAGTTTGCCTATCATCTTTTGTTCCATTCTCCTCATATGTTGAACAGCAATTGGCGTGAAGGCTGGAATGACTTTCCATGGCGCGAGGATAATGCGGATGCGGAGGCTTGGCGGCGCGGTCAAACAGGCGAGCCGATTGTCGATGCGGCCATGCGCGAGATGTATGTGACGGGCACAATGCACAATCGTTCGCGCATGATCGTGGCCTCCTATCTGACCAAGCATCTGATGGTGCATTGGAAGGTCGGGATGGACTGGTTTGCAGAGTGTCTGACCGATTGGGATCCGGCCTCCAATGCGATGGGCTGGCAATGGACGGCTGGTTGTGGGCCCGATGCTTCGCCTTTTTTCCGTGTGTTCAACCCGGAAACCCAGGCGGAGAAGTTTGATCCATTGGGTATTTATCGCAAGCGCTTTTTGGATGCGTCAGAGGGCGAGGGCGCAGCTTTTTATCAGGCCGTTCCAAAATCTTGGGGTCTTTCACCTGAGGATAGAGTGCCCCAGAAGATGATCGAGTTGAAAGCCGGGCGGGAACGCGCTTTGGCCGCTTACAAAACCTATACAACAGACGGGCGCGCAGACGCCTCGCAACAACAGGATGAACACGCGTGAAAATTGCAGTTGTCGGAAGTGGTATTTCCGGAATGGGCGCCGCTTTGGCGCTGAACGATGTCCATGACGTCACTTTGTTTGAGGCTGGTGATAGATTTGGCGGGCACGCAAACACCCAAACAGTCGAGATGGCTGGGAAGTCTGTGGACGTGGACACGGGCTTCATCGTTTACAACTACAATAATTACCCCAATCTGACGGGTCTGTTCGAGCATTTGGGCGTGCCAACAAAATGGTCTGACATGTCCTTTGGGATGTCTCTGCTCGGGGGGCGTTTGGAATATGCGTTTGACTCGCTGGATAAGATTTTCGCGCAAAGGCAGAATGCGTTTCGGCCCGGATTTCTCAAACTGCTCACCGAGATTAAACGCTTTAACACAAGCGCTCCCGAACAGTTGGACAGCGGCGCTTTGGACGGGGTGTCTTTGGGGGAATGGATCGCCAAGGAAGGCTATTCGGACTGGTTTCGTGATCGCTTTATTTTGCCCATGGGTGGGGCCATTTGGTCAACTCCAGTGGCCGAGATTATGGATTTTCCCGCGCGCAACTTCGTGACCTTCTTTCGCAATCATGACCTGATGACCGGAATGGAGGCGTCACAGCGCTGGCGTACTGTGGACGGGGGGAGCCGGATTTATGTCGATCGCATTATTGCGGCTCTCGGAGAGCGTGCGATTTCAAATGCCGAGATTGTTCAGGTGGATCGGCGATTTGAAAAGCCGCGCTTGACGTTTGCTGACGGGACAACGGCTTTGTTTGATCAGGTGGTGATGGCAACACATGCGCCCACAACCGCGCGGCTTCTGGACGATGCGACGGATTTGGAACGCTCGGTTTTGGGCGGGTTTCGGGTTTCCAACAATGTGGCTTTGCTGCATTCCGACGCCGCGTTGATGCCCAAACGCAAGAAGGTTTGGTCGAGCTGGAATTTCTTAACCGATGAGGTGACGAGCGATCCCACGCGGAAGGCTCCCGTGACCTATTGGATGAACCGGCTTCAGTCGATCCCCCATGAAACGCCTTTGTTTGTCAGCCTAAATCCGCAAGATGAGCCAGCGGCTGATTTGGTGCATGGGCGCTTTAATTACGATCATCCGGTCTTTGAAGCCAACACGTTTGAATTGCAAAAGCAGGTCGATCTCATTCAGGGCCAAGGTGGTCTTTGGTATGCGGGCGCTTGGCTTGGATATGGGTTCCATGAAGACGGGTTGCGCTCTGGGCTTCGCGTGGCCGCGGCCCTCGGCGCGGAACCTGCTTGGATCGGGAGTGTTCCGCAAGCCTTTGAGCCTCGTCTGGATGCTGCTGCGTGACGGAGGCGGTGGGGGGCTGCCTTTACAAGGGGCGGGTGATGCATATGCGTCTTCGTCCTGTGACCCATCAATTCCGGTATCGCGTCTTTTCGGTGTTTCTTGATCTTGATGAGATCGAGCGCAGTTTGGCCCCGCTCAAACTCATGAACTACAATCGCTTTGGGTTGATGTCGTTTCATGATGCGGATCACGGGGCGCGGGATGGATCGCGTTTGCGGCCTTGGATTGATGCGGCCCACGCGCGCGAAGGATTGGCGCGGCCCGAGCGGGTTAGGATCCTCGCCTTCCCTCGTATCTTGGGGTTCGTGTTTAATCCGCTCACGATTTATTATGGATATGACGAGAACGATGGTCTGACCTCGATCCTTTATGAGGTGAAGAACACCTTTGGGGATCAGCTGGCCTATGTTTTGCCTTGTGATCCCTCCAGCGGGGTGATCTCGCATGATCAGGAAAAGGGCATGTATGTCTCGCCCTTTATCGAGCTGGAGCAGACCTATCACTTCAGAGGATCAGCTCCAAAAGAGCGGTTGAGTTTGCGCATCAAACAGGGCGGGGCAGAGGGAGAAACCCTGATTTCGGCACTTAATGGGGATCGAAGGCCGTTAACGGATCGCGCTTTATTTGGAATGTTTGTGGGCCATCCTTTGATGACGCTCAAAGTCGTGGCGGGGATACATTGGGAGGCTTTGAGACTTTCGCTCAAAGGGGTTTATTTCCGTCGATACTCTAAAACGCAGGTGTTTTCTGAGAAGAACAGCACCTCGTAACACTTGCTCTATTTGAAATATTGAGCAAAACTCGTTGGTGGGAGCGGGAAGATGGATGCATTTACGACTTTAACGGGTCAGAAAAACCTGCCGAGATACTTCTCGGCGGCATTTGGCAATTTGAGTGATCTCAAAATTGGTATTTTGGATATGAAACTGCCGGATGGTCGGGTGTTTCGCATCAATGGACGTGAGCCAGGCCCCCATGGCACGCTTGAGGTGATCAATCCGGGTCTGTTTTCGCGGGTTGTGCGAGACGGCGAGTTGGGGTTTGCCGAAGCCTATATGGATGGCTGGTGGGACACGCCGGACCTGCAAGCGCTTTTGGATGTTTTCTTGTTGAGCAATGACGAAATCCGAGAAGATTTGCCGGGGATCGCTTTGGTGCGCATGTATGAGCGTCTGTGCCATTGGTTGCGTTCCAACTCCAAGCGGCAGGCGCGCAAGAACATCTCGGCCCATTACGATTTGGGCAATAGGTTTTACGGGGCCTGGTTGGATGAGACCATGACTTACTCCTCGGCTCTGTTTCGCGCGGATGAGGATACGGCGACCGGACAGGCGCAAAAATACGAGAATATCTGCGACATTATCGGGGCGCGGGACAATCATCATGTTCTGGAAATCGGCTGTGGATGGGGCGGTTTTGCCGAACATGCGGCCAAGACGCGCGGGGCAAAGGTCACTGGTCTGACAATTTCACAAGAGCAGCACGACTTTGCAAAACAGCGGATGTTTAAAGAAGGGCTGAACGAAAAGGTCGAGATTGTCATGCGCGATTATCGCGATGAGACCGCGCGATATGACGGCATTGCATCCATTGAGATGTTCGAGGCGGTGGGCGAAAGCTACTGGCCGACCTACTTCAATACGGTGCGAGATCGCCTTAATCCGGGCGCAATTGCGGGGCTTCAGATCATTACGGTCTCGGACCATATTTTTGACAGCTACCGCAAGAGCGTTGATTTTATTCAGAAATACATATTCCCAGGTGGAATGCTGCCCAGCAAACAGGCGTTGAACTCCCAGTTTGCTCAGGCTGATCTGAGCGTCACAGAAATGCTTGAATTTGGTGATAGTTATTCTGAAACACTGCGGCGTTGGTACAAGGATTTCAATCAATCCTGGGGTCAGATCGAGCCTTTGGGCTTTGATGACCGGTTCCGGCGCATGTGGAATTTCTATCTGGCGTCCTGTGCCGCTTGTTTCCGTGCGAGGACGACAGATGTTGTTCAGATCGGTTTGACCGCTAAGGTCTAATCGCCGGATATTGGGGTATTTGGATGCCGACTGCTGCGAAATTGGTCGCCGCCATTGCATTAGCACTTGCGTCTTATGGCGTATCTGCCGTGCTGCTTTTTCAGGTGGAAGATTTGCAAAATGGTAGCGGCGTCAACCATATGTTTTTCGCGATTGTCGGTTTTGTTGTTGGCTGGATCAAGCTTGGGCCTGCTGCTGAGCGCGGCTATCGTGGTGGGTGGAGCGGGGGTATTGCTGCGTCCATTATTGTTTATCTGACCTGTGCGGTCATTGCGGCGGGTCACTTTGTTTATCGCGGCTTCTTTTATCACGCCTACAATACGATTGATGAGATGATGGAAGGGCTGATGACGAAAACTATGGAATATGCCTCTTTCATCACGATCTGGCAGGTGCTTGTGGTTATGGTGTTTGGTGGACTGCTGGCGGGCACCTTCTCGGCGATGGCCGGGCGTTTGTGGCGTTGACACGGGGCTGAAATACGTCAGTTTTGCTTGAATGAGCACCTCAGTCATTTCCAGATCAATTCGCGCCTCTTATGGGCTCCCGGCTCTTCCGCTTGCGGCTATGTATTTCCCTGTTTTTGTGTTTTTGGCCGAGTTTTATGCGGGCGCTTATGGGTTGAGCCTTGCCACGCTTGGTTTCGTGCTTCTGGCCATTCGCGTCTTTGATGCGGTGAGCGATCCTGTCGTGGGTCATCTAAGCGATGGTACGGGCGTTTTGGGGCGGCGCAAACTGTGGTTGGTGGCGGCCACGCCGGTGGTGATGCTGGCAACTTGGCAGTTGTTCGTACCCCCTCTAGATGTCGGGATTGGTTGGTTTGCAGGCTGGCTGTTTGTGCTGACCTTTGGCTGGACCTTGGCCATGACGCCCTATTTCGCTTGGGGGGCGGAGCTGTCGGGTGATTATGTGGAACGCGGGAAGATTGCGATTTGGCGCGAGAGTGCGGGGCTTATTGGCACGATTGGTGCCGCAGTTCTTTACGGGATTGGTGGCGGTGGCGCTGGCGGGATGGAGCTGATTGCATGGCAGGTGGTTTTGATCCTGCCGATTGCGGTGGCCGTTTGCTGGTGGAAGGTGCCGGACGCGGTGAATTACGGGCGTAAAGCTCCCGCTTTATGGGATGTGATCTCTATTTTGCGCAGTCAGGCGATATTCCGACGGCTGTTGCTGGCTTATTTTATCAATGGTTTGGCCAATGGGATCGCGGCAACTTTGTTTGTGTTTTTCGTCTCCTATAGGCTCGGGGCGGCGGAGATGAGCGGGCCTCTATTGGTGGTTTATTTCGGAGCCGCCGTACTCGGGGCACCTTTGTGGAACTGGCTGGTCGGGCGCTATTCCAAACATCGGGTTTGGTGTTGGGCGATGATTTATGCGGGGGCGATTTTCGTGTGGACGCTCGCCCTTGGAGACGGCGGTTGGCCCTATTTCGCGGTGATCTGCGTGCTCAGCGGTGCCGCTTTGGGAGCGGATTTGGCTCTGCCTTCTGCCATTCAAGCGGATTTGGTGGATGTGGCGACGGATCAAAGCGGGGCCCAGCAAACGGGAGCGTTTTTTGCGCTGTGGTCGGTGGCGACCAAGCTGGCGCTGGCGGTTTCAGGGGCCGCCTCGCTTATTTATCTTGATCTGGTCGGGTTTGATGTGGCCATCGAGAATGACGTGGGCGCGTTGCAAGCAATGGCACTGCTTTACGGATTGGGTCCGATTGCTTTGAAAATGATCGCAGTGGCTATGATGTGGAATTTTCCGATTGATCGCGCGGCTCAGGTTGCGTTGCGCGCGCGTATTGAGGCGACTTAAGTATCTTTCCAGCCCGTCGCTTTGCGCACCGCCCAGAAGTAAGCGCGGTTCGGCAGCAGTCCGATGACGCGCAGGATACGAGCGAATATCCATGGGAAGGCAATTTCAAAACCGGGTTTCCCAAGGCCTTTGACAATGGCCTCGGCCGCTTCATCGGTTGTTTGAAGGAACGGCATTTCAAAGTCATTGACCGCAGTCGCGTCGGTTTCCACAAAGCCCGGGTTGATCACCGAGATGCGCACGCCCTCATCGATCAAATCCATGGCAAGGGCTTCGGCCATGGCAATCAGACCTGCTTTGGTGGCGGAATAGGGCGCGGCTCCGGGAAGGCCGCGATAGCCAGCCACTGAGGCGGTCAGGGCCACATGGCCCTTTTGCGCGGTAATCATACTCTTGAGGACCGGATCGAGCGCGTTTGTCACCCCGACCAGATTGACGTCGAACATTTCCCGCGCGGTCTCGGCGGAAAAGGCGCGGGCGCGCATGGGCATGTAGATGCCTGCGTTCAAAACGGCGAGGGCGAGTGTGTCATTGGCGGTGATTTTCTCGACGATTTGACGCATTTGGGCGGCATCCGTGACATCACCGGCGGCGGCGATGATGCGGCCCGGACCGGTACTGTCGAGCGCCATTTTCTCAAGCCGATCCGTGCGCCTTGCGGTGGCATAGACTGTCCAGCCTTCGGCGACCAATCGCGCCACAAGTGCTTTGCCGATGCCCGAACTTGCACCCGTGACCCATGCGGCCCCGTCTTTGGGTGTCATCACTTGATTGAAGATGGACAATAAATCAGGTCCAGATGGAATTCAGAACGGGGGTTGTGGAGGTGGCCAGAACGCGGGCCTGCTCGCCTTTGGCGTCAAACGTATATCCGGCCAGATCGCCGTTCCCGTCAAAATAGGCATCAATCGGGATCTTCAGTTTGCCGCCTAAATGATAGTGTGTGCAGACCACATTGCCCTCTGGCAAACCAAGCGTTGCGCGGCCCTTTTTGGTGACTTTGACATCAATGGGCAGGCCGCCTTGGGTGGAGACCCAAGTGGTGCGATCCAAGAGGCTGGTGGTAAAGAAGGACGTGGAGGCGATATTGCCTTTGACCACACCCTTAAAGTCCGAGCCGTTGACCTCAAGGCCGGAGGCCACACGGCGGGCTTCCACGAATTCGGGCGTTCCATTGTCGTCGGTTTTTCCAGAAATGCTCTGGAGGACGCCACCTTCCCAAACCTCGCGACTGTTGAGGCTGTAGCGGAAAACCGGAATGCCAAGCAGGCGGACTTTCAGACGGGTTTCAAGGTCAATGGTGACCACATCACCGCTGCGCGTGAGGGAGATTTTCTGGTGACCTGCGTCCGATGATCCACGTGCCGCACTGAACTTCCGCGTCGCTGTACCATTCGCCGCGAAGGCTGAAAATGGTACATTCAACGCTGTGCCTGCAGCGCCTGCGAGAAGAGTTCTGCGAGAAAGGGTCATGTCGCTATCAACGCACCAAAACGTTTAATGCGCGTCCTATTGTTCCGGTGAACCGCATCTTACCAGATAAAACGATAAGGCAAATACACATTTCATCACCGATGATTTCAGGCCTGTGATCATGGTCATGATCCGCTTGGGCCACATCGCCTTTGGTGTAAATCTTATCGCCATCTTTCATCTGTCCGGCCAGAATGAGCGTGGCTTCCTCGCCCTCATGGGTGTGGGACAGCATTTTTGCGCCCGGTTTGGCTTTTAACAGAGAAACTTTCTCATCGCCAAAACCGCTCATCTCATGCTCGTAAATGCCCGGAAGACGGAAAGACCAGTCGATGCTGTCGAGGTCTTCGGGCAGAAGCTTTTGCAAGGCCGTCGGGAATATGGATTCACCCTGAGGGGCGGGGGTCTCGATGGGGTCAGGGGCGTTGATCATCGCCAAAGTGGCCTCCAGCGAGGGCGCGCTGACCTCTGACGGATCTGCAATGTCCAAAGCAGCACCGCCCATGGCTTCATAACGCGCCACGCGGTTGCGACTTTCTGCACAATAGGTCAGATGGGAGGCAACAAGGAGTTCCATGCCCGGCGCCAATGCCCCAAGGGCATATTCCGCGAGGGTTTCCTCTTCTGGGTGATACTGGACTGACATCGTTGAGATCGGCCTGATTTGTTGTTTGTTAAGTATGATACGGAGTTAGGGTGGGTTTAGATCACTTCAATAGGGTCTGGCGCAAGTTTTTTTCAACAGCCCGTGAGTGTGCCACCAATGTCTTAACATGCGCTTGATGGGGGGCATCAAAGCCCATAGGTTGCCCAGACAGCAATGCTTGCCAATAAGGATACGTCCCCCCATGCAATTCAAGCCTGATCTTTCCAGCACCGTTGGCCAGACGCCATTGATTAAGTTGCGTAAAGCCTCCGAACTGACGGGGTGTGAGATTTTGGGGAAAGCCGAGTTTATGAACCCCGGCCAATCGGTGAAAGACCGCGCGGCTTTGGGGATTATCACGGACGCGGTGGCGCGGGGCGATCTGCAGCCCGGTGGCACGATTGTGGAGGGCACGGCGGGCAATACCGGGATCGGTTTGGCGCTGGTCGGGGCCTCCATGGGGTTCAAGACCGTCATCGTTATTCCCAATACGCAAAGTCAGGAAAAGAAGGACATGATCCGTCTGGCGGGGGCGCAATTGATCGAGGTTCCTGCGGTGCCTTACAAGAACCCCAATAACTTCGTGAAATATTCCGCGCGTCTGGCCAAGGCGCTCAATAAGACCGAGCCTCATGGGGCCATTTGGGCCAATCAGTTTGACAATGTGGCCAATCGCCAAGCCCATATCGACAGCACTGCGCCTGAGATTTGGGAGCAGACTGATGGAAAGGTTGACGGGTTCATCTGTGCTGTTGGCTCTGGTGGGACTTTGGCAGGCGTGGCCCAAGGACTGCGAGAGCGCTCTAATACTGTGAAGATCGGTTTGGCGGATCCCGGTGGCTCGGCCCTTTACGGGCATTACGCCAATGGCACGTTGAAAGCGGAGGGGGGCTCGATCACTGAAGGGATCGGGCAGGGGCGTATTACGGCCAATCTCGAAGGTCTTGCGGTGGATATGCCTTACACGATCCCCGACACGGAGGCTTTGCCCATCGTGTTTGACCTTCTGGAAGAAGAGGGCCTCTGTCTCGGGGGCTCGTCGGGAGTGAACATTGCAGGTGCTATGCGTATGGCGCGTGAGATGGGGCCGGGGCATCGGATTGTGACGATCCTATGTGATTATGGCACGCGCTATCAAACCAAACTGTTTAATCCCGCGTTTTTGCGTGAAAAAGAATTGCCCGTTCCCGCTTGGATGGAGCGCGCAGCTTTGGAGGTTCCGAATGTGTTTGAGGATGCTGAGGCTTGAGAAACGCATTGATTTCAACCTCAGTTAGTCGGATACTAAAGCACACACACCCCTTGCTACAGCTATACGTCTGTTTGCTCTTGAGTGCGCTGATCTGGGTTTTCCCGGTGGCGTCTCATGGGCAGACAGATAATCTGCCCGTTGAGGAATGGGCCGCCACGGCGGAACGTGCGGTCGGGGTGCTTGAGGATCAGGGCACATCCAATGAACAATTCGAGGCCTTGCGCAATGATCTGAGCGATCAGAGGGGCGTAGCGCTTGAGGCGCAGGATACGCTGCGGGCGCGTGTTGAGACGTTGGAGGCCGAGCTGGAAACTTTGGGTGCGGCACCTGAGGAGGGCGAGAGCGAGGCCCTAGAGATCGCTCAGGAACGTGCGGAAATCGAAGCGGCCATCTCGGCGGCCAAAGTGCCTCTGTTAAGGGCGCAAGCGGCTTATGAGCGTGCGGATGGATTGATCGGTGAGATTGATGGAGTTGTTCGGGGGCGTCTTTCGGATGAATTGACCAGCCTTGGCCCGTCTCCTTTGAACCCCTCCCATTGGTCCACAACGGCGTCAGAGTTGATCGGGGCCGGTGAAGGTGTGGCCAGCGATGTTCGGGGCGCTCTGGATAATTCGTTCCTAAGATCACAATGGGTGGGACGCATTCCGTTTGCGGGACTGCTTGTGCTTGTGGGGCTTTTGATCCAGTTCGTGGCCAAGCCGCGCGCCATGGCTCAGCTCAACGACAGGTATATGGCGCAATCCGATAGCGTCTGGCGTCATGTCTGGCGCACGGTTCGTGGGATCATGCGCAACCTGCTGCCGCTGATCGCGGCCATTGCGGTGATTATGGGTTTGGATCAGCTCGATCCCAGAGCGTCGGATGTCAATTTTACGACCGCTTTGATCCCCATGGCTTTGGTCATTCTGCTGGCCTACTGGCTGGCAAATGCTCTGTTTTCGCCAGAAGATCCTGATCTGGCAGTGATGAATATGGAGCCGCGCTATGCGAGAGGCGGGCGGCGGAATGCGCTGCTGGTTGCTCTGATGTTGGCTTTAATGATGCTGGTGCAGTTCATCGTGAGCGAGGCCGGATTGTCTGACAGCACGCTGGCGGTTTTGCTGTTTCCTTTGTTCCTGCTCGGCTCTTTGTTTCTTGCACGTCTGTCACTTCACATACGCTCTCGCGCGGTGGCGGTTGTGTCAGAGGACGAGGATGATGAACCTGCGGCCGTGCCTGCCACCAATGCCATTCGCGACGGGTTAAGTCGCGCAGGCGTGGCGATTGCTTTGATCGTGCCGGTATTGGCTGCGGTCGGCTATCAATCGGCTGCCTCAGCGCTTTTTGCGCCTGCGGTTTTCACGCTTGCACTTATCGGCGGGTTGGTGGCGATTTATGTGACCTTCCGGGATGCGGTCGATGGTTGGCTTGAGGTGCGTGACACCAGCCGGAAGTATCGCTCTATTCCGCTGATTGGCGGTTTTGTCCTCACATCCATTGCCGTGCCCATGCTCGCCCTGATTTGGGGGGCTCGGGTCAGTGAATTGCAGGAGGTCTGGATTTGGCTGCGCGATGGCGTGAGCATTGGAGATGTGCGCCTGTCCGTGACCGATGTGCTCACGTTTATTCTCGTCTTTGCCATCGGCTATACGATCACGCGGATGATCCAGGCGGTTGTGAAAGGCTCGGTCCTGCCTCGTATGGAGATGGATCGCGGGGCGTCCAACGCGATTGTCTCTGGCATCGGTTATGTGGGGATTTTTCTGGCCGCAGTCATCGCTATTTCAGCCACGGG